>NZ_QTNF01000022.1:0-101638 GCF_003603455.1 Bacteroides sp. AM37-9 | reverse complement strand
TGCTCAGGTACTTAAAAAAAATATTTTATAATAGTGTTGCGGAATTAAGGTTAATTTAAAATCAAAGTATCAAAGATGAGAAAATCAATTCTCTTGTTTGTACTCTTTACTCTGACAAGTATCCCCCTGTTGCTTTTTGCACAGGGTGGATATCAGGTAACTGGACATATTATTTCGGCGGAAGATAATCAGCCGATGATTGGTGTGTCTGTTTTGGAGAAGGGTACGACGAACGGAGTAATTACCGATATGAATGGTAATTACAGTATCACAGTGACGAAATCCCCCGCCATTTTGCAGTTTTCTTACATTGGAATGAAAACGATGGAAAAGCAAGTGTCTGCTGCCACTCGTATTGATCTGAAGATGGAGAGCGATGCACAGATGGTAGAGGAAGTGGTGGTCGTTGCCTATGGTACACGTAAGAAAGGAACGATTGCCGGTGCCGTATCTACTGTAAAGGCAGAAAAAATGGAAAATGTACCTGCGGCCGGTTTCGACCAATCGTTGCAGGGACAGACTCCTGGATTAACGGTAATCTCTAATTCGGGGGAACCAAGTAAGGCGGCTGTTTTCCAGCTTAGAGGTACCAACTCTATCAATTCAGGTACATCTCCTTTATTTATTTTGGATGGTGTACCTATTTCCAGTGCTGATTTTAATACAATCAGTCCGGGAGATATAGAATCCATTTCTGTGTTGAAAGATGCTTCATCAACCTCTATTTACGGTGCCCGTGCTGCGAACGGTGTGGTAGTAATCACTTCCAAACGTGGTTTGGCGATTGACAAGGCGAAAGTAACCATGCGTGCGCAATGGGGTTTTTCACAATTGGCTTCAGACGACAATTGGGTAGTGATGAATACTCCGGAACGTATCCAGTTTGAAAAAGAAATCGGTTTAGATACGGGAAAGGATTACAACTTGCTGTCTCGCACGGATGTAAACTGGCTGGATGAAGTCTTCAATGATCGTGCTCCTTTACAGAGTTATGAATTGTCAGTTAATCGTGCCACCGACCGTTTGAACTATTTTGTTTCCGGGGGATTCTACGATCAGGAAGGTATCGCCCAGAGTTCTACTTTTCGTCGCTATAATATGCGTGCCAATGCGGAAGTGAAAGCTAGCAACTGGCTGAAAATTGGTACTAATACGATGATGGCGTACGAAGAGATATCACAGGCCGAAGAGGGAGAACCAGCACTCTATACACCTATTTCTGGATCTCGTTTTATGTTGCCTTATTGGAATCCTTATAATGCGGATGGTTCTTTGGCTTCCGAAAACGATGGAACTTGGACGGGAACCGGACAGAACCCGATAGAATGGATGGCGAATAATCCTGTAGAATATAAAAAATACAAATTGCTGTCTACTATTTTCGCGGAAGTTACTCCGATTCGGGATTTAACCATTCGTGCACAGTTTGCTGCAGATTATGCACATTCTACGGCTTTCATGCAGTCTTTCCCAAGTTATATAATTAATAATAAATCAGGTAAAGCGGGGCGCAGTTCATCCGATATTCTTAGTTTGAGTGAAACTCTTACAGCTAATTACCGGTGGGCCTTGAATGATAATCATTCATTGAATTTTTTACTGGGACAAGAAGGGATAGATTATCACTCAACCGGATTTCAGGTAAGTACACAAGGACAGAATAACGACCGTCTTACTAACTTGCTTTCCGGAACTCGTGCTATCTCATGGCCGGATTCAAATAGTGCTTATTCATACCTGTCTTTTTTCTTTCGTGGAGAGTATAATTATAAAGAGTTATATTATGCGGAAGTTGCCGCACGTGCAGATGCTTCTTCTCGTTTTGGTAAAGACCACCGTTGGGGAATGTTCTGGTCGTTGGGCTTTATGTGGAATATCAAGAACGAGGCTTTCCTTAAAGATATAGAATGGCTCACAAACGCACAGATTAAGTTAAGCACAGGTACTTCTGGTAATTCGGAAATTCCTTACTATGATCATTTAGCGCTGGTTTCCGGTAATGCCAACTATAATGATGAAGCTGGTATATATCCTGCACAAAGTGGGAACGAAGAGTTAAGCTGGGAGCAAACTTGGGCAAACAATATCGGTTTGAGTTTGGGCTTTTTCAATAGAGTCAATTTGAACGTCGATTTTTATCATAAAAAGACTACTAATATGTTGATGTTAGTTCCTCAATCGTATGCTATTACCGGTGTCGGTAATCGTTGGGACAACATTGGCGCTATGATGAATCGAGGAGTGGAAGTTGCAATTGACGGAGATGTGATCCGTACAAAAGACTTCACTTGGAATCTGAGCGCGAACGTATCTTATAATAAGAATAAACTGTTGGAACTTTATAATGGCGTGGAAGAATATGTAAATTCCACTACCGGATTGAAATACGTAGTAGGACATCCTGTACATGAGTACTTCATGAACCGTTATGCAGGAGTGAATCCGGCCAATGGTGATGCTTTGTGGTACACTGCCGACGGAGAACTGACAACAGAATACCGTGAAGAAGACAAAGTGATGACCGGTAAAACCTTTGACTCTCCCTGGGCAGGCGGCTTCGGCACAACCCTAATGTGGAAAGGGCTTTCATTATCGGCCCAGTTCAGTTGGATGGCTAAACGATATGTGATGAATAATGACCGCTTCTTCGAAGAAAGTAACGGACTGTATAGTGCTTACAATCAATCAAGAAGACTATTGTACGATCGCTGGAAAAAACCGGGCGACATTACGGATATTCCCCGTTATGGAGTGACGGCTCAACTGGATGACCGCTTTCTTGAGAACTCTTCATTCCTTCGTTTAAAGAACCTGACACTGGCTTATGCGCTTCCACAATCATTATTGAGCAAAACTCATTTCTTCACGTCAGCACGTGTTTATTTGCAGGGACAGAATTTGTTTACTTGGACAGGTTTTACAGGACTTGATCCGGAAGTGGCAACTAATGTGTATAGGGCAAAATATCCAGCTTCACGTCAGTTTACTTTGGGTATTGACATTTCATTCTAATAGTATAATAAAAAAAGATGATTAAGAAATTTAAATTATATATCCTGATAGCTGCTGTGGCTTTTTCCGCCACTTCCTGTTTGGATAAGATGCCGGAAGATTCTATTCCTTTTGACGATGCCATTCAGACGGTGGATGATGTAAATCTGGCAGTTATCGGTATTTATGATGCATTTAAGAATAGTGCTCTGTATTCCGGTAATCTCACAATACTTCCTGATTTGCAGACCGATCTTGTGTATGGAATTAACGGAAATACGAATATATACGGAGATATCTGGCGCTGGAAAGATATTCTGGCAACAAATACAAGTATTGAGGCTGTTTATGCCGGACTTTACAATGTGATCAATCGTTGTAACTTCATGCTCGACCGTGTAGACGGAGTGAGAAATAACACAACGGATGATAATGATTTGGATAAGCTCGACCAGTATTGTGGTGAAGCTTATTTTGCCCGTGCACTTGCTTACTCTGAATTGGTGAAGCTATTCTGTAAGGTTTATGAAAGTGATGAAGACGCAGCCAATCAGTTGGGGGTTATTTTGACTAGGCATTATCAGGGCGGAGAAGAAATGAAACGTGCTTCGTTGAAAGACTCTTATGGATTTATTCTTGAAGACCTTGACCGGGCTGCTAAGTTGCTGGAGTTGGATAAGGATTATGACCCGTCTGTAGATGTGCCTTTATTTAACAATGCTACTTACTTCAACGAGTATACTGTATATGCTTTACGTGCCCGTGTTGCTCTTTATATGAAGAAGTGGGACGAAGCTATCAAGTACTCCAGTAAAGTTATAGATAGCGAATATTATCTGTTGGCTAGTTGTACTCGTGCGATTTCATCCGGAGTCAGTTATTATAAGTATATGTGGACAAATGACATGTCTACGGAAGCTATTTGGAAAGTGGGGTTCACCGTCAATTCTTATGGAGGCAAACTGGGATTGATTTTTTTAAATTACGACCACGTGAATTATCGTCCGGACTATGTTCCGGCTACTTGGGTGCTCAATTCTTATAATGCAAATGATTTACGTGCTTCTACTTTCTTTGAATCACGCACTACCAGCTTCAGCCACCATCTTTCATGGCCTTTGCTGATTAAGTATGCCGGTAACGAAGAGTTTATTGCTGCCAATATTCTTCATGTTTCCATGCCAAAAGTATTGCGTTTGTCAGAGCAATATCTGATACGTGCCGAGGCTTATGTGCAAAAAGAACAGCCTGATTATAACCGTGCGGGAAAAGATATCACAACACTGCGTACCGCACGATATTCCTCTTATGGTGGATCAACTCCCATGAGTGAGTCTAATGCAATGGAGATCATCGAGTCCGAACGTGTGAAAGAGCTTTATATGGAAGGTTTCCGTCTTCATGATTTAAAGCGCTGGCACAAAGGATTCGAGCGTAAGCCCCAAGACCAATCTTTGTCAACAGGAGACCGATTGAAGGTAGAAGCGGATGATCCTTTGTTTGTATGGCCTATACCGCAACATGAACTGGATGCTCCCGGCTCGCAAGTGGAACCGAATGAAAGTAATAAATAAGATTTAAACATATGATAATGAAGAAATTATTAATAGGATGTATAGTAGCCGTTGCTGCTCTGATAGCTTTTTCCGGATGCGATCAGGACAAGGTGTTGTACAGCGGGCCCAATTATCTTATGTTTTCTGACACGCTTTATACATATGCCGTGCAAGAAACCAATGAGATATTCAATGTGCCTGTTTCCGCTACTATACCTGCAGACTACGACCGTACCTTCGGTGTCGAAGTGATAGATAAGGAGAGTAATGCGGTTGAAGGTAAACATTACAAGATTTTGTCGAATACCGTTACTATAAAAGCGGGAGAATTGAGTACGAATGTTGCGGTGGAGGGTATTTATAAAAACATGGATATTTCAGATTCATTGGGATTCGCTTTGCGATTGATAATCCCCGAAACTGAGCAATGGAGTCTTTACAAGAACGAAGCCAAAGTGGTGATGCAAAAGATTCGTCCGTTTGATATTAAAAACTTTAAAGGCTATTGTAAAGTAACTTCCACTTATTTATCTTCAGACTACTATCCGCATAAAGTGGATTTGCGTTTAGTGACTTCGGATGTGGTGAAGGGGAAAGATAATACGATCGTAGTCCATGGACTCTATTTTGATGGTTATGATATGGAAATCACTTTCAACCGGAAAGATGTTCTGGAGCCTTTGGTTGAAATGGAAGAACAAATTTGTGGCTCTACAGGAGAAGCTTTCAATACAGTTCATGGTGACGGCAAGTTACGGTTAAATCAACCTACTGCTTATACGTCTTACTTTAGCACCAATGAGAATTTTGTCTTACAGTATGTTACGATGAGCGTGAACAATAAAGACGGATCATACTATGGTACAGTAGGAACGTTTGTCAATATACTCGAATGGATAAGTGAAGCAGAAGCTGAAAAATTAAAAGAACAAGGATATTAAAAAATAGCAAAAGATAAAGATATGAAAAAGTTTAGTTTAAAACCACTAGGAGATTCGTGCATGAAGACATTATGCAAGAGTTGGCTCTTTATTGGCTTACTTATGGCTTTCTGTCTGGCGGCATGTTCGGACGACGATGATAATGCAGTGACTCCGATATTTCCGGAAAAGCAGAATCTCATCTGCAATTCTAATGATACAAGGGAGTTTACATTTACGGCTAATACGAACTGGAGTTTGGCGTCTTCTGCCATTTGGTGTAAGTTTAAGACAGACGATGAACTGGGAGAATTTGTTCTGTCCGGTACTGCCGGTACGCAGACAGTAACTCTTGTGATTACGAATGATAATATGCAAGTGGGCGACGTCAGTGTGGCTAAATTGGAATTGACTATGGGCGGTCAGACGATTGTGATTGGTGAAGTGACTCGTTCTAAGGTGGATTATGAATTGAAGATATACGATAAGGAAGGAAATGATATCACCAAAGACGGAGTTCTTAAAGTCGGTTATCAGGAATATGTTCTTTTTGATGTTGAAGCAAACTTCCGTTTTGCAGCTACAAATTTGCCGGGTTGGGTGGAATTGGACGGCGGCTCTCTTGTAGGCCCGGTCAATAAGAAAGTGCAAGGTGGTTTGCGAATAATCGAAAACGGAATCCGTGAAAAGTATCCGGTTTTGGCTAGTGATGAAAATGTGATAACATTTTCTGATGAAGAAGGAAGAGCATTCCATTCTATCAAACTAGTTTACGAAGGTATGACACCGGGAGTAATGGAATTGAAACGTCCGTCAAGTAATATGTATGATTGGGTTGTATCTTTGGATGGAAAGAGTTTCACACAAGGCTCTGGTGGTGTGGCTGGTACTGGAAGTAGTACAACCTCTTTTAAGAATCGTTTACCGTTTACTGTTAAGACTTTGGAAGATAAATACCATGTGGTATTTGTTACAAAAGGTGCTTCTAATAATAATTTGTATTTTGAAGGTGTAGATGATGATGAATGGATGGATGAGAAATGGATGAGTTGTGAGGATGAAAAGAAAGATGGAAATATCTCACTTATTGTAAAACCTTTTACTCCTATTTCGGGATATGCTGAAGAAAGAGTCGGATATGTTCTTGTGTTCTCTGATGCTGAATTTAATAGAATTGGCAGGGATAATTTAGAAAGTACCATTATTAATGGTGATGAATTGGTCTATCAGTATGAACAAACAAATCTTGTTCTTCAGTTCACTCAAAAAGAAATAAAAAAGGATGAAGCCATACAGTATTTTAGTGCTGTGGATGGAACTGATTACGTAACGCCTATCGAATGTACGCCTTATACCGAAAGTAATGCCGAACATTTTAAAACCGAATATGGCGTTAAAGGTATTTCAGAAATTAAACAGCCGGGGGTAAGTACTTATGTTACGGTTTCTTTTGAAATATGGGATGCTAAATGTTATTTCTTAGACAATGAGGAAGCGGCACCCGATGGTATTATAGATCCTGCTGGAACAACAATGAGCATAGATAGCAAAAAGACAAATGGAAAGGATATATTTGTGATTGTCAAAGGAGAAACTGAAGATGACAAAGCAATGCTTATTGTAAGAACAAGTAATGCTAGTGGGGGAGAAGTTGGTGGTGAAGAAACGGCTATATTCAAGATTACCAGTAGTAACGGGATGGGAAGTGATTTTGTATGTACCCCTTATAGTGGTTCCCTTGGAGGTGCCCAATATTTCCAAAATACTTATGGAGCGACTGAACTTTTTGAAATGGAGAATCCTAATGCTGGAATAAACATTGCTCTTACTTCTTCTGATGTTGTGAGCTATAAGGCTTATACTGTTACAGATACTTCTGAAGAAGAGTTAACTTCTGATGATATTACTATTGGAGAGGATTACTTTAGTGGTAAAAAGGTACTTAATGTATGGCTTGGAAGTGGTAGTAGTTTGCCAATATCCTCTAAGCCTATTCTTCTTGTGATTACCGGAGAAGATGGAAGTAAGCAAATACTCTTTATCATCAATAAGTAACGTATATATCAAACGAATAATAGGTTAAATGAATCTACAAAAATTATACTCAATATACCTCTTACCCCTTATCGTCAGCATGCTGACGATAGGGTTGGTAACTAGTTGTTCCGACGATGATGAGGCACTGCAAAGCCAATATGGCTATGTGCAGTTCAAGCTTTATAAGAGTGCCTCATTTGATAAAGGGACAACTACTCGTGCAACGGACAAACTCGAATCATTGTCGAGTGCACAGAAAATTAAAGTTGTGATGGAGCATAACGGTACAACCGTTTCGCAGACTTTGCCTTTGAACGCATATAATGAAAGCAATGCGGAATATGGTATGCGTAGTGATAAATTGCAGTTGCTTGTCGGTACTTACAAAATCATCGGTTATTATCTGTATGGTAAATTGGATGAGGTATTATTGGCAGGACCCGGCGGAGATGACAATGAACTGATCGTCATCAGTGGCGGACTTCAAGAGAAGGCTTTGGTAGTAGATGCCGTACCTCGCGGAACTGTAACTTTCAAATTGACAAAAGAAGGACTTGCTACTCGTGCTGCCGGTGAATACCTGTTTAGTGATATCCGCTTCATCAAAGTCACAGTGATGAATACCTTCAATCGTGTCACTACCGAATTGAAGGATATGAAAGTCACCTATAAAGAAGATTCTAAGAAACATGAGAATCCTGACAATCCTAATGACCAGTATATGGATATAGGTGTAGCGACCTGTGACTCTGCCGTATGGCTTCCTGCCGGAACTTATCAGGTAGTAGCTTATACCACTTATTCTAAAAGCGGTAGCACAAAAAAGGAACTGGAAACACAAGTTGTCAGAGGTGAACCTTTTATTGTGAAAGATAATGAGTTGACAGAAGATGCTAATGTGCCTATCCAATTGAAAGAAACTGCAGAGTATATCAAAGACTATAGAGCACTGAAAGAAATTTGGGAAGCTTTAGATGGTAAAAACTGGAAATATTATGGAGGTTCAGTAGATAATTCTGTGCATAGCGCAAATTGGAACTTCAATAAAGAAATGGACATGTGGGGGGATCAGCCCGGTGTTGACTTGGATAATAACGGGCGCATTACCGGACTTTCAATTGCCGGATTCGGAGCTAAAGGTATTGTGCCTGATGCTATCGGACAATTAACGGAATTAAGGACGCTGTCTTTTGGTACACACAGCGAAACGCTGAGCGGGAGATTGTTTGGTGAAGACGAACTGACTCCGAATATGAGTGACGAACAGAAACAGCGGATACGTATGCATTATAAGAGGACATTCCTTGATTATGACCCGCGTCAGGGTATGTCGGAACTTATACAAGATGGCATCAATAGGAATCCAGATATGAAACCTATCAAGAAAAACAGTCGTATATCATTGAAGGATACACAAATAGGTACCCTCACCAACCAGATTACGTTTGTTTCGAAAGCTATTATGCGATTAACTAAATTGCAAGCGCTTTTTTTCGCTAATTCGCCTTTTACTCAAGATGCCATCGCAACCGGATGGGCTGACGAGAATTCCGAGTATGCCAAACAGTATATGAATGAAGATTTGAGTTGGAGCAAAATGGAGTCATTGACAGATGTGGAACTGTATAATTGTCCTAATATGACACGTCTTCCGGAATTTATATTTGATCTTCCGGATTTACAGTTGCTTAATATCGCTTGCAACAGAGGTATTAAACCTGACGATATATTGACTGATTGGCAAAAATTGGCGGACGATGAAGATACAGGTCCGAAGATTCAGATCTTATATATGGGATACAACAATCTGGAAGCATTCCCGCCACACGAGTCATTAAAGAAGATGGTAAAACTCGGCTTGTTGGATTGTATTCACAACAATATCAAGACACTGAATCCTTTCGGTACGGAAGTTAAGTTATCAGACCTTAAATTGGATTATAATCAGATTGAAGTAATTCCGGATGATTTCTGTGCTTTTACCGATCAGGTGGAAGGCTTGGGATTTTCACATAATGAACTGAAGTATATTCCGAATATATTCAATGCCAAATCGGTATATGTAATGGGCTCTGTAGATTTCTCGTACAATAAAATAGGTTCGGAAGGCAAAAATATAAATTGTCCGATGAGTGAATTCAAGGGTATTAATGCTAGTACAATTACCTTATCTAATAATCAAATAGGGACATTTCCTACAGAATTGTTTGCGTCAGATTCTCCTATTTCTACTATTGATTTAAGTAACAATAGAATGACGTCGATTCCGAAAAACTCACTTAAACCGAAAGATGGAAATTATAAGAATACGTATATGCTCACTACGATAGATTTACGTTTTAATAAACTGACAAGTTTATCTGATGATTTCCGAGCGACTACTTTGCCTTACTTAAGCAATATGGACGTTAGTTTCAACTGTTTCTCAAAGTTCCCGACGCAGCCGTTGAATAGTAGTCAGTTGCAGGCTTTCGGTATCCGTCATCAACGTGATGCGGAAGGTAACCGTATCTTACGTGAATGGCCTACGGGGATTACTTCTTGTCCGAGCTTGATTCAGTTGCAAATCGGTTCGAATGACATTCGTAAAGTAACTGAAAAGCTAACGCCACAACTGTGGATTTTAGATATTGCCGACAATCCGAATATATCTATTGATGTGACAAGTGTATGTTCTTATATTGAAGCAGGTATGTACGTACTTATATATGATAAGACACAAGATATTCGTGGTTGTGATGCTTTGGATATTGAACGATAATATAAAGGATGCTATTAATGAAATATTTTAGTAAAATAACATTAGGATTAATTCTTTGCACGGGATTCCTGTTCTCGTGCAAGGATGACGATGAAACGAGAATCGACGGTATTACGGTAGATAAGGAAGAAATTACTATCGGTGCTGAAGGAGGAACAGAAAAGATATCCGTTTCGGCCAATGATCAATGGGTGGCACGTGTGTCACAACCTTGGATTGCTGTTTCACCGGCAAATGGTATGGGAACAGCAGGTTGTGTTCTTGCTATAGACTCAACATTGGCAAATGTTGCGCGGACAGCACAGGTGCGTTTTTCAATGGACGGTCGTGAACCTAAATTGGTTACGGTTACGCAATTCGGGTTTGGGAAACAAATTTTGGTAAAAGAGCCGGAAGTGGAGATTCCCAGTTCTGATGCTTACAAGAAACGCCATTTCGAGACTACAATCTCTACAAACGTTAAATTTAGGATCGAGGAAAATGTAGATTATTCTTTTGCGGAAGAGGCTACAATGACCGAAGAGGAAAAAAAGGAAGCGGAGGGAGAACGTACTGGTTGGCTGACATTGCCGAAAGCAGAGGATTTAAAGGTTGATCTTGACAGAGGTGCGCGTCCCCGTACTCTGAAGGTTGATTTCCGTTGGGGAATGAATGTGGCTCCTTATACCCGTGTGGCAAAAGTACGCTTGGTTCCACAGGATCAAGAGAATGATCAATTAGTGGATAATGACGGTAATAAAATAGATGCTGTTGTGCTGATTGTAACACAGAAAGCTGCAATGAAAATTGAAGATAACCGTTCGGGAGACTCATTGGCTGTAATCACGATCAATAGCAAACTTCAGACTATGATGAGTTTCGATACCAGTGAAAGTATGACTAACTGGGATTTTGTAACGCTTTGGGAAGCTACTGATAAAGAGATTAAAAATAACGAAGTTCCTGAAGAAGCAATAGGACGTGTACGTTCGGTAAGCTATGCTATGATTGATTTGCAAGACGGTGAATCATTGCCGAAAGAAATTCGTCACTTGAAGTATCTTGAATCATTCTCTGTCCAGAGTAATGCGAATCGGCAAACTCGTACTTTTCATTTAGGAGAGGAAATCTGTGAATTACAATATTTGAAGAATCTGACGGTGTTCTCTTTCGGAATAGCAGACTTACCGAATGGTTTTGAGAAATTAGGTAAAAAACTGGAGAAACTGGATTTGGCAAGTAATAATTTCAAGACATTGTCTGTGGTTACGGGAATAGTGAATCAGGATAATTTCCCAAAATTGAAATATCTGACATTGACCGGATGCCGTGCTACGGAGACATTAAGAGATTTAAGTCTGATTGAAGGCACTAAATACAATGGCAGAGAGGTCGGATTGTATGTGAATATCTCTAAAGGTCAATCGGAACGGGAGGCTTTCTTGAAATTGCTGACTTGGGATAATCTGCTTTCACTGCAAATGTCATACAATTTTATAGAAGGGGAACTTCCTACAGATGAAGAAGTAACCGAAGCTTTGAGAGCGGCAAATAAACCGTTGACTTATCAAGCAGGAGATTTCTTTACTAAAGATGAACTGACAGCTACGCCGTCCATATACCAGAATCAGATATCAAAAGATACTTGCCAATGGTTGTTGACGACAGATCAGCCTGTGGAATATAAGAAAACCGAAACTACGGTAAACGGACAGCAAATACCGCGTGTATTGCCATTTGCTCGTAATGTTCATTTTAATCTGAATTTTCTGACAGGTGCAGTGCCAAATTGGATCTTATTCCATCCTTATTTTGCATACTGGTACCCGGAAACTATGATATTCAATCAACAGGAGAATGGAAAGAATTCAAGTGGAACTGCGGTTGGATTTACTAATGTGGATCTGGTGAACTACGATTATTCTTATTATTATGGAAAAGAAGATCCAGGGGACAATGCAGTTGTGGAAGGTGTGGCCTATCCGTTGTATTTCAGAAAATTCGTATTATCGGGTACAACAGAATAAGCAATTGTGGCATAAATATCATTAACAAGAATAATTAAAAAAGGAACAATGAAGAAAAAATTCTTATATACAGCATTGTTTGCCATCACATTGGCTTCATGCTCGGAACAAGAACTTATTGAACAACCGTCTACCCCTATAGGGGGGACGGAAGTTCAGCTTCCGGCTGATGTTACTTCTGGTGAACTGCTGATTAAATTCGATCCTCAAATGACAGATATTCTTGATCGGACTCTAAAGGTTACGACAAGAAGTGGAGGAGCTATGACTCGTTCCGGTATTCCATCTACGGATGAAGTATTGGATATTTTGGGAGCATATCATTTTGAACGTATATTTCCGGTAGATGTTAAGAATGAGGAACGCACACGTTCTGCCGGATTACATCTCTGGTATCGGGTAAAGTTCGATGAAAATACAGACTTGAAGGAGGCTGCCGATCGTCTTGCCAAATTGGGCGAGATATCGAAAGTACAGGCCAATGGACATATTAAACGTGCTTATAATACTAAAGGTTATAGGAGTTATATTAGCGAGGCTGCGTTACATCAAAAGTCGGCAACACGTGCTGTAGCAAGCAGTAAATTCTCTGATCCCGGATTATCTTATCAGTGGCATTACATCAACAGTGGTACTAATGATTTTGATAATAAAAACGGGCTTGATAATGGTTCGGAAGTTGGATGCGATGTAGGTTGTGCGGAAGCCTGGAAAAAGTGTACTGGTGATCCTGCTATTGTTGTTGCAATATTGGATGAAGGAGTGATGTTTAATCATCCCGATCTAAAAGGTAATATGTGGATTAACGAAGGGGAGAAACTTTATGCAGATACGGACAAAGATGGTAACGGGTATAAGGATGACGTGTATGGATACAATTTCGTAAATAATACAGGTATTATCTCGTGGATGGAGGCTGAAGATTCCGGACACGGAACACACGTTGCAGGAACAATTGCTGCTATGAATGGCAATAATGAAGGTGTTTGTGGTATTGCCGGAGGTGACGGTCCTGAAAATCCGGGAGTGCGAATAATGTCCTGTCAGGTCTTCTCTGGTATAAATGGTGTCACTTTGGATGCAGAAGCCAGAGCTATTAAATATGCTGCGGATAATGGTGCCGTTATCCTGCAATGTAGTTGGGGATATAACTCTTCCTTGGCTAATATGATTGAAGGATATTCTCCCGGACCGGGTTCGGAGGAGGAATGGGAAAATATGTATCCTCTGGAAAAAGAGGCATTAGATTATTTCGTCAATAATGCCGGTTCTCCTAACGGAGTGATTGACGGTGGATTGGCAATCTTTGCTGCCGGTAATGAATATGCAGGGATGGCGGCATTTCCCGCTGCTTATTCCAAATGTGTATCCGTTAGTGCAGTCGCAGCAGATTTTACTCCCGCTTCTTATTCAAACTATGGTGAGGAGGTGACTATTTCTGCTCCTGGTGGTGATACGGAATATTATAATAAGGTGGGGCAGGATGATCCTGAAAGTTGGTCGGATGGAATATATTCCGGTTCTGTTCTTTCTACATGGATACAGAATGGTACGGCTACATACGGATTCATGGATGGTACGTCTATGGCTTGTCCGCATGTATCGGGAGTTGCAGCGTTGGGATTGTCATACGCTTACCAGCAACGTCGTCATTTCAAGGCTAGTGAATATGTGGAATTGCTTAAGGCATCAACGAAGCCGTTAGATAGTTGGTATGGTGGTGGAAGGGTGAAAAAATATTATCGCAATCATCTATCTGTAGGCGCTTCTCTCACCCAGGTGAATTTGTCGAAATACATTGGTAAAATGGGAGCTGGCCTTATAAATGCAGGAATTCTGCTTGACAATATTGAAGGTAAGGGTTCGGACATGGTAGTACCTAATGTATATGTAGCTGAAGGTATGGAATCAACTCTCAATCTGGCTTACTACTATGTGAAGGGAGAGAATCTGACTTATACCTGCACATCGAGCGATGCATCTATTGCTACAGTCACTGTTGAAGGCACACTAATGAAAGTGTCCGGAGTGAAAACTGGTGCGACTCGCATCTTGGTGAAAGTAAGTAATGGAAACGAACAAACCATAACAGTCACCGTTCGTAAGAAGGCGAATGATAACGGTTGGATGTAAATTCTGATATTTTAATGAAACCATTTACTCTAATACGGCTAATTTTATTAAGTGTAGTCATTGGACATTGCCGGGCGCTCGAAGCCCGGATTGGCTATTCAGCTCCACAGGTGCGAATAGATTCACTTATAAATCCGCCGTTGTTAAAGCAGGCCGGACAAATATTACGTTTCGACAGGAATTTGTTGGATATCGGGACATTAACCGAAGATGATACTCCGAAGACATATCGTTTCATGTGTACTAACGTAAGTGGTAAGACCTTGAATTTAACCCGAGTTAAAACGACTTGCGGATGCATGGTTGCGGATGTTCAAACTGGAGATATATTACCGGACGAGACAAAGGTTATCGGATTGACATACAATCCGAATAACCATCCCGGAACGATAGATGCAAATGCTTTCGTTTATTTGTCTCTCTCTGATACAAAGCCTGTGGCACGACTCACTTTAAGAGGAAATGTGTTACCCGGAGCGGATGAATGGGCGCGATACCCATATAGAATGGGGCAATTGCGGCTCAAACAAAACCGGATGGAATTTAATGACGTAATTTCCGGAAAGCATCCGTCAGAACGAATTCTTTGTGGTAATAGTGGAGAGCGAGAGTTGCGTTTATCAGCCTCCGGTGTTCCCAAGTTTGCAACTTTCTGTACAGAACCGGAGGTTATCGGTCCGGCGGGAGAAGCTGATATAATGGTTACGATAGATGCGTCACAGATTCCTTCAGGAAAAGGCTATTCGTTTACCTTTTCTATTATAATAGAAGGAATAGACGGACCGCAGTCTGACCGTACATTGAATATTAGAGTAAATCGTATTGAGTAACGAAATAAATAAAAGAAATATGAAGAATGTATTTAATTTGATAGTATTATTCGCTTTTGTACTTTGTTTCACTTCTTGTGATGACGATGAGAGGACGGATATTCCGACATTGCCGGTTACTCCGGCTAACTTGAACGGGACGTGGCAATTGGCCGAATGGAACGGACAATCTCTTGCCGAAGGTACATATTGCTACATAACCTTCAACCGCAAGGAACAAACTTTTGAAATATACCAGAAGTTTGACAGTATGTACGCGCGTTATATCACTGGTGATTTTAGCATTGAAAAAGATCCTTATTTAGGATATGTGATTAGTGGTGAATATGATTTTGGTAACGGTGAATGGAATAACGATTACATCGTAACTGATTTATTGGAAGTCGGTTCTATGATTTGGACAGCGAAAGATGATGCGGGAGATGTATCTAAATATGTTCGCTGTGACGAGGTTCCTTCTAAGATTGTAGAAGAAGCGAGAGTTGATACGGATAATTAAGTTTTAATTTACGGAAAGAAAAAGAGGATTCACGCCATTCAGTAAATGGAGTGGGTCCTTTTTTTATACTGATTTATCTCTTTACCTAATAATGTCAGTCATGTCACACAAAAAAAAGTCATGAATTATTTGGAAATAAGATTAAGGATTTCTATCTTTGCATTGGATTTATAATTGTAATGAATACAACTTTGAAAAGAAAGGAAGATGATGAAACCATACGATCGATTATTAGAGCATAATATCAAGCCTTCCATGCAACGCATCGCTATCATGGAATATTTGATGGAGCATCCGATTCATCCGTCGGCTGATGATATTTACACAGCATTGTCTCCTTCAATGCCGACACTTTCAAAGACAACGGTCTATAATACTTTGAAATTGTTTTCTGAACAGGGTGCGGCATTAATGCTTACGATTGACGAAAAGAATACAAACTTTGATGCGGATACTTCTGTACATTCCCATTTCCTTTGCAAACGTTGCGGACATATTTATGACTTGAAATGTCCGGAAGCGATTAAACAAGTGGAAAATTTGGAAATGGATGGTCATCAGGTATCGGAAGTTCATTATTATTATAAAGGTATTTGCAAGAATTGCTTAAGTAAAGATAAAGAAACACGTATTGACTAATTAATTTAAAATTGAGAAGAAAATGAAGAAATTTAGATGTACTGTATGCGGTTACGTTCATGAAGGTGACGCAGCTCCTGAGAAATGTCCATTGTGTAAAGCTCCTGCCAGCAAGTTCGTAGAAGTTGTTGAAGTAGAAGGTGGCGCATTGTCTTTTGCTGACGAACACGTTATCGGTGTTGCAAAAGGTTGTGACGAAGAAATGATTAAGGACTTGAACAATCACTTCATGGGAGAATGTACTGAAGTTGGTATGTATTTGGCCATGAGCCGTCAGGCAGACCGCGAAGGTTATCCTGAAGTAGCTGAAGCTTTCAAACGTTACGCTTGGGAAGAAGCTGAACATGCTGCTAAGTTTGCAGAACTGTTGGGTGACTGCGTATGGGATACTAAAACTAACCTGCAGAAACGTAAAGACGCTGAACAAGGTGCTTGCGAAGACAAAAAACGCATCGCAACTCGTGCTAAAGCTCTGAACCTGGATGCTATCCATGACACTGTACACGAAATGTGCAAAGACGAAGCTCGTCACGGTAAAGGTTTTGAAGGATTATACAACCGTTATTTCGGTGATAAGAAATAATTAAGCCTAATAAACTCTTAAAAGGTCTGTATTCCGCAACGAATACAGACCTTTTTTATTTATATTTGTCTATCAATTTTTAAATACCACAGTTATGAGAAAAGTACAACTATTGTTAGTTTGTTTAATGCTTTCAGCGGCTGCCTTTGCTGCTGATAAGGTGATTAAATTGCCGAAGCCTAATTTAAACCGCACTGGTGCGGTGATGAAGGCATTGTCTGAACGACATTCAACTCGCGAATATGCTTCGAAAGCATTGAGCCTGGCTGATCTGTCTGATTTGTTGTGGGCTGCTAATGGAATAAATCGTCAGGAATCTGGAATGAGAACCGCTCCGTCAGCGTTGAATAAGCAGGATGTGGATGTATATGTAGTAATGCCTGAAGGAAGTTATCTGTATGATGCGAAAAATCATCAGTTGGCACTGATAGCTGCGGGAGATTATCGTGGTGCAGTGGCAGGTGGTCAGGCGTTTGTGAAAACAGCTCCGGTATCATTGGTTTTAATCAGCGATCTTTCTCGGTTTGGTGATGCCAAAAGTCCACGCAGCCAGTTGATGGGGGCTATGGATGCCGGTATTGTTTCCCAAAATATTTCAATCTTTTGTTCTGCTGCTAACTTGGCAACAGTACCACGTGCTTCGATGGACAATGAGCAGCTAAAGAAAGTTTTGAAATTGAAAGATAGTCAGATGCCAATGATGAATCATCCTGTAGGATACTTCAAATAAGGATTCGCAGGAAGACTTATAATCTGTATAAAGAAGATTTATAAGCCTATAAAAAAGAGTGACGCTATCTCTATCGGATACCGTCACTCTTTGCTTGTTATAGCATCACTATCCTGATTGGATACCGTCACTATATTTTCTTCATTATTTCAAGAGAAATTCATCAATCGCTTTCTTGTAAGTTGCTTTATCAGCAGCTCCACGGAAAAGCTGTGGATCCCCTTTCATCGGAATGAACACAAACAATGGAATACTTGTAGCATTAAACAAAGCTGCCAGTTCTTTTTGTTTATCCACGTTAACTTTGTAGATGACAATTTTCCCTGCATATTCCTTTGCCAGTTCTTTCATGATAGGAGCTGTCTGACGGCAAGGTCCGCACCAGTCTGCATATAAATCGATGATGGCGGGCTTGTCGCCTTTGTATTTCCACTCCTTTGATTTCTCATAATCGAAGACGTCTTTCAGAAACATATCTTTGTCCATTACGACGACTTCACCGTTACCTGTTACCTCTTTTTTACCTTGATTGGATTTCCCGCTGTCATTGAAAGCGTATACAATCACGCTTACCATGACAAGGGCTACCATTACTAATACTTTCTTCATTCGTTATCTTTATCTTTTTAACTATAATGCTTTTCAATAACCCCTTGCAGCTCGCTGCTATGGATTACGCCGGAATGTCTCCAGACAGCCTCTCCGTTTTTAAATAATATAAAGGTAGGCACAGCTTGTATGCGATATTTAGTAGCCAGGTCTTCATGCTGGTCAACATCTATCTTTGCAATACGTGCTTTATCTCCTACAATTAATTTTAGTTCTTCTAAAACTGGTTTCATAGCTTTACAGGGTCCACACCATTCTGCAAAGAAATCAACTAAAACCGGTACCGGTGACTGTATTAAATCTTCAAACTTTTCCATAATCTTTCCTTTCTTAGAGTTAAATAGCAGTCATTGGAGACTGCAAATATAAATCCTATTTTATTATAATAACGAAAAAAAGTCGTTTTTGTTCATGCAATAGTAATCGTAAGATTTGTGAAATAGTAATTAGGAGGAGTTTGTCTGAATGAGGATAAGTTGAAAAGAAAAATGGATAATGAACGACGATGTAAATCCATCAGGCTTCATTATCCATTTTTTCTTTATAAATGATTTTTCTGTTTATTCTACAATAGTCAATTCATCAATAATATGAGATGCTCCCGCATATTTGTCGATAATAAATAAGGTATAACGGATGTCAACGCAGGCAGCTCGTTGTGAGGAAGGACGGAAAGCGATGTCTCCTGTCAAACCTTCAAAATTGCGGTCGAAAGCAGTTCCTATCAATTGGCCTTTGCTGTTAAATACCGGACTACCGGAATTTCCTCCTGTATTGTCGGTGTTTACAATAAAGCAGACGGGCATTTCACCGTTTTTACCATAGCGTCCATAATCCTGGGATTTATACAGCTCTTTCAATTTTTGAGGCACTACAAATTCCCAGTTACCCTGATCTTCTTTCTCCATTACACCTTTGAGGGTGGTATGAGCATCATACACAACACCGTCAGCGGGTTCATAAGAAAGTACCTGGCCGTAGGTCAAACGTAAAGTTGAATTGGCGTCCGGATAAATAGGTGTACCTTTTTCCTGTCTCATATCCATCATGCCTTTCACCCATACTTTATGAGCAGCGTCATAGTTCTGATTGGCTTCTTTCATGGCAATGGCTGTTTTCAGGATCCCGTCGGTAATAGAATATTTGAATAATATCATCCAGTCATATCCTATTTTATACAAACTTGGTTTCTTGATAAACTTTTCAAAATTTTTAGGATTGCCAAAAATAGAATGTTCAAAGCAAGCATCGACGAAGGCATCGATACTACCCTTGAAGCGGGAATTGATGATTTCGAAGATATTGATTCGTTGTTCCTCCGGAATATAGTTGGCATAAGTTTTCAGCATCTCTTTGGCAACCATCCGTTCTACTTCGGGGAAGGGGACAGAAGCAAAATACTTATCAG
The DNA here is from genome assembly GCF_003603455.1 of Bacteroides sp. AM37-9. Lineage (NCBI taxonomy): Bacteria > Pseudomonadati > Bacteroidota > Bacteroidia > Bacteroidales > Bacteroidaceae > Bacteroides > Bacteroides sp. AM37-9. The sequence goes on along the minus strand of NZ_QTNF01000022.1, from coordinate 81,936 downwards.
CTTCTTGCTTTAATTTTAGCTTCGCCTCTTTTATTTGCTCCTTATCTTTTGATTTCAGAGCGGCAACCAATTCCATCGTGGAAGGGATGCGCATAAAATCAAGGGCGGTGACCAATGCTTCATTGATAGCCTGCTGATGATAGATCGCGTCACGGCGATGAGCCACAATAGAACGAATCTCATCAAAAGCTTTCTGATATGAATCATCTCCTTTTTCACGGCCACGGGCTAATAATTCCTCTTGTTGCGCACGTTTGGTATCCAGTACGTTGAGACGTACCAGTCCTTCATTCATACCGATGGCATTCTTCCAGTAGTTGGCTGATGAAGCATACTTGCTCGCATAATGAATACGTACGGCAGGATCTTTCAGCATTTGCTCCATGAGTACTTTCTGACGGGCTCCACGTACATGCTGGCGCATAAAGTTGGTCGTTTGCATCCGTTCTTCCACTTCGTCGGAAATCATATATCGCCAGTTACGTCCCGGAAATCCCATCACAAAGGTGAAATCTCCTTCCTGAACTCCGGCAATGCTGATTTTCAGGTGTTTCTTTACCTGCAAAGGAACGTTATCTTTTGAATATTTTGCCGGTTTTCCGTTCTTGTCCGCATAAATACGGAAAAGGGAAAAGTCACCTGTGTGACGAGGCCACATCCAGTTGTCGGTATCTGCACCGAATTTACCGATGGAAGAAGGAGGAGCACCTACCATACGAATATCACTGTACACCGTTTTGATGAACATATAATATTTGTTTCCTCCGTAAAAAGCCTTGAGCTCCAGTTTTGTTGCAGGAGTTATTTCTATGTTCTCTGCTTTGGCGAAACGTTCTGCCACGGTGCCCAGATAACTTGGTGACAGGTAGTTGACACCTTCCGGATCCGGATCTTTTTTCAGTTGCTCATTGACGTAATCGGTCACATCCAAAATCCGGTCGATAAATGTAACGGTCAATCCCGGAGTAGGAAGTTCCGCGTCACGGTTCATAGCCCAGAAACCATCTGTCAGGTAGTCATGTTCCACATTACTGTGTTGCTGGATAGCTCCATAACCACAGTGGTGATTCGTCAGTACCAGTCCTTCGGAAGAGATAATTTCTCCCGTACATCCTCCTCCAAAGTGTACCACAGCATCTTTCAGAGAAAGACCGTTCGCGTCGTATACTTCTTCGATCGGAATTTCAAGACCGAGTTCGCGCATGGCAACTGCGTTCTGGGTTTTCAGATCGGTTAGCATCCACATGCCTTCGTCGGCGTGGATGCTAAGAGTTGCCAGTGAAAATAGGACAAATAGGATTTGTTTTCTCATTTATTCTACGATTGTCATTTCATTAATCAAGTGTCCGCAGTTGCCTAACTTCTCCAGAATGAACAGGACATAACGGATATCCAGGTTAATGCAACGTTGCAGGTTGTTGTCGAAGTTGATGTCACCGCTCAATGATTCCCAGTTACCATCAAAAGCACAACCGATCAGTTCTCCGTTTTCATTCAATACCGGGCTGCCGGAATTACCGCCGGTGATGTCATTGGTAGACAGGAAGCAGACAGGCATATCACCGTTCGGTAAAGCATAACGGCCATAATCTTTTTTCTCAATCAGCTCTTTCAGTTTGGCAGGTACAACGAACTCGCGGTCTTCCGGATTTTCTTTCTCAAGAATTCCTTTAGTAGTGGTGTAATAGTTGTAGTGTACGCCGTCTTTCGGATCGTATGGTTTCACGTTACCATAAGTCAGACGAATGGTAAAGTTTGCGTCCGGGTAAGAGGGGACAGGCAATTTCATTTCGCCCAGACCACGAATATAAGTTTTGTGCAGTAAAGCCAGTTCTTGATCCATGTCCTTGAGCTGGGAAACCAGTTTATCCATCAAGTCATATTTAGACTGGCAGTATTGTAATGCAAGATCGTTGTCGATTGCTTTCACTGACGGCTTCTTTGTAAACTTCTCAAAGTTTGCGCGGTTGGCAAAAATAGAGTTGTCGTACATATCATCAACAAATTTGTTGTAATCGCCCTTATATTTCTGCTCAATTACTTTGTAGATAGACGGACGCTGGTTAGCCGGAACCATTTCCGCATATAACGGGAACAATGCTTTAGCAACTTTGCGGTCTACTTCATGGTCATAATCTTTGTTATGGATACTTTCGTAAGTGCTTTCCAGCGCTTTCATACGTGCTTCGATCACAGAGTCGTTCTTTTCAAGCAATGCTTCACGTGTTTTAGATAACATGACATTACCAAATTCGATAGCTCCGAAGAAAGTCTCTCTCAAACAAGTATATTGATAATTGAGAGGAGTTGTTTTAGCTACCAGGTCGTCGATGTTCTTCACAACTGCCGCATATTCGGCATTGTTTTGTGCCTTTGCAAATTCTGCGAATTTAGCTTCCTGTGCAGCTTTCGTTCCCAACACATCATTATCGATGATGGCTTTATTCATACCAATGGAGTTTTTCCAATAATTGCTGGAACCCGCATACTTGTTAGCATACTGAATACGGATTTTGTCACTGGCATTCATCACTTCCTTCAGGACAGCCAAACGTGCGCCACGAATACGGATACGCGGGTCGTTCTCCGATTCCATACGTTCTTTCACCTCTGATACAGTCAGGTAACGGCTCGTGCTTCCGGGGAATCCCATAATCATTGCGTAATCTCCTTCTTTCAACCCTTTGATAGAGATAGACAAATGTTTCTTTGTTTTCAGGGGAACATTGTTTTCACTGTATTCTGCCGGTTCACCGTTCGCGTCAGCATAGATACGGAACATGGAGAAGTCGCCGGTATGGCGCGGCCACATCCAGTTGTCTGTCTCGCCACCGAACTTACCGATAGAAGAGGGGGGAGCAGCTACCATACGTACATCCGGATATATTTTCTTATAGAAAAGATAGAATTTATTTCCGGCATAGAACGGAAGAGCCTGCGGAACAATTCCTTTTTTGTCTGCCAGGTCACTTTTGAAATAAAGGTCATGAGCTAGCTTTTGAAGGAACGTATTGCTGAATGATTCGGATTCGGTGATTTCCTTTGCCGCAATCTTGGCATTGACAATGTCTGTAACATCTTCGATACGTTCGATAAATGTAAATTTCAGTCCCGGAGTAGGAAGCTCCTTGTCTCTGGAAGTAGCCCAGAAACCATCTGTCAGATAATCGTGCTCAACACTACTATGTTGCTGGATGGATGCGTAGCCACAGTGGTGATTGGTTAGAATCAAACCTTCGGGTGAGATAATTTCTCCCGTACATCCACCTCCGAATATACCTACGGCATCTTTGAGAGAAACGCCGTTTGGATTATATAAGTCCTGGGCTTCTAGTTTTAATCCCTGTTTTTTCATCATATCTATGGAATGTTGCTGTTGCATCAATTGCAATAGCCACATACCCTCATCCGCTCTAACGGAAAATACAAAAAGCGCAGCCAGCGCTACCAGATAAAATCTTAGTTTGTTCATTATTTAATGATAAAATTTGAATATATGATTGTTAATATCTTCTGTTTCTCATTCTCAACTCTCCACTCTCAATTCTCCATTTCTTAAAGCTTCCATGATATTAGCAGGCGGACGTTGATTCATCAGTTCGTTTTTCATAAAGTCCATGTAAGGAGCTACGTGTTTAAAGAACTGATAATAACCTTTGCATAAGTAGTTCAATCCCGGTTCACCTTCTGCCGTTTGGCTAAAACGATTTTTCGGGCATTCCCCGTTGCAGGCAAACAGGAACTCACACTCCTTGCATTGAGTAGGGAGAGACTGGTATTTCATGTTTCCGAAGTTGTGCTGACGCTCGCTATGCATCATTTCTACCAGTGTCTTACTGTAAATGTTACCTAATTTATATTCGGGGAATACAAAGTGGTCGCAAGAATAAACGTCTCCGTTGAATTCCATTACACCGGCATGTCCGCAAGTCTTTGCCATCGTGCATATACCGGGTTGCTCACCCATCCAGTTGGCCAGGGTAGAATCGAATATCTGCACATAGTATTTGCCTACATCTTCTTTCACCCATTCGTCAAAGAGAGTACAGAGGAAGTTCCCCCATTGTTCCGGAGTGATTGAAAAGTCAGCCAGTGTTCCGGCTTTATTTTCGGCAAGAGAAGCGAGATGACGTCCGTCTTCATGTGAAAGAATACGTTCAACGATAGGAGCGAACTGGATATATTGGCAACCGATCTCTTTGAAGAAACGATAAAACTCCAACGGATATTCGGCATTGAAGTCATTAATAACTGCCATTGCATTCCATTCTACCCCGTGTTTCTTCAGAAGATTGATGCCTTGCATCACTTTCACAAAAGAAGGTTTTCCCAATTTGTTTTTGCGATACTCGTCATGAAACTCCTGGGGACCGTCGATGGAGACACCTACCAGCCAATTGTTTTCACGGAAGAATTCGCACCATTCGTCAGTAAGCATGGTTCCGTTGGTCTGGATGCAATTGTCGATCGTACGTCCGCGGGCGTATTTCTTTTGTAGTTCCATTGCCTTTTTATAGAAGGAGAGCGGTCGCATCAGCGTTTCTCCTCCGTGCCAGGTGAAAAGTACCTGCGGCATGGTTTGTGAGTTAATGTACTCGTCGATAAACTTTTCCAGAAGTTCATCGCTCATTACGTGTTTCGGATTGTCTTTGTATAGGTTGGCCTTTTCCAAATAATAGCAATAATCGCATGCTAGATTACATACGGCACCTACAGGCTTTACCATTACGTAAAGCGGTTTTGCAAAAGGGGCAAATGTTGATGTTTTCATGACTGCAAAATTAGATAAACTAAATGAAAAAAATAGCCTTACACCTATGTTTATAAGGATTATTAAAGAAAAGACTCTTACAAGATTTAAATATTGATAAAATGTTTCTTTGAATTCTGAATCAGTTGTACCTTTGTGCACAGAATTTAATGAATAGATGAACGTGAATAAAATTTTGCCTTTTTTGCTTTTGCTTCCGTTTCTGGCTTCCTGTACCAGTAAGTACAAGATTGAAGGAACATCTTCAGTGAATAGTCTGGATGGAAAGATGCTGTATCTTAAATCCCTGCTTGATGGCGAGTGGGTGAAGCTGGATTCTGCTGAAGTGGTGCATGGTCTGTTTTCAATGAAAGGGAAAATAGATTCCGTACAGATGGTGACGCTTTATATGGATGAAGAAAGCATTATGCCGATCGTTCTGGAAAGTGGAAAAATAACAGTTACCATTAGCAATACGGACTTGAAGGCAGTGGGAACTTCTTTAAATAATGCGTTGTACGAGTTTATCAGCAAAAGAAACCAATTAGAAGAAAGTATCAGCGAACTGGAGCAGAAAGAAACCCGTATGGTATTGGATGGAGGGGATCTGGATGAAATTCACAGTCAGCTGGTGGTGGAAGGTGATTCACTGATGCAAGCGATGAATCAGTATGTGAAAACGTTCATTTCCGACAATTACGAAAATGTATTGGGACCCAGTGTATTTATGATGCTTTGCAGCTCTTTGCCCTATCCTATTATGACTCCGCAGATAGATGATATTATAAAGGATGCTCCTTACTCTTTTAAAGATAATAAGCTGGTAAGAGAATTCCTGTCTAAAGCAAGAGAAAACATGAAGTTGATAGAAGAACATCAACGATTGGAACAAAATGCTTCAACAAATAAGTAATACTTGAGTTTTTTGTGTATTTTTGCATAAAACTCAAGTAAAATGAAAACGACTACTGTTTCGGTATACGCCGCTTTCTTTTTTATTTTAGTCTTATCGGTTTCTTGTCGTAGAGATTCGGAGGCCCCCGATGTGGCGTTCCAGAAGATCGAAATGTGTATGGAATCTCTCCCTGATACGGCTCTGTATCTATTAAAATCAGTTCCTCATCCTGAAAAAATGCGTGGAAAGTCGCAGGCGGATTATGCGCTTTTATTAACGCAGGCAATGGATCAGAACTATGTGAAGTTTACTTCTGATTCGTTGATTGCATTGGCACTGAATTACTATACTGTAGAGCGTGGTGACACTGCCATGCGTGCTAAAGCACAGTATTATTATGGTAGAGTGCTGCGTGAATTGGGTAAAGATGAAGAGGCTTTGTCGTTCTTGTCTTCAGCAAAGGAAATGTTCGGGAAGATTCAATGTTGCAAGATGTTTGCCATGGCTACTGATGAAATAGGGATGGTGAACCGGAAAAAGAAATTGTATCAGGAGTCATTGAAGAATTTTCAGGAGTCATACGCTATCTATGAAGAGTTAAAAGATTCTGTGGGTATTGTCAGAGCCGGGCAGAATATAGGACGGGCTTATTTGTTTCAGAATAAATGGGATAGCTGTTATTTCTATTATAATAATGCTTTAGAATTAGCCAGGAAAAAACAGTATCCGTCTGAAGTTTCCATTTTACATGAGTTGGGTATCCTGTATCGTTCTATGGGAGAGTTGAAAAAGTCAGAGCGCTATTTCCTTGCTGCTTATGAAAAAGAAACGGATGAGGAAAGGAAATATGTAGAGTGTATGTCTTTGGGATATTTGTATATACAAATGGGGGATGTGGAGAATGCCAGAAAATATTTTAAGATGAGTGTAAATTCTTCTAAAGAGTATACCCGTATTGACGCATACAACAATTTATACTTTTTGGAAAAGGATATTGATAATTTTGAAGAAGCAATTACTTATCATGAAAAAGCGGATTCCATTGTCAGCGTATTGGATGAGGTCGATTCTTTGGAGTTGATAACAGAACTGCAAAAGCAGTATGAGAACGAAAAACTCCGGAGCGATAATTTACAAATGAAAATGCACCGTACAGTTTTTCTGTTTTGCGGTACGATTGTTTTTCTGATTGTAGCCTTCTATATGTGTTATTACTATTACAAAAGTAAGAACCATAAAAAGAAGATTGCCGAGATTGAATCCCAGATTAGAGATAATGAAGAGGAGATAAAGCGATATCAGCAGGAGATGGAAGAAATCCAGGAGTTGAAAGACCAAGTGCTGGAAGAGAACCGCATACTCGAAGAAAATCGAATGAAGGTAGGCGAGTTGAATGGAAAGATTGTGCTTTTGAGTATGCAGAACAAAACCTTATCGGGGTTGTTGAAAGAACTAGGAGGAGAATTAACTGTCGGACCGTCTTCTGAACAATACATATCTGCCTTTCGATTACTGCTTGCTATAAAAGAGGGAACATTAAGAGGTAAGTTGTCTGATGGAGAACGCTATAAATTGTTTAGTCTGTTTGATTTACTCTATGCTAATTACGTTACCCGATTGCTTGACAAAGCTCCTTTATTGACGAAACGTGATCTTGAAATCTGTTGCTTCCTTAAATTTGGGCTGACTAATGAAGAGTTGGCTCGTATTTTCCAGACCTCTTCCGACTCGGTAACCAAGGCGAAGGGGAGACTAAAAGGCCGGTTAGGCATTTCTTCACAAGAAGATTTAAATGCATTTTTAAGGGACTTTTGATAAATAAAAAATGAATTGTCCGGGTCAATAACAGAATCAAAACATGTATTTTGTTGGATTTTAGATGTTTACGATGAATCAGACACACTGATTTTGTCCGGGTGACTTTTTTTGTGTTTTCAGATGCATGCCGTACTTTTGACCTAACAAAAACCAAATAGCTATATGAAAAATCCTAATGAATTATCTGCTACCTCTTCATGGAGAGGTAACGAATTACAGTTGATAGAACAGAAAGCCAACATTGTTGTCGGAGTAGCTAATTCTCGTACGCGGTTAAGGATAGGAGTTCTATTAAGTAAATATTCAGAGTATCAGGTGGATTATATATCCTCCGAGAGTGAAACAGGTAAACTGATTGAAGAAGCCGATCTAATAATTGGAGCGGGGATTACTGCCTATGAAGGGGTGTTACGCCGGAAACCGGTGATTGTAGTGGGGGATTATGGCTTTGGAGGCTTGGTTACTCCGGATACATTCCGCAAGCATTATAACAATCGGTTTAGAGGAAAGATTAATGGTGCAAGAGGTGAATCTTTCTCATTGGAGAATTTAGAAAAAGAAATTCATAAAGGTTTTAATTTGACTTTTCAAGAATTGCAAATGATGTCAAACCAAACCATAACTTTGCAAAACATCTAAATATCTGAATTCCTTAATTTCTTAATTTAATAGTTTGATGCATAAAACTGGTTAGGAGTGTGGGGGTGCGTGAGCATCCCCATATTCATTTTTAGGTATAATACACAAATTACCGGTCTTGATCTTCGTTTTTCACCATTCCCTTATGTTGCTCCGGGAGGGCACTTTCAACAGCAGCGTATGCCTCTGCCATGGTTGCCTTGATATTTTCCATGCCTTTTCCTTTGGGAGGAATAGGGTCGTGAATAGTCAGAATCATGCGATGGCGATGTATCCATTTGCCTGTGCGTGGAAGGATTTCAAATGAGCCATCGATAGTGACAGGTACCACTGCCAACTGTAAATCATCCGCCAATTGGAAAGCCCCTTTTTTAAAATATCCCATGTGTCCGGTAAAAGTGCGTGCACCTTCGGGAAAGACCACCAGAGAAACTCCGTCTTTCAACGAGTCTTTTGCCTGCCGGATGGTTTCCAAAACCTTCTTCGGGCCGGAACGGTCTACAAAGATATGTCCTGCGCTTTCACAGGCTTTTCCGACGAATGGCAATTTACGCAGACTTTTTTTCATCATCCACTTAAAGTTTCTTCCAATGAAGCCGTAGATGAGGAAAATATCAAATGAACCCTGATGGTTAGGTACAAAAATATAGGAAGTTTTGTCATGCAGCTTTTCGCGCCCCTCAATCTTCACGGGAATCAACAGGAACAGACAAATTAATTGTGACCATATCTTTCCCGGATAATATCCCCAGAAGTGGGCTCCTCCCAAGAGGGAACCTACAATAGTGACGATTGCCGTAAGGATGGTCAGCACTAATAAAATAGGCAAAGCGATGCAAATCTGATAAATATAATACAGTATCTTCATAGGGTTGGATTTTTATCCTGCAAATATACATGATTATTGGTAAAAAAGAGAGGCAGATGCGAGATAATCTTTCCGATTGTGTTATTTTTGCCTCTTGTTAGTAGAGATAGTTATAAAATTATGATACGTATATTACATACTGCCGACTGGCATTTGGGACAAACCTTTTTTGGATATGATCGCACGGGAGAACATGAGGTATTCCTGAATTGGCTGGCAGAAGAAATTCGTCAGAAAGAGATTGATGCATTGATTATAGCCGGAGATGTTTTTGATGTTTCCAACCCTTCCGCTGCATCCCAAAGCATGTATTATCAGTTTATTTATCGGGTGACAGTGGAGAATCCGAATCTGCAAATTGTCATTGTAGCCGGCAATCATGATTCGGCAGCACGTCTGGAAGCTCCTTTGCCTCTGTTGCAGGCTATGCGGACAGAAGTCAGAGGGGTAGTGCGTAAACTTGAAGGTGGAGAAATTGATTATGACCATTTGATCGTGGAACTGAAGAACCGGAAAGGGGAAGTGGAACTGCTTTGCATGGCTGTCCCTTTTTTGCGCCAGGGGGATTATCCGGTCGTGCAGACGGAAGGCAACCTGTACGCGGAGGGAGTTCGCGAACTATATTCGCAGCTTCTGCAAAGGCTATGGAAGCAAAGGACAGCGAATCAGTCGATTCTTGCCATCGGTCATTTGCAGGCTACAGGATCGGAGATTGCAGAAAAAGATTATAGTGAACGTACTGTGATTGGTGGTCTGGAATGTGTATCGCCGGAAGCTTTTTCCGAACAGATAGCGTATACGGCATTGGGGCATATACATAAAGCGCAGCGAGTGTCGGGAAGGGAGAATGTGAGATATGCAGGAAGTCCTATTCCGATGTCTTTTGCAGAGAAACATTATCATCATGGAGTCGTGATGGTGACCTTTGACGGAGGTTGTGCAGTAGACATTGAACGGTTGGAATGCCCGAAATTAATCCCTTTGGTAAGTGTGCCGAATGGAGATCCCGCCTTGCCGGAAGTGGTGTTGGAAGCCTTGAAAGAATTGCCGGAGACAAAGGATGTAGCTCCTTATTTAGAAGTGAAGGTATTGCTGGAGGAACCGGAACCCATGCTTCGGCAGGAGATTGAGGAGGCATTGGCAGATAAAAATTATCGATTGGCACGCATTGTGTCTACCTATCGCACCGATGTAGAAAATACGGAGAAAGAAAACGAGAACTGGAAGAGAGGATTGCAGGAGATGTCTCCCTTGCAGATTGCGCAGTCTGCCTTTGAAAAGATTTATCAGGTGGAAATGCCTGCCGAACTGACAGGTTTGTTTCAGGAAGCCTATTGGGCTGCTACTCATAAAGAAGAGGAGGAAGAAGAATGAAAATACTGGCTATACGATTGAAGAATCTGACTTCGATAGAAGGGACAGTAGAAGTCGATTTTACAGCAGAACCATTACACTCTGCAGGTATATTTGCCATATCAGGACCTACGGGTGCCGGTAAGTCTACTTTACTAGATGCTTTATGTCTGGCACTGTATGATAAAGCTCCCCGTTTCGCAACTTCGGTGGAAAGTGTGAATCTGGCAGATGTAGGAGACAATCAGATAAATCAATCCGATGTAAGAAATTTATTGCGCCGGGGGACCAGCGACGGCTATGCGGAAGTCGATTTCTTAGGCATTGACGGACGGCGTTACCGTTCTCGCTGGTCGGTACGGCGGACAAGAAATAAGATAAGTGGTTCTTTGCAGCCACAAACGCTGGAGGTGAAAGAACTGGATACGGAGAAAGAATTCCAGGGTACCAAAAAAGAGTTGTTGATTCAGTTGGTGGAGTTGGTGGGGTTGACGTATGAGCAGTTTACCCGTACCGTATTATTGGCGCAGAATGATTTTGCGACATTCCTGAAATCGAAAGGAGCGGCCAAAGCGGAGTTGCTTGAGAAGTTGACGGGAACCGGTGTTTATTCCCGGATTTCTCAAGAAGTCTATGCCCGGAATAAGGCGGCACAGGAAGAAGTCACTTTGATTCAGAATCGAATGAATGTGATCGAATTGATGCCGGAAGAAGAATTACTTGCTTTACAAAAAGAGAAAGAGCTGTTGGCCGAAAAGCGTGTGACAGGAATCAAACTGCTGGCAGAGCAGAATGAACAACTGAATGTGGTTCGTTCATTAAAAATGCAGGAAGATCTTTGGAAGAAGAAGCAACAGGAAGAACAGGAGGAACAGGCAAGATTGAAAATGTTACAGGGCGCATTGGCTTCACAAGAAGAAGGATTGGTGCATTTCAAGGCACAATGGGAAGCCATACAGCCGGACTTGAAGAAAGCCCGTCAGTTGGATGTACAGATACAGTCACAGCAGGACAGTTACACACAATCGAAACAGATGTTACAGTCCGCTAATAAACAGGTGTCGGAGCAGGAACAAAAAATGCGGATGGCTACGGAGCAGTTGCAGGTTTCTTATTCTTCTCTGAATCGTTTGCTGAATCATGTAGGAATAGAAAAAGCGTTGCAGCTAGAACAGGTGGAAGAAATTCTACGGCAGGAAGCAGACAAACTGACAGCCGAGATAAACACGAATGAAGAGCGGTTGTTGCGATTAAACTCTTTCGGATATCCGTTATTGACCGAAGAACAGATGAAGTTGCAAAAAGAGCTGACACGCCAACAGAATATCCGGCAATTGACGGAAACGCAGACGAAAACAAAGGCAGAAATAGAACGGTTGGAGAAAGAAACAACTGATTGCCTGAAACAATTGACGGAACAAGAAACCGCATTGAAAGTAACTCAACGCCTTTACGAAAATGTACGTATGGCAGTGGGAAAAGACGTGAAAGCATTGCGTCAGCAATTGCAGGAGGGGGAAGCTTGCCCGGTTTGCGGTAGTACGGCGCATCCTTACCATCAGGAACAGGAGGTAGTAGATACTCTTTTCCGGAGTATAGAACAGGAATATAATGCAGCAGTAGCAAACTGTCAACAGATCAATAACCGGAGCATTGTTTTGCAACGTGATTGGACGCATCAGAAGATGGTGGACGGACAGATTGGAGAACAGTTGGCGGCATTGTATAAAGCTGGGATCGATGCTGGTAACGAAGAGCAGATACAACATCGTTTGACGGAACTGGCAGAACGTATTTTAGAATATCGTAATCTTTATGCAGAATGGCAACGCAGCGATGAAGAAATTAAAAAGATGCGTGCGCATTGTGAAGCTCTTCGTGAGAATGTATCTCTTTGTCGCCTGGCGATGCAGAAAGTATCGTCTGCTAAAGAACAGTTGTTATTACTGCAGAATACTGCTTCAGCCGAACAAAAGAGATTTGAAGTTATAGAGAAAGCGTTGAATGTGCTCCGTCAGGAACGTTCGCAACTATTGAAAGGAAAAAGTGCGGATGAAGCGGAGGCGGTCGTTGCAAAAAGAGAAAAAGAGCTGAATTTGGCTTTGGAGAAAGCACGCAAAGAGGTAGAGGCTGTGCACAATCGCCTTTCTGGTCTGCAAGGAGAGATGAAGCAAATTACGCTGGCTATCGGAGAATTGCAGGAACAGTATAAAAAGATTGAGTCTCCCGAACAACTTCCCGAAATAATAAAGAAACAACAAGAGGAAAATCTGAATACCGAACGTGCTCTTTCTACTATGGAAGCCCGTCTGCTACAACAAGCAAAGAATAAGCTAACTGTGGAGCAGATTGCGAAGGAGCTGGCAGAGAAACAGACGATTGCCGAACGTTGGGCGAAACTTAATAAACTGATAGGCAGTGCGGACGGAGCGAAATTTAAAGTGATAGCTCAAAGTTACACTTTGAATTTACTGTTGCTTCATGCCAATAAACATTTATCCTACCTTTCTAAACGCTATAAGTTGCAACAGGTTCCCGACACGTTGGCGCTTCAAGTGATAGATTGTGATATGTGTGATGAAATACGGACTGTGTACTCTCTTTCCGGTGGTGAATCATTCCTGATATCTTTGGCGTTGGCTTTGGGCTTGTCTTCCTTATCAAGCAATAACCTGAAAGTAGAATCTCTATTTATTGATGAAGGATTCGGCTCTTTGGATGCGGAAAGCCTGCGTACGGCAATGGAAGCATTGGAACAATTACAGATGCAGGGACGGAAAATCGGAGTTATTTCTCACGTACAGGAGATGAGTGAACGAATTTCTGTTCAGGTGCAAGTGCATAAGAAAGTGAATGGAAAGAGTGTGCTTACCGTTGTAGGGTAAGCACATCCATTATCTCCTTTTACATTAATTCGTTCAATTCGCTTAAATTCTTCTTTATTTCGTGGATGCGATTTAAGAACTTCTTGCGGTAAATCCATAAAATCAATCCTAGTCCTCCGCCCCATAACAGGATAAAGAAGGCTATCATGCCTATTCCATATTGCCACACTTGCCAGTAGATAAATGAGAGTACAGCCAGTACCAGGAGGAAAGCAATAGCAATCAGTCGTTCTCTGATGGTCCATCGGTGTATACGGTTCACGCGGCTGATTACCTCTACCAGAGGCATCTCGTCTATTTGAGTCCGTTGGAGGTAGCGGGTGGTGACGATGTCCCAGCAAAGTGCGGGAATCCATGCGAAAATGATAATGATGTAGATCGGGTTCAATCTGTTGTGCAACAACACCTCCGCTAAAAACAAGATCAATATCGGCAAAGAAATCAGAATAAGCTTGATGTTCAGGCTGGCAATGGCATGGATACCTTTGTCTGCATGCCTTATCAGCTTTTCAAGCTCTTCTTCTTTGATGAACTCTTTATCTTTCAAGTGTTCATCCAGGGCATTCCAAGATTTTTTCAGTTCTTCCAGTTCCATATATCTTATTCCTCCTTTTTCATTCTTTTAAGTTTGTCTTTGATGCGGCTTAGTTTAGTCGCTACATTGGTAACCGTCAGTCCGGTAATTTCTGCTATTTCTTCATAACTTTTGTCTTCGAGATAGAGCAGGATAATTGATTTGTCTAGTTGTCCCAGCTGGTTAATCATCTGATAAAGCTGTTTCAGCATTTCGTTGATCGGGTCGTGTGCTTCTATGGTCCAGTCAGTATCTTTGGTGAGACTGACAATTTCCGGTATATTCTTTTCTTTACGATAAAAACTGATACATGTGTTGAGGGCAATACGATAAATCCATGTAGATACTTTACATTCTTTTCTGAATTTAGGATAGGCTTTCCAAAGATTCAGTAGCACATCCTGATAAAGGTCATTGAGCGGAGCATTGGGGTTGGCGTACAGATAGCACACTTTGTAGATCACCCGTTCATATTCGCGGATTACCGACAAGAACTCTTGCTCAATAGGAGGATTGGCTTCTGTTGTTTGTTCTCTCATGAAGTCTATGATTGCTTTTCTGGTTAGTTAGTCGTGAGAAAAGGAGAAAAATCACAGGAGAATGATGATTATTGAAGATTCGCTGCCAGAAACTTGCGCATTTCTTCGATGCTTTTTCCCCGGCGGCGGGTATAATCTTCGAGTTGGTCTTCTCCAATCTTTCCTACAGAGAAATATTCGGAAGCCGGATGCGAAAACATAAGTCCGCAAACAGAAGCGTGCGGATACATGGCCCCGTTTTCAGTCAATGAAATACCTATCTGTTTCATGTCCAGCAGTTCATCCAACAGGAAGTTGACAGACTGATCCGGTAAAGACGGGTAGCCGACGGCAGGGCGAATACCTTGATATTTCTCGACCAATAAATCCGCTATGCCCAGATTTTCTTCTTTGGCATATCCCCATGCTTCTTTTCGTACATACTCATGCATCTTTTCTGTTGCAGCTTCTGCCAGTCGGTCGGAGAGGGTTTGGACAAGCAAGTGTTTATATGGGTCCTGTTCATACAGTCCTTCCATGTCCGCATCAATAGAAGAAGCAAAAGCACCGATGGTGTCGGGGATGCCGGAAGAAAGAGGACGGATAAAGTCGCTTAGACAAAGGAAAGGACTTCCATCTCTTTTGGGCGTCTGCTGACGCAGCAAAGGAAAGGTGACGAATTGGTCTTTTTCTTTCTCAATAATTAGATTATCTCCGTCAGAATTTGCTTTACAGAGCTTGAATAGGGTCTTTACCTCATAATCCCGGTCGAGTAGATCAAGCATCCGGTTGGCTTCTTTAAATAGCTGCATGGCTTCGGAAGCCTTGCTACGTTCTTCTTCTGGAAAAGTCGTCAGCCACGAAGCACGGCAGACGTCACATCCGTGAATGTTAGCAATGGCTGCGAAACGTGGCTGGAAACCCCATGCGTGGAAAAAGTAAATCCAGTTGATGTAGGGAGTGACTGTATGTATTTTATAAGATAGAATCATAATTTATACAATTAAATGGGAATTTATCGGTTAAATGAGAATTTATCGGTTAAATGGGAATTTTGCAGTTAGGCTGAAAGCCTTACAATTATATATTTATTGGGGTGCCCTGAAAGGGCTTAATTATATAGCGTAGGGCAACGCCCTACGTAAAAACGACAATCTGAATTTGCGCCCTGAAAGGGCATAATTGTATACAGTTCCGCCCTTTCAGGGCTTGTGGCTGGTGTGTTTTTTTCGTAGGGCGTTGCCCTACGCTATATAATTAAGCCCTTTCAGGGCACTCCGCAAAATTATCATTTATCGTTCGAAGAACAATTCTTGTCCGCGATAAGACTCGTCTATTTCTCCATTGTTATACAACAGATGTCCGTTTGCAAATGTTTTCTCTACCTTCCAGTTGAATGTATGGCCTTCCAGCGGGCTCCATTTGCATTTGCTTAAGATGCAGTCTGTGGTTACAGTCCATTCGCTTCCGGGGCGGACTAATACCAGGTCAGCCTGATAGCCTTTGCGGATGAATCCCCTGTTTGGTATCTCATACATCTGTGCAGGAGCATGAGCCATTTTTTCTACTACTTTTTCGATAGTAAACACTCCTTTATCTGCCAACTCCAACATGCTGACCAGCGAGAACTGAATCATCGGCATCCCGGACATTGCCTTTAATGCACCTCCTTCTTTTTCACTAAGCAAGTGTGGGGCATGATCGGTTGCGATGGCATCAATCAGACCGCTATTGACAGCCTCTTGCAAAGCTTTCCGGTCTTGTGCAGTCTTGATGGCAGGGTTACATTTAATGCGGGCACCCAATGTCTGATAATCTTCTTCCGTAAAGAGTAGATGGGAAACGCAGGCTTCTGCTGTAATTCTTTTTTGTGCCAGAGGAACGTTGGAAAACAGACTCAACTCTTTAGCGGTGGAAATATGCATGATGTGCAGGCGGGCATTTGTTTCCCGTGCCAGTTGCACAGCCAGCTCGGACGAACGATAGCAAGCCTCTTCCGAACGGAGAAGCGGATGAAGAGCCAGAGGTACATCGTCTCCGTATTCTTTCTTATATTTATCCGTATTTTCTTTGATAATTCCCTGGTCTTCGCAATGGGCGGCGATGAGCAGATCGGTTCCGCCGAATATATTACGCAAGCTGGCCATCCGGTCTACCAGCATATTGCCGGTGCTTGAACCCATAAATAACTTCACGCCACAAACCCGGTGTTTATCCAGTTGCGCAAACTGGGTATAGTTATTATTCGTTGCTCCGAAATAGCAGGAATAGTTGACTGCTGATTTCTCACCTAGTAGGGTGAATTTCTCTTCCAAAGCCTCCAGCGTCGTAGTCTGCGGGTTTGTATTGGGCATATCCATGATGGAAGTGACACCTCCTGCTGCAGCGGCATGGCTTTCTGTGGTAATATCAGCTTTATGAGTCAGGCCGGGATCGCGGAAATGAACATGTTCGTCGATGGCACCCGGTAGGAGATAACACCCGCTTGCGTCAATGACTTCGTCACAAGGGGCAGTTGCTTTTTCTTCACCCACCAATATTTCGGCTATCTTTTCATTTTCAATGACTACTGAACCCAGTACTTTTCTTCCTTCGTTAACAATAACGGCGTTTTGAATCAGTGTACGTTTCATGACTTTTGCGGGAATTTATGGAACCAACTATTTACTTTTAATTTAATCACACCAAATATGGCCTCTCCAAAGATGCTGCTATTCATCTTGGAAGTCCCTAGTTCACGATTAATGAAAATCACGGGAACCTCGATGATTTTAAAACCACATTTGTAAGCGGTGAATTTCATTTCAATCTGAAAAGCATATCCCTTAAAACGGATATGATCCAAATCGATCATTTCCAGTACCTGACGGCGGTAGCAGACAAATCCGGCAGTTGTGTCTTGTACGGGTATTCCTGTGATGAACCGCACATATTTGGAAGCAAAGTATGACATCAATACTCGTCCCATCGGCCAGTTCACTACATTCACTCCGCTGATGTAGCGGGAGCCGATGGATACATCTCCACCCTGTTCCGAACAAGCCTGATACAAACGGGGTAAATCGTTCGGATTATGACTGAAGTCGGCATCCATTTCAAAGATATACTCGTATGCGTGTTCCAGTGCCCATTTAAATCCGGTAATATAGGCAGTGCCCAATCCCAGTTTCCCTTTACGCTCAATCATAAAAAGCCGTTCGGGAAATTCTTGTTGCAAGGTTTTTACGATGGTTGCCGTTCCGTCCGGAGAGCCGTCTTCTATTACCAGAATATGGAATACTTTGGGAAGGCCGAATACGGCACGGATGATATTTTCTATGTTCTCCCGTTCATTATAGGTAGGGATAATTACAATGCTATCCGATGTCTGCATATAGATACTATAAAATTTAAAACAAAAGTAGTTCTTTTCCTTTAGTTATAGCCGAACTAAGGAAAATTTAACGTGAAGAGCAGAATGCAATCTTTTGTTTCTTGGTGTGAAACGGTTTGTTCCTCGGTGTGAAACAAGTTGTTTCTCGGTGTGGAACACTTTGTTTCTCGGTGAGAAACTTTGGGGGGATGAAAACTTTCCCACACTTATGTCTGTCCTGCGATTCTTTTTTGTAATTTTGCGGGGAAATTTTATAGGTATGACAATAACTGAATTGCAACAACAATATGCTGCCCATCCCAATATGGCAGTAATGAAGCGCTTGTTGAAGGACACTTCTGTTCAGACTGTTTTTTGCGGAGGACTGTGTGCATCTGCTGCTTCTCTTTTTTCTTCTGTACTGGTGCAAGAGGGTGGTTGCCCGTTTGTCTTTATTTTAGGTGATCTTGAAGAAGCCGGATATTTTTATCATGACTTGACGCAGATATTGGGGACGGAAAAGGTGTTATTCTTTCCATCTTCATTCCGTCGCTCTATTAAATATGGGCAAAAAGACGCAGCCAATGAGATTCTGCGCACGGAAGTACTTAGCCGCTTGCAAAAAGGGGAGGAGGGACTATGTATCGTTACGTACCCGGATGCATTGGCAGAGAAAGTAGTGTCGCAAAAGGAATTGAGCGATAAAACCCTGAAACTGAATGTAGGGGAGAAAGTGGATACCACGTTTATCACTGATGTGTTGCATAGTTATGGCTTCGAATACGTAGATTATGTATATGAACCGGGGCAATACGCTGTTCGCGGTAGCATTATCGACGTTTTCTCTTTTGCTTCGGAATATCCTTATCGTATTGATTTCTTTGGTGATGAAGTAGAAAGTATCCGTACCTTTGAAGTAGAGTCCCAATTATCCCGCGAGAAGAAAAGTGGAGTGTCCATTGTTCCCGATTTAGCAGTGACAGGAGACGTGACAACTTCCTTTCTGGATTTTATCCCGAAAGATACTACTCTGGCAATGCGCGATTTTCTTTGGTTGCGTGAACGAATCCAGGTGGTGCATGATGAGGCGTTGACCCCCCAGGCAATAGCTGTCCAGGAAGCCGCAGAGAATGGAGGTATTACATTAGAAGGAAAACTGATAGACGGCAGTGAATTCACTGTACGGGCACTCGATTTCCGCCGATTGGAATTTGGTAACAAACCAACTGGAACGCCGAATGCCAGTGTTACTTTCAATACATCTGCCCAACCCATCTTTCATAAGAATTTCGATTTGGTAGCTTCTTCTTTCAAAGATTATTTGGAAAAAGGTTATTCGCTATATATCTGTAGTGACAGTATGAAGCAGACAGATCGTATCAAGGCTATTTTTGAAGATCGGGGCGATCAGATTAATTTTACTCCCGTAGAGCGTACCATACATGAAGGATTTGTAGATAACACACTACGGCTCTGTATCTTCACCGATCATCAGTTGTTTGACCGTTTCCATAAATATAACCTGAAAAGTGATAAAGCCCGTTCGGGAAAAGTAGCACTGTCCTTAAAAGAACTGAATCAGTTTACTCCGGGAGATTATGTGGTGCATACCGATCATGGTATCGGACGTTTTTCCGGTTTGGTGCGTATACCGAATGGTGATACTACGCAGGAAGTTTTGAAACTGGTGTTTCAGAATGAAGATGTAGTGTTCGTTTCCATTCATTCACTGCATAAAGTTTCTAAATATAAAGGTAAGGAGGGAGAGGCTCCCCGGCTTAACAAATTAGGTACAGGGGCATGGGAGAAACTGAAAGAACGTACAAAGAGCAAAATCAAGGATATAGCCCGCGATTTGATAAAATTGTATTCGCAGCGTCGTCAGGAAAAAGGGTTTTCTTATAGTCCCGATAGTTTCTTGCAGCGTGAGTTGGAAGCATCCTTTATTTATGAAGATACCCCGGATCAGAGTAAGGCGACGATTGATGTCAAAGCGGATATGGAAAGTGACCGCCCGATGGACCGTCTGGTCTGTGGAGATGTAGGATTTGGAAAAACAGAAGTTGCAATTCGTGCCGCTTTCAAAGCTGTTGCCGATAATAAACAAGTGGCCGTTCTGGTTCCGACAACGGTGCTTGCTTACCAGCATTTTCAAACATTCCGCGAACGTCTGAAAGGACTGCCATGCCGGGTGGAATATTTAAGCCGCGCACGTACTGCCGCACAAACCAAAGCTGTATTGAAAGGACTGAAGGATGGAGATGTCGGTATTCTGATAGGTACCCACCGTATCTTAGGCAAGGATGTTCAGTTTAAAGACTTGGGACTGCTGATTGTTGACGAAGAGCAGAAATTCGGAGTTTCCGTAAAAGAAAAGCTGCGTCAATTGAAAGTGAATGTAGATACACTGACAATGACTGCTACTCCGATTCCCCGTACCCTTCAATTCTCGTTGATGGGCGCGCGTGATTTGAGCGTGATTTCCACTCCGCCGCCTAACCGCTATCCGATTCAGACCGAAGTGCATACTTTTAATGAAGAAGTGATAACGGATGCCATCAATTTTGAGATGAGCCGCAACGGGCAGGTCTTTTTCGTCAATAACCGGATTGCGAACTTGCCGGAACTGAAAGCAATGATAGAGCGCCATATTCCGGATTGCCGTGTAGCAATCGGACACGGACAGATGGAACCGACAGAACTGGAGAAAATTATTCTGGATTTTGTCAACTATGACTATGACGTGCTCTTGGCAACCACAATCATCGAAAGTGGTATCGATATTCCGAATGCAAATACCATCATTATCAATCAGGCGCAAAACTTCGGCTTGAGTGATCTCCATCAGATGCGTGGACGGGTAGGGCGTAGTAACAAGAAGGCATTCTGTTATCTGCTGGCTCCTCCGTTGGGTAGTTTGACGGCCGAAGGAAGACGACGTCT
The DNA here is from genome assembly GCF_003603455.1 of Bacteroides sp. AM37-9. Lineage (NCBI taxonomy): Bacteria > Pseudomonadati > Bacteroidota > Bacteroidia > Bacteroidales > Bacteroidaceae > Bacteroides > Bacteroides sp. AM37-9. The sequence continues at coordinate 61,341 of NZ_QTNF01000022.1, read as the reverse complement.
TCAAGCGATTGAGAACTTTAGCGATTTGGGGAGTGGTATTCATATTGCCATGCAGGATTTGGACATTCGTGGAGCCGGAAATTTGCTCGGAGCCGAGCAAAGTGGCTTTGTTGCTGATTTGGGATATGAAACATATCAGAAGATACTGACTGAGGCTGTCCATGAGTTGAAAACAGATGAATTTGCGGAACTGTATGCTGATGAAATAAAAGGTGAAGGACAAATTAGTGGAGAAGAATTTGTAGAGGAGTGTCAGGTGGAAAGTGACCTCGAACTTTTATTGCCGGCCAACTACGTAACCGGCAGCAGCGAACGTATGTTGCTCTATCGTGAACTGGATGGACTGACATTGGATAAGGATGTGGAAGCTTTCCGCGCCCGCCTGGAAGACCGCTTCGGACCGGTTCCCCGGGAAACGGAAGAACTACTCCGCATTGTTCCTTTACGTCGTTTGTCAGCGCGTTTGGGAGCAGAGAAGATTTTCCTGAAAGGCGGACGAATGACCTTGTTCTTTGTTTCCAATCCGGATAGTCCGTTCTATCAAAGTAAGGCTTTCGGTAAAGTGATAGACTATATGATGAAGTATACCCGGCGCTGTGATCTGCGTGAGCAGAATGGCAGACGGAGTATGTTGATTAAAAATGTAACTAATGTGGAGACGGCAGTCAGTGTGTTGCAGGAGATTGTGGCGTTGCCTGTGAAAGAAGAATAAATAAGCTTTTCGGGGAAGATAAGCGAGGAATTGTTTGTTTTATACCAAGGGGATCTTTATCTTTGTAGATATAACTTAATAACTGATATGGCTAAGAAATCATATAAACCTCAAAATAATGAATTGCCACAGGTCAATGAACCAGTGGCTGCTTATCATGTAACTACTCCTAATGCAAATCTTTATGTTCCTACAGAATATGAACAGGAAATTATAATGCATTCTGAAAAAGATTATGAAGAGGGTAGATTGCATACTCAAGAAGATGTGGATAAGCTGGTGGAACAATGGCTAAGTTAAAAATAGTCTGGACAGAAACAGCGACTATTGTTTTTCAGCAAATTCTGACTTTCTATAATGTGAGAAATGGAAATACCCAATATAGCCGTTCCATTTATACAATGGTGAGAGACGTATTGCAATTAGTCGCTAAATATCCTTATATGTATAAAGCTACTTCTGTTCCTAATATACGTGTTTTTCATTGTGATTATTTCAAAGTCTATTATCGGGTACTTGAAAAGCAGATTCTTGTGGAAGCTGTTTTTGATACTCGCCAAGATCCTGATAAGGCTCCTTTTTAGAGGTGGTTTTGTAAGTGATGGAATGGAGCGAATTAGCGTTTTCTGTATAATTTGTCTATCAAATCAGAACGTCCGATACGTCTCAACTCATTGATGATATTTCTCCTTTCTTCCGGTTTATACCAAAAAAAGAACTGTCGTTGTGCTAGTTTCTCCCGTTGGGTTTTAGCACTGAATATCGGTTCTAACGTGTATGGATGGAATCCGGTATACCAGGCTTCGGTGGCTACTGTCATCGGAGTGGGAGTGAAGTCCTGCACTTGTTCCAGGTGGAAGTCCAGACGTTTAGTGATAACGGCAAGTTCCGCCATATCTTCTTCTTTGCATCCGGGATGCGAGGAAATGAAATACGGAATCAGTTGTTGACGTAGATTCTCTTCCCGGTTGATACGGTCGAATATCCTCTTGAATGTTTCAAATTGCTCGAAAGAAGGTTTGCGCATCACAGATAATACCCGGTCACTGGTATGTTCCGGAGCTACTTTCAGCCGACCACTTACGTGATTGACAATCAATTCACGGGTATACTCGGCAGTGCTGCGGTTGATCGCTTCATCTTTACTTTGATGAAGTAACAGGTCATAGCGTACTCCGCTACCGATAAACGATTTTTTTATTCCGGGCAAGGCATCTACTGCACGGTAAATATCCAGTAAGGGGCGATGGTCGGTATTTAGATTCGGGCAAACTTTCGGATGGATACATGACGGTCGTTTGCACTTCTTGCAAATAGCTTCGTCTTTTCCTTTCATCTGATACATATTAGCGGAAGGACCACCCAAATCGCTTAAATATCCTTTGAAATCGGGTAACTGGATGACCTCTTTCACCTCTTTCAGTATAGACTCTTTGCTACGGCTGACGATAAACTTTCCCTGATGAGCAGAAATGGTGCAGAAGGCACAACCGCCGAAACATCCCCGGTGAATGTTGATGGAAAACTTAATCATATCGTATGCCGGAATCCGTTTCCCTTTATATTTAGGATGAGGCAGCCGGGTATATGGTAAATCAAACGAACGATCGAGATCTTCCTGGCTCATCGGAGGATATGGAGGATTGACTACTACTATCTTGTTTCCGACGGCTTGCGTGATTCGGGAAGCCGAATATTTGTTAGATTCTTCTTCGATATGCCGGAAATTACTAGCCTGTTTCTTTTTATCTGCCAGACATTCTTCGTGCGAATAAAGTGGAAGGTCATCTTCGGCAGAGGTCCATTCTGTTGCACGACAAAGATAGGCTGTTTGAGGAACTGATCCGATGATTGTTCTGAATTTACTGCTTGTCAGTACTGGCTCTTCAGCAGTAAGCAGACTTTTCATATTCTTCACCAGGTCTGGAAGTGGTTTTTCTCCCATTCCGTAAATGAGCAGGTCGGCACCGCTGTCGCATAAAATGCTCTTTTGCACTTTGTCCTGCCAATAATCGTAATGACTTAACCGTCTTAAACTGGCTTCGATTCCTCCGATAACTACGGGAACATCCGGATAAAGTTTCTTTAGTATCTGGCTATAAACCGTAGAAGGATATTCCGGACGCATATCCGGACGACCGTCCGGGGTATATGCATCTTCACTGCGCAATCGTTTGTTGGCTGTGTATTTATTTACCATCGAATCCATGCATCCACCGGAGATGCCGAAGAATAGCCGTGGGCGTCCCAGCTTCTTGAAGTCACGCAGGTCGTCACGCCAGTTGGGCTGGGGTACAATGGCTATTTTCAAACCTTCCGCTTCAAGAATCCGTCCAATAACGGCAGCACCAAAAGAAGGGTGATCCACGTATGCATCAGCACTGAATAGAATGACATCCAATTCATTCCATCCGCGAAGTTCTACTTCTTTCTTGGTAGTAGGTAACCAGTCAGTCAATCGATATTCTTTCATGCTGCAAAGATACGGATAATAAAAAAACATCCCAATGATTTTTTTATTCATTGAGATGTTTAACTTCGATTATCAGGATGTTTTGCTTCAATCATTGAGATGTTTTTTTATAACTTCCCATTGATTGTGAACTGTAATGTCATTTGTTCTCCATCATAGATTTCACGAAAACCGATACCTTGCTCGGACAGATATTCCTTTAGATCCTGAAACGCGTCAGCATGGTTCATGATAATCTCTATCGTTTCTCCCGGAGAGGCAGTGCACATTGCTCTTATTGCAGGAATCAGCGGACTGTATGCTGTTATTCCGCAGGTATCTACCGTAATCATTATTCCTCCTCTTCTTCCGCTTCCGTGTTGGAAAGCCAGGTAAGATAGAGCTTAATGAGCTGTTGCAGACCGAATGCCTTCATATTATTGTGATAAATCACGTCGATACAAAGGTCCAGCAAGTCTTTACTGTCTTCTTCCTGACTGGCGATAAGGGAGCGGATATTAAGTTTCAACTTATCCAGAACTGCTTCATCTACAATACCGGTACTGTCGATAAGATGACGGAACAGAGCATATTTCTCAATCGTTCTCAAGTTTTCATTAGATACTTCTATGCTGCGTGTACCGCTAGGATTTGCTTGTATAGTATACATTGTTTTTTAGTTTTAAAGGTTATTATAGTAGCAAAGATAGAATTTAAAATGAGAAACGGATTAAAAAAAAAGGATATTTTTTATTTTTGAGTAAAGAATCCCAAGATGCCTGCCATGATGGTTGCCCGATCCGCTTCCGACTGGATGCTTTCGAAAGGAAAGCCCAATACAAAAGTGCGGTAGTTTCCTTTGTAAGCGATACCTGCGCTCTGATTGCCGGGTACATACGTAAATACAGGGAAAGCAGTATCTACGGGAACGATGCAATCTGCTGCAGGAACCGCATAACTGTTCTCATTGGGCAGACGCGGGATCGTGATTGTGCGCCCCAATCCTTTAATCTGATTCGAACTCTTATCCGTCAGGCTACTTTGATAACCATATTTCAGTATTTTCTCTGTAAACTCCCGGTTTCCTTGTGTGCCGCTCATATCGCTTCCTATATAAGCACCGCTGACAAATAGATTACCTCCCGACTGACAATAACTGGTCATAATTCGTTGCATAGCCGAGGAGAATGTCTTGTAGTATGCTTTATTTGCGGGGTCTTCTTTTTCCAGTCCCAGGATATAATCTACCACCGGATAATCTTCTAACGTAACCAATCCGTTTTCTACCGCTTCGTCACTGCATGACACAAAACTATATTTGCCGGTTGCCTGAATCGCTTTTCCATGAATGAAAGGATAATCGAATGTGTTCCCCGCTATTTTCATTCCTTCTAACTCGTTTCCGCTATGTCCCAGACTGCCTTTTCCTTCTTTTCCGGCTTGTGTACGGTCGAAGCCTGTTTGTGCTCCGCAAAACGAAATGTTTGATATATACGGGACTCCGGGATCTTGTGATAAATCGAATCCTGCTCTATCAGAAGTATTAATGATCGCCGGACCGCTGATTCTGTCAAAGCCATTGATGATAATTACCTTTTCCTGTTCGCGTTTGGCTTTATAAGCGGAAAGGATTTCGGAGGGAAAGCTTTCCCCGCCGCGGTTTACGGCAGTCACTTTGAATGAATAAACGAGCCCCGGTTCTATTTTAACAGTGTGGGACGTTTTGCTGACTAAGGTTCCATTGTCAAAGCCTCCATAACCGATGCGTGTATATACGATGTATTCCCGTGGGCGTGCAGTCGGTTCTTGCGGATCATCTTCACCTTTCCATGAAAGTTCCAGCGTATTCTTTTTCTTTCCGAATTGAATGGCGAAATTGCTGACTGGCAGGGGCTGAACTATATATTCTTTATCATGCTGGCTGGTAATGAACTGCAAAATACCTTTGTAAATGGCTCGTCCCACTGTAAACTTGAAGTTCGGATCATGCCCTAACTGCATATCTGCGAAATTCTGATGGGAGAGCAGTTCGATAATCGTAGAAGGTGTAGCCGGGAGACGTGTTTCACTGTAATTCCGGTTCCACATACTGCGGCGTGTCCAGGGGATGCTGTAACTGGAATAAATATCTTTCTGAATCTGTGTGAGCAGAATATCGGCTAAGTCACGTGATGCATACCGGTCTGTTCCTGTATTCAGTTTTCCATTATTGAAATCGGTGGTATAGATACCGAGCGATCCGATAAGCTCATCAGTCTTGCTGCATCCGGCATCACTGTGCAACGCCATAGTCATTTCCAAAGGTACGCCTAAACCCGATTGTTGCGGGTTGTAGACAGAACTGCCCGACAAATAGTTGATAGCGTTGGAACGTGTGTTGATGTCGTCTGTATAGTCGTTTTCACCTTTACGTCCTGCATATACTTCGTATGGCATTCCCGCCCATTGCGCAGAGTAGCGTGCTCCTTCCAAATAACGGGGTAGCCCGCTGGTTCTTCCTCCACGGGCAATGTTTCCCATTCCACCTCCAAAACGTACTGCATCGGCGCATACAACTCCATGTTCGCTGCTCTCGTTGCTAAGTACCACCATGCCGTAGTCGTTGTTCCCTTTATCAAATTCAAACGTTCCGAGGTAAACCCATGTGCCTCCACCTATTTTCTGATTAACTTTAAATTCGGTTACTCCTCCGTTATGGAATACCAGATATTTGGCGTCGCTTACACTATTTGGGAGTGTCTGATAAGAAACATAAACGGCATACTTGCCTGTTGCCGGTAGAGTAGGTACCCATTCGGCAAATACCTGGTCTTTATTCTTCTTTTTCTTTCTTTCGGTTGGTATGAAACGGCAGGTTCCGTCAGTGAAAGGATTCTCTCCCTCTTTATAGATCGTCTTCTTTTGAGCAAATCCTCTTACCGGGGCATTTGTCCAATTAGCTTTTTTGCTACCCACTTCCAGATAAAGGGAAGCATTGGGAGTGTCATTATCTACAATGATCTCATTCTTCTGCGTATCCCGTTCACGGGGAGTATAAACAATCGCTCCAGCATTTTCCAACATGGGAATCACGTATGGAAGAACGAAAGATTGAGTGAACATATCTTCCGTGGTGCAGAATAATCGAGGGCGTTGCCATCCCCATTCGTTTTTATCATTTTTGAAGTAGTTGCCGTGGCTTTGCCAGATTGCGATATGACGGTTTTGCAGTCCGCGTGAAATTTCATTGGGACGTGAAATGTTTTTCACCCAGGGAGCTCCTTTATAATCTATATTCAAAGATAACCGCTCCTTATCCTTTTTCTTATTCCGGTAGAAATTAGGTACCAAATCCTCAATAGGTTTTCCATCCGCATAAATGGTGAGCTGGTAATAATGAACAGGCCCCGGAAGCAGTTCTTTAACTTGATTATAAATGTTTTCTACAGTTTCCGGACGGAAAGGCTGATAGGCGAAACTCTCCGATGCATAGATTGCAATTGTCTTGCGATCATAATTTATCTCGAAACTGTTCAGTTTAGGAGTGCTGATTTTGGCTGTTGCGGTATATTTGTTGAAGTAATCCGTCAGCCGTTCTTTTACATTTCTTTCAATATCTTGAGCGAAAAGAAAATTAGCACTTACAGTAAGGCATAGAAGAAACACTATTATCTTTTTCATTATTCAATGCTTTTGTTCTCATTTTCACCACAGAGGAAAGGAGGACACAGAGTTATTATGAATAACCATTTTATATCGCTTCATAGATTTAACCTCCGTGTCCTCCTTTCCTCTGTGGTGAATTATCCCCGCAAAAATAACAAAAAAAGAGCGAGAAGTATCGAAACTTCCCACTCTTCTTTCATTGTTTTATATTCTCTTAATTAAGAATATTATTCTTATAAAGGAACGTATTCTACAAATGCTTCCATTGCTTCGTAAGAAGCCAGTCCTAACTTATCATACAAAGTAGCTGTGCCACGGTTGCGGTCTTCGCTACGTTGCCAGAACAAACGTTCGTCATTACCCAGGAACGGAGCGCTTTCCATCTGCGACTGATGTTTCAGGATAGAGTTACGTTTTGCACGAAGTTCTTCCGGACTGATCGGCACTGCCATTTCAATATTTTCGATTTCCCATTCAGCCCACGCACCACGGTACATCCAGATACGGCAGTCTTTCAGCCATTTGGCACCTTCTTCTTTTTCAAGATCAACGGCTGCGAATACGGCGTCCGTACATACACGGTGTGTTCCGTGCGGGTCGGCCAAGTCACCTGCAACGAAAATCTGATGAGGTTTCACTTCACGAAGCAAGTTACGTACGATTTCCACGTCTGCTTCACTGATCGGGTTTTTCTGAATCTTACCTGTTTCATAGAACGGCAAGTCTAGGAAGTGGCATCGTTCCAATGGTATATTGTTATAAGTACAGGCCGTACGGGCTTCACCACGACGAATCAGACCTTTGATAGTCAGAATGTCACGACTGTCCATATCACCATCTTTCTTCTCTTTCAAGAAATTACGTATTTCTGCATATTTCTCATTGATAACCTGATCTGCACTGTTATTGAAGAGTTGGTTGAATCCGTTGATGAAATGCATGAAACGAACTACTTCTTCGTCGCCAACGGCGATATTACCGGAAGTTTCGTAAGCTACGTGTACTTCATGTTTTTGCTCTACCAAACGACGAAGCGTACCACCCATCGAAATAACGTCATCATCCGGATGCGGAGAGAAAATGATTACACGTTTCGGATACGGTTTTGCACGTTCCGGACGGTAGGTGTCATCAGCATTAGGTTTGCCACCCGGCCATCCGGTAATGGTGTGCTGTAAATCATTGAAGATTTTGATGTTTACATTGTACGCAGAACCGTAAAGTGCCAGAAGTTCACTCAAACCGTTTTCGTTATAGTCTTTATTTGTCAACTTCAGAATCGGTTTGCCAGTCAACTGACACAACCAAACGATGGCACTACGGATTAGTTTATCATTCCATTCGCAAGAAGTTACCAGCCACGGACGTTGGATACGTGTTAAGTTCATAGCAGCTGAAAGATCAAGAGCTACATGCGCGTTGTTGTGAGTTTGCAGATAAGAAGCCGGAATAGTGTCAGTGATCGCACCTTCCACACATTCTTTAATCATAGCTGCTTTGTTTTCCCCCCATGCAAGCAGATAAACCTTCTTTGCGCCAAGGATAGTAGATACACCCATTGTAATAGAACTGATCGGCGTATTATCCAGCGTTCCGAAAATCTTGGATGCTTCGTTGCGTGATGCATTATCCAACAAGATCAGACGAGTGGTAGAATTCAGCCGGGAACCCGGTTCGTTGAACGCGATGTTACCTACACGGCCAATGCCCAACAAGGCAATATCAATACCTCCGAAGCTTTCAATGCGTTGTTCGTACAGACGGCAATATTCGAAGATGGTATCTTTGGGAATGCTTCCGTCGGGAGTGAATATATTCTGTTTGTCAATATCGATGTGATCCAATAACATACTCTTCAAAGCGTTGAAGTTGCTGTTGATTGCATCGGGAGCCAACGGATAATATTCATACATGTTAAATACGATCACATTGCGGAAGCTAAGACCTTCTTCCTTATGCATGCGGATGAGTTCGGTATATACGTGGCTGGGCGAATCACCTCCGGGGAGTGCCAATACGCAGAAGCGTCCTGCTTTTTGTTTTTCGCGGATGGTTTGTGCTATTTCGCGAGCAATATAGTTAGCACCTTCTTCTACGGATTCGTAGATGTCCGTAGGGATTTTCTCGAGTCTTGTCAAGACTGATTTTTCAAATGCATTCTCCGGTCTGTAGTATCTGGGGGAGACCCGGTGGAGACTGATTTGAGAACTAAGATTTGTTTTCATAAAGTTGTTAATTAAGTTATGTAAGATTAGCGTCCTTACGACTGTATTTTCACGACAAAGATACAAAAGAAGTCTATATAATTAACTACCGAGTTCTAGGTATTGTTGCTACATGAATCTGTTTTTAACATTTGTTATTTGGCAAATGTTATAGATGGAATTCGTCTGCATCTTTCCATACCGGGAACTTCTCTCTGAATTGGTGGAGAGCAGTGAGATTTACACTGACCGTCGTTATGCCCTCCTTTTCATCTGGAATTGAGCCGATTTCTTCTCCGAAAGCGGAATAGACTTTACTTCCTCCATTATATGAAAGTTGGTATCCGTCTGTACCTACTCTGTTGACACCGCATACATAGCATTGATTTTCTAAAGCGCGTGCCCGGAGTAGAGTATCCCAAACCAGACGGCGGGGGATAGGCCAGTTGGCTACATATATTAAAAGGTCGTACTCGTTGCCTACGTTTCGGCTCCATACAGGGAAACGAAGGTCATAGCAAACCAGCAGGCAGATATTCCATCCATGATAGGGGATGATGAGTCGTTTATCACCGGCCGAAAAATGTTCGGCTTCCCGTCCCATACGAAACAGATGTCGTTTGTCATAATAGAACTCTTCTCCTTCCGGTGTCAGAAAGAACGCACGGTTATAAAACAGTTCGTTCTCTGTTGCTATATAGCTTCCGCAAATGGCTAGCTGGAATTTGGCGGCCCATTGTTTGAGTGTTGTAATGGTTTCCCCGGAATTTGGCTCTGCCAGTATTTTACTCTGCATACTGAATCCGGTAGAAAACATCTCCGGTAAAACAACAATCTCCGTTATTCCACGAAGACTTTGCAGCTTTTCGTAGAGCAAACGGAGATTTTCTTGTTTATTTTCCCAAACAATATCGGTTTGTATGATAGAAATACGGATAGACTCCATGATAACTAAGTATTATACTTAATACCTAATACTTAAATCATATTTCTCCAAGAGCGAAATTCTCCGGATGTTTTCCTTTGAAATCCTTGAAGTAAAGTTTGATTTCTCTCATGTCCTTATTAATATCTCCTGACGGCATGATAGCTTTCGTTGCCGAAATCGTTTTTTTGCTGTAATCAATACCAATCAGAACGATAGGAACCTGTGCTTTCAAGGCTATAAAATAAAAGCCTTTTTTCCAGTTTGGATTCGCTTTACGGGTTCCTTCGGGAGTGATAGCCAAATTAAACTTTTTATATTCGGCAAATTTATGAACCATCTGATCTACTAGCGAAGTTTTTCGACTGCGGTCGACGGGAATTCCGCCAACTGCTTTGAAAAAGATTCCAAGCGGAAAGAAAAACCATTCCTTTTTCATCATGAAACTTGTCTTACGGCCTATAGCACCATAAAATAGTTTTCCAATAAATAAATCAAGGTTTGTTGTGTGTGGAGCGGCACATATCACGCATTTGTCATAATTAGGCACCGTAACGTTTGTCTTCCACCCTAACAGGCGGTAATAGATAAAGCTATAAATTGCTTTTTTCATTCTGTTGTTAGTTCAATTTCCCTATAGCTTCAATAATCTCGTTTACCTTTGCATTAAAATCAGCACGGAATTTCTTATAAAAACCTTTCACGTTGCCCGGTTCTGTGTGGCTGATGCGAGTAACAAATTCATCCTGCATCTTCAGTACCTCTGCCATCAGTTCATCTGCTTTCACTTTGTCTGTGCCAGGGATGAACATGCTGTTGATTAAACACTCGGTGAATAATTCTCCTGCGATATAGTTTACGTTCTTTTTGAGTTCTCTTCTACTTGCCATAATCTTTACATTTAATGGTGAATAATAAAAAATACTTGCGGTAAAGATAGGCACTTTCTTTGATTCTAGCGAATAAATAGTGGAAAAAACATTATTCAGGTCTTCATCTTCTTGCTGTATTTCTTTATTCAAATAACTTCGCAGGATTGATACTTAAGAATTGTTCGGCTTTCATGCCCCCTTCTCCGACTACGAAACTAGCATACGGTTGATACATTTTGCGTATTTCTTCTAGTCCTGCATTATACATTTCACTGTTGCTTTTTACTTCTATGGCTACAATCCGGTTTTTCTTTTTCAATATATAATCTACTTCCTTATCTTTTTCTCTCCAGTAAAATACTTCATAGTTACCAGTAAATGCGTTGGAAACAATATGTGCACCAATTGCAGATTCAAAAATACGTCCCCATTCTTTTCTGTTGAGAATAGCCTCCTTAAAAGTCAAATCATTATATACGGTTTTTAAAGCATTGTTGAATACCTGAAATTTAGGAGCGCTTGCTCTTTGGCGCGACTTGTCCATTGCAAACTTTTGTAAACCGGTCAGTAAGCCGCTATCTCCCAGTAAGTTTAAATATCCTGCTAGCGTTGTTGTATTTCCAGCGTCTTGTAATGCTCCTACCATTTTGGTCAGCGATACGATTTCACCGGAATAAGAAGTTCCCAGTTCAAAAGTTTGCCGTAATAATGCCGGTTTGCTAATTGGGGAATCGTATAAAATATCTTTATTGATAGTGGCATCTATGATTGCTCCATTGATATATTGTCCCCAGCGTTCTTCATCTTCTATCAAAAAAGCTGCTCCCGGGTATCCACCGAAATAAAGATACTGTTCCAGACTCATATTAAATGCATCCCGCATTTCCGGATACGACCAGTGTGTCATTCTTATCTCTTCAAAGCGACCCATCATCGAGTCTGATAATCCCTTTTCTAACAATACACGTGAAGAGCCGAGAAGAACGACTTTCATATTAATATCATTGAATGTATCTGCATCCCATTCTTTTTTGACTACTTCACTCCAATTTTTTATTTTTTGAATTTCATCGATTATCAGAATAAATTCAGATAATTTTTCTACTCGCATCTGTACTCTTGCCGTATTCCAACAGTCTGAAATCCAAGATGTCTGTGTAGCAGGAATACTATCTGCCGAATAGATTTGATAAGGTAGATTCAGATCATTGACTACTTGTTTGATGACTGTAGTCTTTCCAACTTGGCGTGGTCCTAACACTACTTGCAGGAAATGTCGAGGCTCTTTTAGTCTTTTTGTAATCGTTTGATATTGAACTCTTTTATACATGTTTTCTGTTGTTTATTCAATAGAATGAGTACTTTTACTCAATATATTGATTAGTTTTACTCAATAAATAACGCAAATATACACAATAAGTTGCTTTGTATCATTTTAAATCTACAATTCTTTATCTTTTCTTTAATCATGGAATTAAAGAGTATAAAAAAGAATGAAACGGTGCAGAAATGAATGAAAGTTTGGTCTACTATAAAGTTGAAAAAGGTTCTTCGTCAAATTTGGTGGTAATCTCTTTTTTATTTCGATGGTTTTCCTCTTCTTCTTTCTTAATCCTATAAAAAGTTGTAGATATGTTTGCTTTTTAGTAACTTTAAAGACACCACATCATTAAGAGTTACAATGCAACAAGCCATATCTACAACGTACAAATATACATCAAAAAAAGAAAATCCTCCTACAAATAGGGGATTATTCCATGATTTCAGATTCAGTCCTGGCTACGATAATCTGCAACAAGATGGTATCTCTGAAGCTGTTGGTTCATTGACGGTCTTTTTACATACGGCTGGCAAGGGGGCTTCCTGTCCTTATTGCGGACATTTCAGTCACCGATTACACAGTTATTACTCCCGTCATATTCAGGATCTTGAAGTTTACGGTCATACTTTGGAGTTAGTCATAAAGGTTGGCAAATATTATTGCGAAAATGTTTCTTGTCCGCGAAAAATATTCTGCGAACCGTTGTCTTTTCTGGCTCGTCGGTATGGTAGACGGAGCTATCTTGTTGAGGAACGCATCAGATCGATAAGCTTGGAACTTACTTCCCGAAAGGCCTCTTCTCTTTTGCAGCTGTTCCATATAACGGCCAGTAGCTCTTCCTGCTTACGCATCCTACAACAGTGCGGGCAACATAATCCTATGCATAATAAAAGTATTTATGTAGGTATTGATGATTTTGCCTATAAAAAAGGTAAGGATTATATGAGTGTGGTCGTAGACCAGATGACACACATGCCTATTGCTTTGTTAGAGGATAGAAACGGAGAAGCGCTTGATAACTGGCTCACCCGGAATCCTCAAATACAATATATAACGAGAGACCGTGGAAGATGTTTCACAGAGGCTATAAACAGAATAATCCCTGGTGTTACACAAATCTGCGACCGGTTCCATCTAACCAAGAATATGACGGACACGATGATACCGGAAATAGAGAAAATGATTCGTCAGACCAAGCAAAAGCTCAAATACGAATATCCTGACAGAGACACGGCTTCTTCGTTAATTCTTCAGGACATATTTAACATGGGAGATGTCCGACACAGAGAAAAATTGAAGATATACAGGGAAAGCCTGAACTTAAAAATGCAGGGGATGACCATTGAGCAGACAGCCGCGCATTTGGGCAAGAAAAGTCGCTACATTTATAAGCTCATTCACAACAGGAGAATAGGGGCATACTTGAATGAGCAACAGAAGACAGCTCTTAAATATGTATCCGAACTGGCTACAATCATTAGTGCGGGCTGTATTACCCGAAAAATATTGGCACAAAAAATGGGGAGTAAAATCAGTGGCGCACTTATTGGAAGGATAACATCCAGCTTGCGAAAAATGTATCAACAAAAGAGGAAGGAAGTCAAGGAGCATAATGAGAGCATTGAAAACGGAAGTAAAACACAGAGAGTTTCACAGAATCAGATACGCAAATACATTCTAAAGGGAGAATCGGATAATCCTAAACTAGCGGAACTATATAAGTCCTCACCACAGATTAAAGAACTCTTAAGCGTGTGTCAGAATTTCAGAGATATGATTAATGGGAACACTTATGATAAGGATATTAGAAAGTGGATTGAAAAAGCGAAGGCAACACGGAATATGGCACTGACGAACTTTGCATATGGTATTGAAAAAGACTGGGAGGCAGTACAGGCAGCTATTGATATCCCCTTCAGTAATGGATTACTGGAGGGGACAGTGAATAAAATTAAAGCGGTAAAAAGGCAGATGTACAATAGGGCAGGAAGCAAACTACTGAGAGCCAAGATTCTTTATTCACAATAGAAGAAGTACCACCAAATTTGACGAAGAACCTTTTTCAACTTTATAGTAGACAAAAAACTCTCATTCATTTCTGTACCGGCATGAACAAGATTCACCTCTGTGTCCTCCGCGTCCTCTGTGGTGAACAAATGCATAACCGCAAAACAATTACTTAGTATGCTGCTTCACATACTCCGATGGCAGACAACCGACATACTTCTTGAAACTGGTAGAGAAATAAGAAGAAGATCCGAACCCTACCATTCCGCTAATCTCCGAAATGGAGTAACGCCCTTCAAGCAACAATTTACACGCTTTATTAAAACGGATGCGCCGGATAAAGTTGGCAGGCGGTTCACCGGATATGGAATTCATCTTGAGATACAGTGATGAACGGCTCATACAAAGCTGGCTTGCCAACTCATCAGAGGTGAAGTCTTCATTACTGATATTTTCTTCTACTACCTGAATAGCTTTGCTCATGAATTCCTCATCCAGATTATTCGAAGTCATTTTAGCAGTATCTATATCAATCGTATTCGAATAATAGTGTTTCAGCCGTTGGCGTGCTTTCAGTTGATTAGCTATTTTTCCTTTCAATAAATGAATCGAGAACGGTTTGGCAATGTAATCATCCGCCCCAGCCTGAATGCCTTCCGTCTGTGCATCGACACTTCCTTTGGCAGACAACAGCAGGACGGGAATATGGCAGGTTTGCAGATTTCGTTTAATAAGCTGGCAAAGTTTGATACCGTCAATACCCGGCATCATCACGTCGGAAAGGACAATGTCCACACGATGCTCTTTCATAATAGCCAATGCTTCTTCGCCGTTTCCGGCGGTCAGCGTCACATAGTTCTGCCGGAAATTATCTTTCAGGTAATCCACCATCTCTTTATTGTCATCTACCAACAAGATAGTAGGACGCTCTTCCTCACTGCCGGCTTCTATCTGATCACCGTCCGATAGTTCTTCTGCAACTATAACCGACGCATCACCAGAGAAATATTCATCAGCCACCGGAAGCTCCCGGAGAGAAGCAGATGTTTCGACTTCATGTGTCGGCAATTCACGTTCTTTCTCCGTGAAGGCAGCCATATCAGCAGGTAGCGTGACTTTAAATTCGGTATATTGAGCAGGTTCGCTTGCTACCATAATAGTGCCGTGATGCTTTTCTACAAGCATCTTCACCAATGACAGCCCGATACCCGTCCCCTTTCGCTGACCGTCTACCTGATAGAAACGTTCGAAAATGCGGGTTAGCTGTTCCGGAGACATACCGATTCCGCTATCTCTTACCGTGAAACCATAGGTATCTCCCTCTGTCCATAAGGAAAGCGAAATACTTCCGCCGTCCGGTGTAAACTTAAAGGCGTTAGACAACAGGTTCATCAAGATAGTCTCTACATACGTCCGGTCCGCCGGAAACAATCGTCCTTCCAGATCGGATTTTATATGAAAGCTGATAGCACGCTTCTGCGCATTTTCTTTAAACAGAGCAAAAGCATCTTGCAACAGTCCTTCTACATTCACCTGCGCAACATGAATGGGCATTGCACCTGCTTCGGCTTTACGGAAATCCAGCAACTGGTTGACAATGTGCAACAACTTACGACCGTTCTTATAAACGTAATCCAGTTTCTGCTGTACCGGAGTACCTTTCAGATTGCTCTGCCCCAAGAGTTCCTCCAACGGAGCCAGTATCAGACTCAACGGAGTACGCAACTCATGAGACATATTCATGTAAAAACGTACTTTCTCCTGACTGATTTCTTCTATCTTGTTTCGTTCTATCTGTTCGATCCGGACTTGCATCTTCATTTTGGCACGGGCAATAAAGAAATAGATCACAAAGACGAGAAGCCCTACAGAAAAGAAGATGAAAAGTGTCTTTGCCCACCAGGTCTGATACCACATCGGAATGATATGCACAAAAAATTCAGTGGTCGCCTCGCTCCACTTTCCATTGTTGTTACATGCCTTCACCTTAAACACATACTCACCGGGCGGGAGATTGGAATAACTTGCCCGTGCAAAGGAAACATGACGGGAGTAGTTCCACTCGGTTTCAAAGCCTTCCAATTTGTAAACGAACTGGTTCCGTTTGCCAGCCAAATAGTTGATAACGGCAAACCGGATATTAAAAAGTTTCTGATCGGAAGGGAACGACATACCCAGCATCCGCCCTTGCTCGTCCTGATAATAACGTACCCGTTCACTTTTCATATCCGTAATCACCTGATTTAAGACAACGGCTCCTGTTACCACCGCATCCGGGGAATATGGATTATCACCCAATTCGTATGGTTTGAAATAGGCAACACCCCCAAGAGATCCCAGGAAGAATGTACCATCGTGCGCTTTGCAAGCTCCGAAATAGTTAAACTGATCGTGAGGCAATCCGTCCTGCTTCGTATAGTTGAGGAAAGTACCCTCCTCCGTATTGAAGCAAGCCAGTCCCTTGTTAGTTGTCAACCATAAACGCCCCCGTTCATCTTCCAGTATATTATAAATAAAGTCGTTCGGCAAACCGTCTTTCATCGTATAGTGTTTCCAGGCAGTCGGTGCTCCTTCCTTATAGCAATATAATCCTGTGGAAGAACCGATCCAGATTTCATGACGGCTATCCTCCTGTACACAGAAAGCCTGTATCAACCCATGCAGATAAGCCGAAGAGGAAAGATGCAGTTCTTCCAGTTTCCCGCCGGCATACAAAAACAGGCTCTCTTCCGTACCAATCCAGATTCTTCCTTTTGAATCGCGAAACAAGGTATATATCAATACATTCTCCAACTTTTTATGCTTTTTAGCTAATGGATGCTGTGAAAGTTCGCCGGTCTGTTTATTGAAAAGGTAAAGCCCGCTCATGCCGCCTACCCAAAGCGTTCCATCCGTTCCGTCTAATAAGGAGTAACAACTATTAGTCAGGGAAGTAGAATGGGGAAAGGAATATGTTTCTACCCTGCCACTCCGGTGATGCAGACGACTCATTCCCCCTCCATGAGTGCCGATATAGACACTTCCATCCTTGTCCGTCCATATACATTTTATATTGTCCGACTTTAAAGCATTGGCGGAAGTACCCATCCGGTAATATGAAAAGACTCCGGTTTTCCGGTTATAATAATTTAATCCGCCGTCGTTCGTGCCAATCCAGAGATTGCCATTATCCGGGTCTTCGGCAATACAACTCACTGTGTTATCACTTAACGAATTCCTCCAGGCGGAATGTTGCAAGCGTCCGAATGCCGGAGCAAGGGGATGATAATAATTAAGCCCGCCATAAAATGTACCGATCCACATTCCCCCTTGATTATCTTTCAAGATAGAGCGGATGGAATTATGCCCCAAGGTAGTCGGATCTTCAGGAGAAAAACGGCAGATACGGAAAGTTCCCGTCTCCGGTTCAAGGATAAGCAAACCTTCCATGGTTCCTATCCAAACCCTTCCTTTATCATCTCCGGACAATGTCCTGACCGAGTTCGTAAAGAAATAAGCAGGAGTATTTTGCTTGTTATAATGATGTTTTATTTGAAAGTTGTTATCCACACAATACACCCCATTTGTCAATGAAGCCAGCCAACAGTTGCCGGTTTTGTCGTCATAGAGCATATCGGAGATGGTTTCTCCTTTCAATTGGAGAAGAAGCCGGGTCACGTTTTCGTTGCGTACATAATAGAAATAGACACCTTCCGAAGTTCCCAACAGGAAACCGTCATTCATCCGGCAAACAGAATAGATCGTTTTTCCGGCAAGTTCCGGCTGCACTTTCATCCGCCCGGTCTTTTTATCAAAAATCACCAGACCGATATTGGTAGCAAGCAAAAGCCGGTCGCCTTCCTCCGGTTCTCCGATAGCCAATACTTGCATCGGCTGATTGTCCGGTGAAGAATAATTGGTGAAATTATTCCCTACTATATTATAACGGGATAAACCGACCTGTGTGCCTACCCATACCGTACCTTTCGAATCGGTATGAAGTGAATAGACATGATTGTTTGCCAGACTGGTCGTATCATCCGGCGCTTTATAATACGAAACGAAGCGGGAACCTTCATACCAGTTCAGTCCGTCTATGGTGCCTACCCAAAGCTTATTATTATGATCTTGTGTCAGAGCGAGCACAGTATTTTGCGACAACCCGTCATCCACGGATAATCGCTTAAAATGAATGAAGCTGTCGGCGGCCGATACAGCCAAAGGAAAAAATAAAATGCAAACGGTTAATCCGAATAGGTACTTAAATAGCAAATGCCGGTCTTTCATGAGCTAATATTGAAGAATTTATCGTAAAGATAAGTATTTTCAATTCAATCTGATAAATGAATCCCGTTTTTTAACTCATATAAAGGACCGGTATCGGCTCAAAACAGGGCAACCGCGCCAAAGTCCAACAGTTATGAATTCATATTTTAGACACGGTTGCCCTGAACTTTAATTTTTTTACGGTTTCTCTTCAAGTTAGTAAGACGGATTTTCTGATTTTTCTTTCAGATCTTTATAACGCTTCAAGGCTTCCAGATAATAATAATCGGCATAATTGAGCGGAGTATCAATTTCACTGTCGTGCGGGAAACTGCCAACCGAATGTAACAGGATGAAGCCATGATTTTCTCCTTCCTTGGCCAAATAATCATCAGAGGATAACTGTTTCAGGATATGCTCCGCATAACGGAAATATTCTTCCCCTTGTTTCTTGTCGCCATAACCACTCAACTCCAGCAATGCAGAAGCTGTTACGGCAGCCGCAGAAGCATCCCGCGGTTCATTCGGAATATTGGGAGCATCATAATCCCAATAAGGTACATAGTCATTTTCGGACGGACGGTGATCGATAATGAACCGCGCTATTTTATGAGCGGCATCCAGATAGTTCTGCTGCTTAGTGAAGCGATAACACATGGTATAACCATACACTCCCCAAGCCTGTCCACGCGCCCAAGCAGAAGAATCGGCATATCCCTGAAAGGTTCCTTTCGACTCTACCTCACCGCTATCTGCCAGATAGCTCACCACATGGTAGGAGGTCATGTCCTCCCGAAAGTGATTCTTCAACGTTTTGTCGGCATGAGAGATGGCTATTTCACGATATTTCGGATTATTGGTTTGCTCCGAAGCCCAGAACAGCATTTCAAGGTTCATCATATTATCAATAATCACCGGATAACTCCAATCGCCGAAATCCCACGAACGAATCAGTCCGACTTCCGGACGAAAACGGGAGCACAAGCTTTCTGAAGAATGAATCAGAATCAAACTGTCCGTTGGCTCCGGTTTCAAACGGATGCCCTGCCCATAACTGCAAAACATCATAAAACCCAAATCGTGATTACCCGTATAATATTGCATATCCTGCAGACGGTCCGTATATTTACGCGCCTCTTTTGCGAGAGCCTCATCACCGGTCAACTCGTATGCCAGCCACATGGAACCGGGATAGAAACCACTCGTCCAATCTGTGGGGTGCTCCAGTCTGTACTTTCCTTCTTTAATAGAACGGGGAAAACAGGCGGTATCCGGTTCATTCTTCAATTGTTCTGCCATATAGAGCAACTGATGTCCCGATGTTTTCACTGCATGATCAAACCATGCCATCTCATTTCCTTTTGAAGCATCGCAAGCAGTCAGGAGCGCCATACTCCCTACCGCCAGTAAAAGTTTGTTTTTCATTGTTCCACTTTATTTTGTTACTGTATTCTATTACTGGCAACAAAGTTAGAGCAAGTCGCAGACAAACCCTTTGCAAATCTATTTTTTCATTTTTGTTTCTATTTCTACGGACTTTGATTTTGTCCAAAAGTGCTTTGTTTTTATCTTTTATAGAAAAACAGGCACGGATTTTACCAAATAAGCTGTTGTCAGGCATAACCAAACAACTATGCAGCCTTTTGCAAAATCCGTGCCTCCACCCAAAAGTACGCGCTCTTCTATCTCACAATATCTTCCGGAAATTTAGCCGGCATTTCCACCCTCTTCCAGGTTTCATAATACCAGGTGTTCAACTCATTTCCATTCAAATCATTCTTGATAAAATATTTCAGATGGAGATAATCATTGTCTTTAATCTCAAATTCCAAAATATTGTCCTGATTGTCCAGCATCGGGAGATGAATGTTCTTCTCGATGCTTTCCTTATAAGAATCGTCCGTGAGTTGTTTATAAGTACCATATCCAGTAATAATTGCATCCGCACCGGGAATAATGGTAAAGTTAACGATTTGTCCGTCATCACTCAATACTTTAAATGTATTACTGGGTTTCAACGCTCCCGGAACATCGGGAGACTCGGATACATAATGGCAGAGCTGCCAAATACCTTTCAAATCGGCCGCTTTGAATTTGGTTTTCTTCTGGGCCGTCGCACCTGTTACCGCTAACAACATTATTGAAAGCATGGTAAAGAAATAGAGCTTTTTCATTGTTGTATTATTTTAGTTAACACTCTCGAATGCGTATTTCCAAATATAAAGATTTATTTTGAGAATACAGCAATTCAGAGCATAAAAAAACTCGCATAACCTGAAGATTATGCGAGTTTTACATAAATATACCGAAATATTAGAAATCAGCATTTCTTGGTGTACGCGGGAATGGTATCACGTCACGGATATTCGCCATACCTGTTACAAACAATAACAGACGTTCGAACCCTAATCCGAAACCGGAGTGAGGACAAGTACCGAACTTACGGGTATCCAGATACCACCACATATCCTTCATCGGGATATGCATTTCTTCAATACGGGTCATCAGCTTGTTATAGTCGGCTTCACGTTCGGAACCACCGATTATTTCACCAATTTTCGGGAAAAGAACGTCCATGGCACGTACAGTCTTACCGTCTTCGTTCTGCTTCATATAGAAGGCCTTGATTTCCTTCGGATAGTCAATCAGAATCACCGGACGTTTGAAGTGTTCTTCCACTAAGAAACGTTCGTGTTCGGAAGCCAGGTCCACGCCCCAGTAAACCGGGAATTCGAACTTATGTCCTTTCGCAACAGCTTCTTCAAGAATCTTGATACCATCTGTATAAGGCAAACGTACGAAATCATCTTTCAATACACCTTGCAGACGTTCAATCAAGCCTTTGTCGAACATATCGTTCAGGAACTTCACATCATCCGCACAGTTATCCAACGCCCATTTCACACAATATTTGATGAACTCTTCTGCCAAGTCCATGTTGTCTGTAATGTCGTTGAAAGCCACTTCCGGCTCAATCATCCAGAACTCTGCCAAGTGGCGGGGAGTGTTGGAGTTTTCGGCACGGAACGTAGGACCGAATGTGTAGATAGCGCCCAAAGCAGTAGCTGCCAACTCACCTTCCAGCTGACCGGAAACAGTCAGACTTGCCTGCTTACCGAAGAAATCATCTTCGTATGAGATAGAACCTCTCTCGTCTTTCTTCAAGTCATACAGGTTCATGGTAGTCACCTGGAACATCTGTCCGGCACCTTCACAATCGGAAGCCGTAATGATCGGCGTATGGAAATAGAAGAAGCCCTTTTCATGGAAGAACTTGTGAATAGCAATCGCCATGTTGTGACGGATGCGGAACACTGCACCGAATGTATTGGTACGCGGACGCAAGTGAGCAATCTCGCGCAAGAATTCCATAGAGTGGCCTTTCTTCTGTAATGGATATGTATTATCGCAAGTACCCAGCACTTCGATTTCACGAGCCTGCACTTCCACTTTCTGTCCGGAACCCACTGATTCTACCATTTCTCCGTTCACGCTGATACAAGCGCCGGTAGTAATCTGTTTCAGCATCTCTTCATCGAAACCAGCCAAATCTACTACGATCTGCAAATTATTTATTGTAGAACCGTCATTCAGTGCGATAAAGTTTACTTGTTTGCTACCTCTACGGGTGCGAACCCATCCTTTCACATTGACCATAGCGCCAATATCTGTGCGCTTCAACAGGTCAACAATTTTTGTTCTACCAATCTTTTCCATTTAACTTTTTCTTTTTAGATACAAGAAGACGAGGTTTCAAATGCAGGATGAATTCTTTCCTGCTTTCTTTCCCCGTCCTCTGTCAAGTTGTTATTTATTGACTTATTACTCAAACGAACCCATGCGGAGGTAGTTTACTTCTGCTTCCGACAGGTAACGCCAGTCTCCGCGACGCAGACCTTTTTTGGTCAATCCGGCGAAGAACACACGGTCGAGTTTTACTACTTTATAACCCAGTGATTCGAAAATACGGCGAACGATACGGTTCTTACCGGAGTGAATTTCGATACCTACCTGGTCTTTCTTGAAATCATCTGTATAGCTGATCGCATCTGCATGGATTTCGCCATCTTCCAACTGGATACCAGCTGCAATCTGCTCCATATCTGCTTTAGTCAGGTTCTTGTCCAGATGAACATGATAAATTTTCTTCTTCAGGAATTTCGGGTGTGTCAGCTTGGAAGCCAGATCACCGTCATTCGTCAGTAACAGTACACCAGTCGTGTTACGGTCCAGACGTCCTACCGGATAAATACGTTCGTTGCAAGCGCCTTTCACCAAATCCATTACTGTACGGCGTTCCTGCGGATCATCCGATGTAGTAACGGTATCTTTCGGTTTATTCAGCAATACGTATACCTTGCGTTCGATGCTTACCGGTTCGTCGTGGAACTTAACCACATCCGAACGTTTGATCTTCGTACCCAATTCCGTTACCACTTCACCATTTACAGAAACCACACCTGCTGTGATAAATTCATCAGCCTCACGACGGGAGCAAACACCTGCGTTAGCCAGGAACTTATTCAGACGAATCGGTTCATTCGGATCAACGAACTGTTCCTTGTACTCGATCTGTTTCTTTACGCTATACTTAGCGTTCGGATCATAATCGCCGGTACGCGGACGAGGACGATATCCTCCTTGACGGTCGTTATTATATCTCGGACGATAACCTCCACCGCCGTTATTGCTGCGATAGCCGCCACCTTCGCCGTTATTGAAACGGGGACGATACGGACGGTCACCACCTTCACGGTTGTAAGAAGGACGTTGAGGACGGTCGCCACCTTCGCCGTTATTAAAGCGGGGACGGTAAGGACGGTCACCACCTTCACGGTTGTAGGAAGGACGTTGAGGACGGTCGCCATAAGACGGACGCTCACCACCTTCGCCGCTATTGAAGCGGGGACGATAAGGACGGTCACCACCTTCACGGTTGTAAGAAGGACGTTGAGGACGGTCATAAGAACCACCTTCGCGGTTGTAAGGACGTTGCGGACGTTCACCTCCTTCATTATTGTTATTGAAGCGAGGACGATACGGACGATCTCCACCTTCACGATTGTAAGAAGGACGTTGGGGACGGTCGCCATAAGAGCGGTCACCGTACGAACGCTGCGGGCGTTCGCCTCCTTCATTGTTGGCATTAAATCGCGGGCGATACGGACGATCCCCGCCTTCACGGTTGTAAGAAGGGCGATACGGACGTTCTCCACCTTCTCTGTTGTAAGACCTGTTACCATCACGGCCGGCACCTGTATTCTCTTCATTGAAAGAATTTTCGCGCCATTCTTCGTTTTCTGTGCTCATTTTTTTATTCGAATAAAATTAGACTTTGGCCTCACGGCCTATTTAAAAAACACGTTTATTATATAAGTAAACAATTAAAGCCCCGTATATGTATGGGGAGTGATTGCTCTTAACTCTTTTTTAATATCTTCGCTTACATTCAATTCTTCAATAAACTCTTTAATAGAACTTTCTGTAATAGCTTGGTTGGTGCGGGTTAACGCTTTCAAAGCTTCATACGGATGCGGATAAGCCTCACGGCGCAGGATGGTCTGAATAGCTTCTGCCACTACACTCCAACAATTATCCAAATCACGATAAATAGCCGGTTCGTTCAATAACAGTTTGCGCAATCCCTTCAAAGAACTCTGGATGGCAATCACGATATGACCGAAAGGTACACCGACATTACGCAACACTGTTGAGTCTGTCAAGTCACGCTGCAAACGGGAAACAGGAAGCTTCACAGCCAAATGTTCCAGAATAGACGTTGCTATGCCCAAGTTACCTTCTGCATTTTCAAAGTCAATCGGATTCACTTTATGCGGCATAGCGCTCGAACCTACTTCTCCGGCTTTGATCTTCTGCTTGAAGTACTCCATAGAGATGTACTGCCAGAAGTCACGATTCATATCCACCATGATGGTATTGATACGCTTCATAGCATCAAAAACAGCAGAGAGGTTATCATAGTTCGAAATCTGCGTTGTATATTCTTCGCGTTCCAGTCCCAGCTTTTCTGCAACAAACCGATTGCCGAATTGTTTCCAGTCATATTGAGGATAAGCCACGTGATGCGCATTGTAGTTTCCGGTAGCACCGCCAAACTTAGCGGTAAGCGGACATGCTTTCAACATAGCCAACTGACGTTCGAGACGGTAAACAAATACCATCACTTCTTTACCCAGACGGGTAGGAGAAGCCGGCTGACCGTGAGTTTTGGCAAGCATCGGAATGTTAGCCCATTCTGTCGCATAGGTTTTCAACTGTGCAATCAGCTCTTCAATCAACGGGTAATAAACCTGATCCAATGCCTCTTTGATAGAAAGAGGAACAGACGTATTGTTAATATCCTGAGAAGTCAGTCCGAAGTGGATAAACTCTTTATAATCATCCATTCCGCCCATCTTGTCAAATTCTTCTTTCAGGAAGTATTCTACGGCTTTCACATCGTGGTTAGTTACACTTTCGATATCTTTAATGCGTTGTGCGTCTGCTTCGGAGAAGTTACGGTAGATATTCCGTAAAGTTTCAAACACGCTACTATCGATTCCTTTCAATTGCGGCAAAGGAAGTTCGCACAAGGTGATAAAATACTCCACCTCTACCTGTACACGGTATTTAATCAGTGCAAATTCAGAGAAATAAGCTGCCAAAGCTTTAGTTTTGCCTCTATATCGACCATCAATCGGGGATATGGCCGTTAATACATCAAGTTCCATACGTTTTCTTAGATAATTATCAGACTGCAAAATTAACTCTTTTTCCTGAGTTATAAGATAAAAGGAGAAAGAAAGTTTGTATAAAAGAGGTAAGAAATAAAAAAAGTCTCACGAATTTCTTCGTAAGACTTCCTTTTTGGTGTGGGCGTTGACGGATTCGAACCGCCGACCCTCTGCTTGTAAGGCAGATGCTCTGAACCAGCTGAGCTAAACGCCCTTGTTAATGAGCCGGAAGTGTTTCGTTTTTTTGTGTGGGCGTTGACGGATTCGAACCGCCGACCCTCTGCTTGTAAGGCAGATGCTCTGAACCAGCTGAGCTAAACGCCCGTACACTTCCGTTTCAAAAGCGATGCAAAGGTACGGCATTTTTTGAATTCTGCAAACATTTCATGTATTATTTTTCAAGAAAGTTTTTATCAAATAAAGAAACACTCTGATTATCAGCAAATAATAATAAAAACTTTTTTCTTGCCACTTTCACTTCTTCCGGTTCATCTAATAAACAGAACAAAATAAAGATAGTCGCGCCTCTTTTTCTATCATTAATAATTAAAATAGAATCTGCAGGAAAACGAATTCCCAACAAAGATAGTAACGCAGGAACGCTTAAATCCGGGAAATAACTTTTCCGGTCAAACGTTAAACAACCTGTTTGCGAACAACACGTGCCGGATTCCCGACTGCCACACTGTCGTCGGGAATATCTTTCGTCACAACGCTCCCCGCCCCTATCACACAGCGATTGCCAATCGTCACGCCGGGACAGATAATAGCACCACCACCAATCCAGCAGTCTTCGCCAATCGCCACCGGATAAGCATATTCCTTAGAGCCTCTTCTTTCCAGGTAATCCATCGGATGATGCGGCGTATAAATCTGCACACAAGGTCCAACCAGCGTATGGGCGCCTATCGTGATATATCCTCCATCCAGGAAAGTGCAATTGGCATTCACAAATACATGTTCACCCAATTTGATTCCGTCTCCATGATCGCAATGGAAAGGCGGGCAGATTATTGAAGTTTCAGGAATCTCCGGTACCAGTTCTTCCAATAATTCCCGATACCCCGCATCATAAGTGCTCATTCCCCGCATACGCGCCAGCAGCTTCTTGGCATGTTCAAAACGCACCTGCAATTCCGGCGCAGCCATATCAGCCAACTGGCTACTACGCATCTTTTCTACTTCCGTCATACTTTATATTTCTTTACCGTTAGTAAATACAAACTTCTTTTCATCCGAAAGAGATTCGTTAAATTCAAATCCTTCCCAGGAGAAGCTTTTCAAATCCTCCGGATTTTCGATTCTGTTCTTCAGAATGAACCGCGTCATTTCACCACGGGACATCTTGATATAGATCACTATCGAAGCTAATTTCCCGTTCTTCCACACCTGAAATTCAGGAGTAACGACACGTACTTCTCTCTCCACACGCTTCCAATCGAACAAACTTTTCATCTCGTCGCTAGCCAGATTGCAGAGTATGCCTCCCGCTTTCTTTATATCTTCAATGAAAACATCCGTCAGACGGGATTTCCAATAAGAGAACAGAGTCTGATTACCCGGTTCCGGCAACACTACATCTCCTTCCAAGCGGTAGGAACGAATGACATCTAAAGGCCTCAACAACCCATAACAGAAAGAAGTCAACCGCAGATGTTCCTGCGCATATTCAAATTCTTCTTTCGAGAAATCCTTTGCATTCAGTCGCTTGAATACAATTCCGGTATAAGCCAGCAAAGCGGGCAGTTCCGAGGTGTCTTCTGCATGAAAAGCCTGATAACGCTTATAATTCTCCACCGCCATCCTGGCATTTATACGCAACAGGCGTTCCAGTTCATCCACCGAAAACTGTGACATCTGCAAAGCAATCCCGGAAGCTTCTTTTTGAAATCGTGGAACTGTCTTCAAAGGTACTTTCACCTTTGAAGTCTCACTCATAGTCTTGGCACAAGATAGAAATACTAACATTGTTTTATCTGATTTTATCTTTTCAAGAAACAAAAATAAAAAATAAATCGCTTCTCTTACTGATGGATAGACAGATTCTACTTAGTTTCAACCAATAATTAACTTTAATCATTTATTAATAACAAAACACTCCCTATATAGAACACACTCTGATGTGCTATATTTACTAATAAAAAAGAAACTCCCCCTTTGGACAAGCCAAAGAGAGAGTTCTCCTTATCTAATAGACAGCTAAAGCTGTTTTTATTTATATTCCTGCCAGCTCTTAATCTGAATATTATTCAGTTTCAATTCGCAGAATGCTTCGATAAAGGCGCTTGCCAAACGAGCATTGGTAATCAACGGAATGTTATGATCGATTGCACCGCGACGGATACGATAACCGTTCGTCAACTCACGCTTGCTGTGATTCTTCGGAATGTTAACGATCAAATCAAACTTATGGTCAGCAATCATCTTCATGACGTTGTTCTCTGCACCCGGCTTTTCATCCGGCCAGTAAACTGGAGTCGTTTCTACACCGTGAGCGTTCAAGAAAGCTGCTGTTCCGGCAGTTGCGTAAATCTGATAGCCCTTAGCGAACAGCATACGGCTGGCATCCAGCAAATCTACTTTCGACTTCATTGCACCGGAAGAGAACATCACTGCTTTTTCAGGAATTTTGAATCCGGTAGCAATCATTGAATTCAGCAATGCTTCAGAGAAATCGTCACCGATACATCCCACTTCACCAGTAGAAGACATGTCTACGCCCAATACCGGGTCAGCCTTGTGCAGACGAGAGAAAGAGAATTGAGAAGCTTTTACACCAATCCAGTCGATATCGAATGCTGACTTATCCGGACGTGAGTATGGAGCATCCAGCATGATGCGGGTAGCAGTTTCGATAAAGTTACGTTTCAGAACTTTAGAAACAAACGGGAAGCTACGAGAAGCACGCAAGTTACATTCGATTACTTTCACTTCGTTGTTACGAGCCAGGAACTGGATATTGAACGGACCGGAAATATTGAGTTCTTTAGCAATCTGACGGCTGATCTTCTTGATGCGACGAGCTGTTGCAAAGTAAATCTTCTGTGCCGGGAATACCAACGTAGCATCACCGGAGTGAACGCCCGCAAACTCTACGTGTTCGGAGATTGCGTATTCTACCACTTCACCATTCTGTGCAACGGCATCAAATTCAATCTCTTTCGTATTTTCAAGGAACTGGGAAACAACAACCGGATATTCTTTAGAAACTTCGGCAGCCATCTTCAGGAAGTTCTCCAATTCTTCATCGTCATAGCAAACATTCATTGCTGCTCCTGAAAGGACGTAAGAAGGACGAACCAATACCGGGTAGCCTACTTTTTCTACAAATCCCTTCACTTCTTCAAGACTGGTCAGTTCCATCCAAGCCGGTTGGTCGATACCCAGTTGGTCGAGCATAGCAGAGAACTTGTTACGGTTTTCAGCACGGTCGATAGAAATTGGAGAAGTACCCAATACAGGAACCGACTGACGGTAAAGTTTCATAGCCAGGTTGTTCGGGATTTGTCCGCCTACCGAGACGATCACACCACGAGGTTGTTCGAGGTCGATTACATCGAGTACACGTTCGAACGAAAGCTCGTCGAAGTAGAGACGGTCGCACATATCATAGTCAGTAGAAACCGTTTCAGGGTTGTAGTTAATCATGATAGACTTGTAACCCAGTTTGCGGGCAGTCTGAACTGCATTCACCGAGCACCAGTCAAATTCTACAGAGCTACCGATACGGTAAGCACCCGAGCCCAGTACGACTACTGATTTTTCATTCTTATAATAGTTTACATCGTAGCCTTCCACTGCATAAGTCATATACAGATAGTTAGTCAGTTCCGGATGTTCGGAAGCAACTGTATTAATACGTTTTACAGCCGGGAGGATACCCATAGATTTACGATGAGCACGCACTGCCAGATTTTCTTTCTCCATGTTTCCGGTTGGATTCAGTACGAAACGGGCAATCTGGAAGTCAGAGAAACCTAACACTTTAGCTTCACGCATTACATCGGCAGGTATATCTTCCACCTTATTATAGGTAGACAGTTTCGCTTTGTAGTCTACGATATTTTTCAGTTTGCCAAGGAACCATGGGTCGATCTTTGTCAGGTCGTGGATACGTTCGATGGTATACCCTTCTTCCATTGCTTGCGCGATAGCGAAAACACGCAAGTCAGTCGGGCGAGAAAGTTCTTTATCAAGATCATCAAAGTGCAGTTCGTCATTACCTACGAAACCGTGCATTCCCTGACCGATCATACGAAGGCCTTTCTGGATGATTTCTTCGAAAGAGCGACCGATAGACATGATTTCACCTACTGATTTCATGCTTGAACCGATTTCACGGGATACACCGGCAAACTTCGTCAAGTCCCAACGAGGGATTTTACAGATATAGTAGTCAAGTTGCGGAGCTACGTATGCAGAGTTCGGAGTTCCCATCTCACCAATCTGGTCAAGTGTGTAACCAAGTGCCACTTTAGCAGCTACGAATGCCAACGGATAACCGGTAGCCTTAGAAGCCAATGCAGAAGAACGGCTCAAACGGGCATTTACTTCAATCACACGGTAGTCATCCGTTTCAGAGTTGAAAGCATACTGAATGTTACATTCACCCACAATACCGAGGTGACGGATACATTTGGTAGAAAGTTCTTTCAACAAAGCCAGTTCTTTATCATCCAGCGAGCAGGTGGGAGCTACTACAATTGATTCGCCGGTATGAATACCCAGCGGATCGAAGTTTTCCATGCTGGCTACTGTGAAGCAATGGTCGTTAGCGTCACGGATCACTTCAAATTCGATTTCTTTCCAGCCTTTCAAAGACTCTTCTACCAGAATTTGTTTGGAGAAAGCAAATGAGCTCTCTGCCAATTTCAGGAATTCTTCTTCATTGGCACAGATACCGCTACCAAGACCACCCAGTGCATAAGCAGAACGCACCATGACAGGATAACCAATTCTGCGTGCAGCAGCAATGGCATCTTCCATGTTTTCTACTGCCTGGCTGACCGGAGTTTTCATTTCTATCTCGTCCAGCTTCTTCACAAACAGGTCACGGTCTTCTGTATACATGATAGCTTCTACCGAAGTTCCAAGTACCTTTACTCCATACTTATCAAGAACACCTTGTGTGTAAAGTTCAGCACCACAGTTCAATGCAGTCTGTCCGCCGAATGCCAAAAGGATACCATCGGGACGTTCTTTTTTGATAATTTCTTCTACGAAATAAGTATTCACGGGAAGGAAATACACTTTATCGGCAATACCTTCAGAAGTCTGAATGGTTGCGATGTTCGGGTTTACCAATACTGAGCTGATACCTTCTTCTTTCAACGCTTTCAGTGCTTGTGAGCCTGAGTAGTCGAACTCTCCGGCTTGTCCGATTTTGAGTGCTCCAGAACCCAAAACGAGAACTTTCTTGATTTCCTTTTCCATTTCTTTTGTTGTTATAATAAGTTGTTATTTCTAAGTTCGTTCATAAAAAAAATGCGTTACCCTCAAAAAAGGATTAACGCATTACCAAAGAACTAAAATATCGTTTTTGGAAATAAAAGAAGAAGCCTGCCGTTTCCGGGTGCAAAACATCCGAATGTAAATAATACTTGCTTCTAATTTCCTGTTGATTCATTGTTGACTTCAAAATTTGTGCAAAGTAACGACATATTTTGCACATGACAAAAAGATATGTTCACTTTTTTACTGAAATAATTTACCGCGTTAATGAAACAGTCGTTTTTCCATTGGCTTTTAATGATTACATTCTTATCTTAAGCAGGCACAAATCATGAAGTAACTGCATTTTGATGTTTCTTTCAGTTTTTATCCTTATCTTTGTCGCCATTATATAATAAGGTAATAAATATGGGAAAAGAAAAAATCATATTGACGGGCGACCGTCCTACCGGAAGACTTCATATCGGTCACTATGTAGGTTCGTTGAAACGCAGAGTTGACCTGCAAAACGCAGGTGATTATAGTAAGATGTTTATCTTCATTGCCGATTCACAGGCATTGACAGACAATATAGACAATCCGGAAAAGGTGCGTCAGAATGTAATCGAAGTTGCTCTTGATTATCTGGCTTGTGGTATTGATCCGACTAAAGCTACGATTTTCATCCAGTCGCAAATACCGGAACTATGCGAACTTAGTTTCTATTATATGGATCTTGTCAGCGTATCCCGCCTGCAACGTAACCCGACCGTGAAATCGGAAATCCAGATGCGTAACTTTGAAGCAAGTATTCCCGTAGGTTTCTTCACTTATCCCATCAGCCAGGCAGCAGACATTACAGCATTCCGCGCAACGACTGTCCCTGTGGGTGAAGACCAGGAACCGATGCTCGAACAGGCTCGCGAAATCGTTCGCCGTTTCAACTATATATATGGTGAGACATTGGTAGAACCGGAAATCCTGTTGCCGGACAATGCAGCTTGTCTGCGTCTTCCGGGAACTGACGGTAAAGCTAAAATGAGTAAATCGCTCGGAAACTGCATCTACCTTTCGGAAGAACCGGAAGAAATCCAAAAGAAAATCATGAGTATGTATACCGACCCGGGGCATCTCCGCGTACAAGATCCGGGAAAAATTGAAGGTAATACGGTATTTACTTACCTAGATGCTTTCTGCCTCCCCGAACATTTCGAACGTTATTTACCGGATTATCCGAATCTGGCAGAACTGAAAGCGCATTATCAACGCGGCGGATTGGGTGACGTGAAAGTAAAACGTTTCCTAAATTCCATCATGCAGGAGACTTTGGAACCGATTCGCAATCGTCGCAAGGAGTTCAGCAAGGATATCCCTGCTATCTACGAGATGCTTCAGCAAGGCTGCGAAGTGGCAAGGGCTGCGGCTGCCGAGACTTTGGCTGACGTGAAGAAGGCGATGAAGATTAATTATTTTGATGATAAGGAATTAATCGAAGAGCAGGTGAAACGTTTCTCGCAAGAGTAAAAGATTTCGTCTGGGAATAAACATAATTATAAGGTAAAGGCTGCCCTTCTTTTGTAGAACAGGCAGCCTTTCTTATCGGATATTTTTCAAAGATTCAGTTTGTTTCTTCCTCGTCATTCTTGAACAACACATCCTTTAATTTCTGATAAAGGAATGAAAGTATCAGCAATATCAATCCCAGAATGATAAATACAATAATCTTGCCAATGGTCGGCATAGCCCATAAATCATCAAAGACGAGTTTGAGCAGGACTAATCCGAAAGTCGCAAGGCTCACCATACGGAGTAGTTTCTGATGCAGGCGCATGCCCAACCCCATTTGGACGAACCCGGCAATGCTTAATGAGAGTGACAGCCCGGCACTGAAATCGTCCACTCCTACTTGCCAAAGGAAAGAGCGTACCATTGTCAGCCAAAGGAGCGTGGCAAGAATATTCAGATATACGGTGAAACGGGATTTTATGCCGATTGATGTATAGTACATACGTGCTACATAATACAAATTCGCTATTACGAACACAGCTGTCAGCCATGGTAGTACAACAGGAGGGGAAGTCCATATTCTCTGGTCGCCCCATATATTTATAATATATACAAGTACGTTTGCCCCGATAGTCAAGATATAAGAAGTGAGATGTTTCGTTATCGGGAATCGTTTTCTGAAAGCATAGCAAACACTCGAAATGGATATGGCTGTAAACAAGAACATAGCTCCGCTTCTCGTCGCCCCTTCAAAATACAAATTGAATTCCATCATAAATGTATAATAAAGTATGATTACGGAGACGATAAGCATAAAAGGATTCCAGAAGCTGTATTTCAACCGGCGTGCCGTAGAGAAGAAGGAATGATAATATTCCATTAATAAAGCAAATGCTCCTGTCGCTAATCCCACAAACAAAGAGGTGGCAAATGAACTATTCAGAAAAATTGTATCTAAGGAATGATGTTCAAACATCACACTATACACATCCATCAAGTAAGAAACGAAAGTGAGTCCTACCAGAACTTTAGCCGCATACTCATATACTCTAATTTTCGACTTAACATAGAGCCACAACAGCAATACCATTTCCGATGCCCAAAGCAAGGTTATATAGTTTCCGTCCAGTTGAATCGGAACTGTAATGGAGACAAATGTCAGCACAAGCCCCAACGTGGTATGCACGAGGAATTTATATTCCTTCCTATTCTTCCACAACCAAAGAACCAGTCCTAAATTAACAAGAGCGATAAACAGGCTCAACAAGCCGCTTGCTTTGAAAGACAATCCCATATTCTGCAAGAATAAGGCTCCTGAAAGCAAATAGATAAAATTATTCGTTATAATGACGAATACTAATCCCCGGCTCATCGTCCGCATATTCTCTCCACGAAGGATAGAGAACACCGGAAGTAGAAAGATAAAATAGAACAGAGTAGCAAACCAAAACAGATGGTTCGAAATAACCATAGAACTAGAGGTATAGTTAAACAAAAGAAAGATTCCCATTATCAGGCAAGTAAAAACAAATGAAATCATTGGAAGTTCACTCCACTTTTTATAAATGGAAAGTCCGAACATACCCAGGTTTAATATGCTCACGTAAGTGAACAGTACCAAATAACTTCCTTCCCCGCTACTCACTATGAATGGCGCAAGGAATCCTCCTACAAGAGAAATGATAGCCAACTCACGCCGATTATATACCACAGACAGAATAGACATAAACACTGTGACACCAATCAGAATGATAAAGGCCATAGTCTGCGAGAAAATATGATAATAATGGAAAGCAATGGCAACTGTAAGATAGAACACAGCGAAAGCACCACCCGCAAGCAGCGAACTGAAGGTTCGGTATTTCTTTTGCAACCGTTCGGCAACAGCCAGCAATACAGTTCCCGTCAAGAAACCAAGCACGGTACGGAAGGTTTCATTAATCCAGTTTTTATCAATGGCATACTTTACAAAGAAGCCTACACCGATTACAAATATAAGGATACCAATCTTCCCGAAAAGGTTCTCACCGATGAATTTTTCATAGTTCACCTGCTTCTTTTGTTTCGGAACAGTCGGGGCAACCGGAACAACCGGAGTAACCGGTACAACTGGCACAGTCGAAGATTCAGCGGATTCCTTCCGAACAGCCTCTACGCAAACTTCCTCCATTCTTGTTTCAAGCGTCTTTTCAGGCGTCTTTTCCAATGTCTCACGGACAACTGCTTCAACAACCGGTTCGTGTTTTTCCTGAACAGCCTCTTCTCGTTGTCCGGTCTTTACTGCCTTAACATGCTCTGCCGCTTGAGGCATCACAGGAATATCTTTTGTTTCTTTTTCTGATATTTCCTCTTTCGGCTTGGAGGCTTCAGCAACAGAATTTTGCTGAACCTTGAGATAATCTTCCATCCGTTTCTTGATCTCATTCAACTCTTTCTCTATCTTTCCGAAGCGATTGTCCAACCTACTCAATAAAATAAATAACATAACCAAAACGAGTAGTGCATATACAGTATTAAAGTCGTCCATAATATTCCAGATTTGAGTTCTATATCACAAATATAGATAATTATTAATAGCTCCAATCAATTGTTATTAAATTATTTGGATTATCCCAATAATGCAATTTTACATCAATTGCATAAATCAGGATACAAATCCTCTAAATCAGGAAAAAAATCTCCTCATTTTATAAAAAAGAATAGAGCTTACAAATTCCAAACAATTATACGGCTTTTATTCTTCTTTTTCCTATCTTTGCCACAATATCAATAAAAATCACACAAATTATTCACTTAAACACAAGAAGCATGAAGCACCTTAAATTTCTATTTGCACTTGGCGGCATTCTTTTCTTATCTTGCCAAACAGTATCCGCACGTGGTTTAAAAATCCCTTTCGGCGACCGCGAAGTATTAACCAAAGTAGCAGATTTGCCTGATACCGAAGAGTACCAAACAGACGATGGAAACTACATTGATCTGGCAACTTTCCATCAGGAGTTCAACATCGCTTACCTTCTCCCTCTATACATAGAGAAAGAGCCTCGCCTGGTCGGCTATTGCGAAAAGGAAGACACTTACTATGAACTGACGGAAGAACAACTGGCTACCATCCTAAAAGAAAATAATTTGGATGGAGAGAAGTTGAACAAGATCGGTTTCTATTCCCGTTATGGCGGTAAAGCTGTCGGACTTCTTATAATTGCCCTTATCATTTGGGGATGTATTCCTGGAAAAAAGAAAGAAGTGAAACCCGTGGAAGTATAAAACAAACCATTATTAATAACATTAAAAAGTACAAACTATGTCTATTTACACCTTTATTCCGGTCATTTTCATTGTTCTATATCTAGGATACTGGTTTTACATGAAAAACAAAAACTCGAAACAGGCACAAGTAGTGAACAACACCGATTTCAAAGCTGAATTTGCAAATGCAGAACAGTATAAAAAACTCTGCTTAAACTCTGATTTATCTTTCCTGAAAGAAGCTATGGGAGAAGAAAAAATTGACGCTTTCAACTATGCCAGCAATGAGTATGGTGTAGCATCCGCACTCAAAGACGGAATGAAAGATAAGCTGAAAGGAATGGCCACCTTAGGAACTGTACGTTTCAATACCGTACAAACTCCCAAATATCTGGTATTAAGCGGAGACAATCTGCACCTATTCGATACAGACACAGATGGAGAAATCGACAATCATTTTGTATTCAATCAGGCGCGTCTTGAAAACTCCCGTCTCATCGCAATTCCTATGGAGGGACAAGTACAAGCACAGGCACAAGCCAGAGGAAACAACGTGAAAGCATACAAACTTTCATTGCAAACCGACGAGAAACCTGTTGAACTCATTATCTACTCCTGTCTGATATTTACAAATATCCCGGAGATTCCGACAGATTCACAAGAAACAATACAGGATATTATCATTGGCAATGACTTCTTGAAACAATTGGGTGACAAATATCCTAATTTGAAAGTCTCATTGCCGATATTTAGCTAAAGAAGGACATATACTTAGAAAAAATAACAGCGGAAGGTTAGCTAGTTACCAAACATTATGCGTCCCGGCGGATTTGCAATCCGCCGTTCTCCGAGTATCAGGATTTATAATCCGCAATACACCTATACTTTAATATATAGTTCGGATTGAAAATCCTGATGCTCAAAGCAATCGGATTACAAATCCGATTAAACAGGTTAAAAATCCGATTGAACAGATCTCTGCAGATACTCCCCGCAGAAATTCAAAAGTAAAATTAAAAGCGATACAGTTTCGTTCGGACAAGAAGCTGAAACAATCTGTCGGATATATAAAAATAAAGCAAATGAAGCGGGTCAAGCACTCTGCCAAATTATCGGAAATAGAGATAGACATGCGGCTAAAAGAGTATTTCAGCGATCATCAGATTATGCAACGTTCCGACTTTCAAGGCATCACGGGGATGGTACGTTCCACAGCCATGATTCATATTCGCCGACTCCGTCAGGAAGGCAAGCCGCAGAATATCGGCATTCCCAGTCAACCTATTTATGTGCCGGCCCCAGGATTTTATGGAAAGTCCAGAGATTATCAGCCTGTCAAATAAACTAAAACAAAATATCAGAGGAGATACCCCCAAAGAACAGATATAAAAAAGGCGGCTGAAAGCATGAACCCCTCTTTTCAGGGTTCGCTTTCAGCCGCTATCTCTTTCCAGCAAGCGATTACAGAGAATCGCTGAATGCTGAAATCGCTTTTTTACTTTTTATTACTGTGCAGATTCTACCAATACTACACGGTTCAGAATCGGTTGACCGAATTTGTCAACACCACCACCGGCTGCAACTTTCAGTCTATCGGCAGAGATGCCATACTTCTTAACTAACAAGTCTTTAACAACCTGTGCACGTTCCAAACTTAACTTCTGATTGAAAGCAGGAGTACCGGTTGCAGAGTCAGCATATCCGTTGATTGTGTATGTAGCATTCGGAGATTCTTTTATCTTGCTGGCAAGATATGACAAGTTCATTTCTTCTTGCGGAGATAATTTATCAGAACCGATCTTGAAGAATACGGTACGCGGAGCAATGTTAGTATCTGTGATAACAACTTCTTCAGTATCTTCTACTTCTACTGGTTGTTGTGCATTTGCCAACTGTTGTTGCAATTGCATATTAGCTGCTGCCATTGCATTCATCTGATTACGCATCTGATTCAATTCAAGTTCAGAGATAATCTGTGGAGTAGGACGTTGGAATCCGCGGGTAGGGAAGTAATAAGTCACACCGAGGGTAGCACCTAAGATACCATCATAATCGGGTCTACCTCCATGTTCTCCGTCAAACTTGCCTTCCAGACCTGTTGCGCTCAACTCCAGATTCAAGTCAACAGCATTCGACAAACGGAAGCGGTTGATAATACCTGCATTGAAAGTAGCGGAGTTAGTGTGAGGACGAGAATAAGCATGAGCCCAACCGGCACCTATATAAGGGATAATTTCATATACGCGATTCGGATTGTATCCACCGAAAAGTGCGTTCAGGTTAATCATCAAATCACCATGCAAGTTCATGTAGTCCCATCTTTGTTTGTAAGAACCGTCTTCTCTCGGACCACCCACTACATAATTAGCAGTTTCGCTGGTAGTGAATCCTTTTGCCTGCAATCCGCTGTATTGCAAACGCAATCCGAATCCCGGAGTTACCCATTTGCCGACAGACACGTTAAATGTAGGAGCAACACGGTCTCTGAATTTGCCGATATGGTCATTGTTTCCATATAGCACCTGGGCGCCGCCTCCTACAGAGAAGAACCAGTTACTCCAGAAAGGATTAGTTATTACTTGATATTTATCTTGTACCTGAATCACTTCGTATTCAGTTACAGTCATTGTCTGCTGCGCAGAAGCGACAGACGCAACGCCGGCAAATGCCAGCAACATCAGAATCTTTTTCATATACCTAATAGTTAAGTGGTTATTTAAATCTTTTTCTTTGTTGAACTATTTAAATAACACGAACCGAACTAAAAGGTTTTAGAAAAAGATGAAATTATTTGTTTTATTTGAATAATCTTTCGATGTCTTCCTCCTTGATTGTTGTCAAAACAGTTTTCCCATCAGGGGTGTAATTCGGTGAGGGACAGGCAAAAAGGTTGTCTACAAGGCTTACCATTTCTTCATTACTCAACACCTGTCCGTAAACAATAGCCGCCGCGCGAGCCAATGTTAATGCCAGAATACTTTGGATTTCTTCCTTGACGTCACTTCCTTTTTCCATCGCCGTATGCAGCATATTACGCACCAGTTCCACCGGATTCAGACCTTCAATCCCCGAAGGAATACCATTAATGGCATAGCTACCGCCTCCCAGATTACTCAAATCGAAACCGACTGCAGACAAATCATCCATAATACTTTGCAGTACAGCAGCTTCCGAAGCCGGCAACTGTAAGATTTCCGGGAACAGGACGCCTTGTGATACCCCCTGTTTCTGTTGGATCTGTACCATATAACGATCAAAAAGCACCCGTATGTGTGCCCGGTGCTGATCGATTAGCATCAAACCGGATTTAACTGAAGTCAGGATAAACCGCCCTTTAAACTGCAAATGCTGATTTCCTTTCTCTATCACCGGTTCACTGGCATACAAAGTAGAAGAAGCGGCAGAGGTGACCGTCTCCATCTTTTCTTCAACGAAAGTGGGTTGGCCGCCAATAGAAGAGTCTTCCCAATCCATTTCTGGTTCCGGTTGCGGGTTATTCATCTTACTGGCTTTCGTCAGCCCTCCGTACAAATCTTCCCATTCCACTTTCGAACGGCTGTACGATCCGCCACCACCGCCACCGGCAGAAACTTTAAACGGATTATAATCTGTATTATAATGTATCTTCGGAGGCTCGGAAGATATTTTCTCCTCAAATGCCGGAATGTCAGGCATATCTTCCGTATCAAAATCAATGGAAGGGATCGCACTGAATTTGCCCAACGACTCCTTCACGGATGCCGAAAGTATCTGCCAGATGGCCTGTTCATTTTCAAACTTGATTTCGGTCTTTGTCGGATGGATATTCACGTCAATATTGGCCGGATCTACATCAAAATAGATAAAGTAGGAAATCTGTTCACCGGTGGGAATCAACTGTTCATAAGCCTCCATAACCGCCTTATGAAAATAAGGATGACGCATATAACGCCCGTTGACAAAGAAATACTGATGTGCCCCTTTCTTACGGGCAGTCTCCGGCTTGGCTACGTATCCGGAGATTTTCACCATGGTAGTATTGACCTCTATATTCAGTAACTGCTGATTGAGCTTCTTACCGAAAATAGCAAGGATACGTTGACGTAATTGTGATACCGGAAGATTGAATAACTCCGAATCATTACTATAAAGCGAAAAGGCAACCTCCGGATGCACCAAAGCGATCCGTTCAAATTCGGCAAGGATGTTACTCAATTCCGTTGAATTAGCCTTTAGAAATTTACGACGGGCAGGTACATTAAAGAATAGGTTCTTTACAGAGAAGTTACTTCCTTTAGAACAGGATACAGCCTCCTGACTTTCCACTTGAGAGCCTGCAATCACCAACTTCGTACCCAATTCTTCCGATTCCGGACGTGTCTTTAACTCTACCTGTGCCACTGCAGCGATGGAAGCCAATGCCTCTCCGCGAAATCCCATTGTACGCAAAGCAAACAGATCTGCCGCTTGACGTATCTTGGAGGTGGCATGCCGTTCAAAAGAAAGACGGGCATCCGTTTCGGACATTCCTTTTCCATCATCAATCACCTGAATGCTGGTTTTACCTGCATCAGTCACCAATACATGTATATTTTGTGCATCTGCATCAATCGCATTCTCCACTAGCTCCTTGATGACAGACGCGGGACGTTGTATCACTTCACCGGCAGCAATCTGGTTAGCTACCGAATCAGGTAACAAATGAATTATATCGCTCATTCTTCGTAAATTAATAATTAAAAGTTCCAGCTTCCTGTCGCCAAATAATGCCACAGATAAAGAAGGAAAGCAATGATTATCAGTATGATTCCGAAAGAGACCGGTTTGCGGCCACTCGCTTTTCTTCTTTTCAAATGCGTAGTACCTTCGATGAACTTACCGCGAATATCCTCCGGATTAAATTCCTTTTCCGGAAGCATCCCCAAGTCACGTTTGGCGTTCTCCTCCATCTTTGCGAGCTTTTCTTTCCGCTCGTCTACATAAATGTATTGATGATTAAAGCCACGGGGCTTTCTCATTGAGTTAAACATTCCCATACTACTTCATATTTATTAAGTTTCGCTTTTCTGTTTTGGGGCGCCGATCGGTGGTCGGTTTCAGTGTATCACCCGCACGCTTACCCCGCCAGTTAAAGATATCATCCTTATTCAGCGGACGGACATAGTCGAACCAGGCAAAAGTGGGAAGACGCAATTTATCAGGCGGTATCTGGTCCATCGGATACATCGTTCCGTTGGATTTACCGATAAACAGTCCTTTTTCCATCTTCTTATCCTTCATATAAAGATGAAGCACACTACCTTCCAGACAATTAAAGCCGGTCATCGTACTGTCTTTTTCTTCCGGATAGAAAGCGGTCAACACATTACCAATCACTTCAATATGACGCATATCTCCATTAATGAAATAGGCTTTCATCTCTTTGCCGGACACTTGGTTATAATGAATAGAATCTTTCATTTCCACCGTCAACGCCTGGTTGATGATATGCGCCCAGTCAATCGTGCTGTCATTCATATAAATCTTGATCTGCTCGCCAAGTAGTTGCTGCCCTTCATTCCAAAGAATAGGGTCGGTATACATGGTCATACAGGAATCCTTCGAATTATAGACCAGTGAGTCACATACTCCCTGAACATCCGTACGATACATACGTACCTTGTGATAAGCTTTCATCAACCGGAAAACGGAATCGGTATTCAGGTTGTAAGACACCAACTGCAATGTATCGCCATGCATAAAAAGACTGTCAGGCCCTTGCGAGTAGTCGATTGCCACAGCACGTTTCGTCGCAAACGCGGAGTCTGTCAATTCATTATAGAAACAATAATCACCCGTCAGCATATTCTTATTAATGGAATCTGTCATCTTCACATTATCGAACGCCTCGCCATAACCGATGATACGGTCATAGAACAGACTGTCGCCTACCAGTTTCTTTCCCTGATTGGTCAGTACCGAACGGTCCAACAATTCGGCTTGTTCGGTCATTGTGTTATAAAATCCCCGTTCCGAATAGATATGATTATTATCACTGACGATATTGGAAGGTCCGAGAATAACTGCGATTTTGCTTTCCGTATTATACCTTAACGTATCGGAAGTCAACACAAACTTTGGGTTTACCAACTTCACATCATGGTTGAATACCGACTGTTTCGTTGCAGGACTGTATTCTCCCCAATCGGAAGTCAATACATTCTCTTCATCCATCAAGGTTCCTCCCTCGAAATAATATCCGAGGTCGTAGAGACGGTCGTAGTTCAAGCTATCTGTTAACAGGGTGGTGTTCCGATTAATCATCTTCACATTTTCACGAAGCTGCGCTATTTGCGTCATGCCGTCATAATAAAGATAATCACCGTAGATGAACAAAGTGTCTCCCTGTTCCATACGTACATTACTGAAGGCCTCCACAGAGTTGGTTTTCTCAAAAATCAGTGCACTGTCACAGTACATATACATACTGTCATGGCGCAATTTCACGTTACCAATCAACACCTGCACATCCGGACGCACCAACTTATCCGCCTGACCTTCATCAGCATGAAGCAGATAAACTTTGGTCTTTTTATTCTCCGGTTGTTTCTTGTTGTCCGATTGTTTCTTATTGCCTGCCGGTGTTTTGGCTTTTGAAGCCGACTTAGACGTATCCGCAGCCGATTTAATTGAATCCCCTGTCACAGGTTTCTGTCCCGTTGGCCTCACTTGTGCTACAAGACATACACCAAACAGGCATAGAAAGCCTATAAGGAGCCATCTATGCCTGTCTTGTTGTTTATTTTTTTTATTTGTTTTCAGCATATAAAATCAAAGCAAGGTTACATCAGTCCTTCTTGACCCAACCCGGATACTTGAAGTCACACTTCTGCCAGTTTTCGTTGATGCGTACATAAGTATGTTTCTGCTTGTCCAGAATCCATTTCTGCAACATCTCTTCACGGCGTTTCTCCATCACAATTTCTTTCAGGTCCTGATAGTCTTCTGCAATGGTTGCTTTATGACCGTTGATTTTTGCTTTCAACTTCACGATAGCACATACTTCTTTTCCATCCTTCTCATTAATCATTGTAAAGGCTTTGGAAATTTCACCTACATTCATCTTATCCACTACCTTAGCAACGTCTTGAGGAAGATCCTGCATCTGGAACTTAGAAGTAGTCACACCTGAATTTTCATTGATGTTCACCATAATACCATGGTTGTTACGGGTGTCTTTATCCTGTGAGATAACGGCAGCCGCATCATCAAATGTAAATTTGTTGGCACGAATATCATCGGCAATAGAATCCAGACGGGCACAAGCCTCGGTCAGTTCTTTTTCCGATACTTTCGGACGCAACAAGATATGGCGAGTGTTGACACGGTCACCACGTTTTTCAATCAACTGGATAATGTGGAAACCAAATTCCGACTCCACAATCTTGGAAACTTTCTTCGGATCTTGCAAACTGAACGCTACATTCGCATAAGCAGGGTCCATCATACCACGTCCCATGAATCCACATTCACCACCTTTAATGGCAGATGCCTTGTCTTCCGAATACAAACGCGCCAATGTAGAGAAGTCAATTTCTCCTTTTGTCACACGATCCGTATAATCACGCAACGTCTTTTTTACATCCTCAATCTCCGAGATAGGAATTTTCGGTTGTAAAGTAATGATCTGCACTTCTACCTGTGTCGGAATGTAAGGAATACTATCTTGTGGAAGGTCTTTAAAATAACGGCGTACTTCTGCCGGAGTCACTTTGATTTCTCCTACCAGTTTCTGCTGCATCTTCTGAACGGTCAATCCGTCACGTGCATTATCACGTAGCGTCTCACGAATCTGGGTGGAAGTTTTATTGAAATACTCCTCCATCTTCTCTCTGGAACCGATCTGCTGAATGTACATGTTGGTCATCATATCCACACGCTGGATGATTTCCGCTTCGGAAACCTCGATACTGTCCAACTTTGCCTGATGCAGGAACAACTTCTGCACGGCAATCTCTTCAGGAATTACACAATAAGGATCGCCGTCAAATCTGCGTCCATTATACAAGGCATCCATACGGGCCTCTTCTACATCTGATTTCAAAATAGCTTCGTCACCTACTACCCAAACTACTTCATCAACCACATTATCTTGTGCATAGGTTGCCACATTAGCAAATATTGCCAGGACAAGGGTAACAACAAATCTAAAGTTCACAAACTTCTTCATTCTTTGTATTTAATAATTATATATAATCTTCTTCTTACTTACTGCTTGCTGATACAAGTCGTTCTTTACCTGTTCCATAAAGCTCACCCGTTTCTGATTAACCAGTAAGTCTTTCACTTCCGAACGGGCAAATTCATACGGTTTCTCTTCACCAATTCCGCGATAATCGCTCACATTCAGGAAATAATAATAGGCCGTATCTTTCAATTCTACCTGACGGTGTTTGTCTACGTACTCTTCCGGTGCCTCTACTTTCAGTGGAATCATATCCAGTACATCAGTCACGGACACCCATTTGTCATAAAAGTATTCGTATTTCACTGCATTCTGCAAACTATATTTTTCCAGGCTCTCGACAGCATCCTGTTTTTCCGACTTATACCACCTGCGCACATTGTTCAGCTGGGGAGCCGTCAACGGCACTTTGATAAACAATCCCTTAATCAACGGGGTTTCCAGTTTAAACAGTTCTTTGTTTTTCCCGTAATATTCTGCGATCTCTTGTTCGGAAATATCATTCGACAGCTTCTGGTTTATCAACTCCTGCTGATAAGTATGCATAATCAACGCTTTCCGATAATTCTCCACCAGTTTGTCAACATCCACATTATCGGGAATATTGTTCGCAGCTTTCTCATATAATAAAATCTCTTCCGCCCAACTACGAATATAATGTTCGGTGAAGAGAATACTATCATCTTTTGACAATCCGACCGGAAGCACGGACATCAAATCTTCTTTATATAAAAAGTTACCGTCCACCTCTACCAAAGGAGTCTTTCCTTTGTGGTCGCGCTGTTCCTTGCACGCTCCACAACCAAGAAGGGTAATCAGTAAGAGGACTAATATTCGCATTGGCAACTAAAATCTACTTATTTAAGGTACGAAGATAGTGAATAATCGGTTACATCAGTTATTATTAACTGTTTTTAAAACCTCTTGGTTTATTTCAACCTTACCAAACTCCCTCAATTCCCGCGCCCAGCACGTGTCAAGATAGCTTCGATAATCCTTTCGCACCTGTTCAATTACTTCCCGATAATCATCCGGTCCTTTCATTTTTTCGCCTACCACAATGGTAAAAGGATAAGACATCACGGGTTCGAAACCACCCTTCTTAAAGACCAGTTTATCTATATATTTATTGTCTCCGTCGGCAAAAATACCTTGTTCAACCTGTATCTTTTCCGTCCCGGATGTATTAAAAGTTTGCCGAAGCTGGTCCGCCCACTCTTTTTCCGGCA
Organism: Bacteroides sp. AM37-9; assembly: GCF_003603455.1. Taxonomy (NCBI): domain Bacteria; kingdom Pseudomonadati; phylum Bacteroidota; class Bacteroidia; order Bacteroidales; family Bacteroidaceae; genus Bacteroides; species Bacteroides sp. AM37-9. Next base: position 16,607 of record NZ_QTNF01000022.1, on the reverse strand, counting down.
CTTTCTTCAGCATTTTTTTAGCTTGCTTTGCCGTCTTTTTATCAACGCAATGAAGCACGACTCCTCTATACCGGGGACTCTCCCACCGATAATCCGACGAATGAAATTTGAAATAGGTAGCCAATCCGGCCCGGTCATTAATGGCAGGCAACTCTATTTTCTGCCGTGTGATCTCTTTTACCAAATAGTTTTCGTCAGATTCCCGCAAGGCAATACGAATTTCCGGATGCTTTTTATCTATATTCCGACTTTCATAATCCAATAATGATTTAGCTATAAACCCTTCCAACTGGCGTTTGGCAGCTTGAGGATGAGAAGAGGCAAACTGCGTGAACATAGCTCCGGTATATGCCTGTCCATCAATCGTAAAGAGATTTTGTTCTGTCCGGCCTTTCGTCAACAGCTCTTCCATTGCTGCCTGATTCGGGGTATACTGCCATGACTTTTTTAATCGGTCGAGCATCGCTGCCGTGCCTTTGTCTAAAATTTCCTTACGCCGTAACCGCTCTATCAACCTGCCACTGACATTTTCATAAGCAAATGCTTCCTCCCGGTCAATCACTTTCAAGATATGAATCCCTTCAGGAGTGAAGAATGGCTGTGATACCGCACCTTTCGCCAAAGAGAAAGCGACATCCTCAAATTCACTCGTTGTCTCCAAACTTTCTATCCATCTACTCTGCTTATCATCCGAATAGATTTCCACCAAACGGTTAAAATTCAAATCCGGCTGATTCTGTATCACCCGGTATATAGAATCCATCCGGGCTTTTTCTTCTTCCAAATGACGGGAAGTAACCGTCTGCGGTAAACGTTTAAAAATTTGCATGACTTGCACCCGGCCGCTACGTGCTTTCAATCCCATCTTCTGATACAAGACACGGGCACAACTATCCATCACTTGTTTGTCAATCAGATAAGATTCTACCAATTCTGTCCGACGCTTCTCGTGTTGTTTACGGAAAACTGTAGTCGTATCAAGTCCGGCAGCCCTGGCCGCTTCCACCTTCAACTTTGATTGAGCGAAAAGTGCCGCATACTCTTTTGGTGAAAGCTGGGCATTTGAGCGTTCCGCATAACGGCGGTATGCATTTTCAAATTCCGAACGGAGTATCTCTCTTCCGTTAACACGCATCAATACCGGATCTTCTTGCGCAAAGACCGCGACAACAAAGAGAGAAATACATCCCAACAACAGGCTTCTTTTCATCATCATTTTTTATTTTCCAAACAATAAACAACAAACATCACAGAGGCAATAACAGATAAACAACAAACGGTGAGCAGTGAACACCTTGCTGACAACACAGCCTGTTCACCGTTCACCGTTAATAGTTCACCGTATCTATCTATTATTCCGGACGGCTATAGTTAGGCGATTCACTAGTAATCGTCACGTCGTGCGGATGGCTTTCCATTACACCTGCATTGGTAATGCGGGTAAACTTAGCATCGTGAAGTTTATCAATATTGGCAGCACCGCAGTATCCCATACCTGCACGCAAACCACCTGACAACTGATAGATAACTTCGAAAAGTGTACCTTTATAAGGAACACGGGCAGCAATTCCTTCCGGAACAAGCTTCTTCACATCAGCAGTTCCACTCTGGAAGTAACGGTCTTTCGAACCGTTCTCCATCGCTTCCAACGATCCCATACCACGATAGGATTTGAATTTACGTCCATTGAAAATGATTGTGTCGCCCGGAGACTCTTCTGTTCCGGCAACCAACGATCCGATCATTACACAATATCCACCGGCAGCCAACGCTTTCACTACATCGCCCGAATAGCGCAAACCACCATCGGCAATCAAAGGAATACCTGTACCCTTCAAGGCTTTTGCTACATCATAGACAGCAGACAACTGTGGAACACCTACACCGGCAACCACACGAGTGGTACAGATAGAACCCGGACCGATACCGACTTTCACTGCATCCGCTCCTGCTTCTACCAACGCTTTTGCAGCTTCTCCGGTAGCAATATTACCCACTACAATATCAATGTTCGGGAAGCGTTTCTTAGCTTCTTTCAGTTTTTCAATCACAAACATAGAGTGTCCGTGAGCCGTATCAATTACAATTGCATCCGCACCGGCATCTACCAATGCCTGCATACGATCCAGCGTATCGGCAGTCACACCTACACCGGCAGCTACACGCAAACGACCTTTGGCATCTTTACAAGCCATCGGTTTATCTTTTGCTTTTGTTATATCTTTATAAGTGACAAGGCCGATCAACTTTCCGTCCATTCCGACAATCGGAAGTTTCTCGATCTTATGTTTCTGAAGAATCTGTGCAGCAGATTCCAGATCAGTAGACTGGTTTGTAGTTACCAATCTTTCTTTCGGAGTCATGACAAGATCAATATGTTTAGCCATGTCTCTTTCGAAACGCAAATCTCTGTTGGTAACAATACCCACCAAATAACCTTCATCATCTACCACAGGGATACCACCGATTTTGTATTCCGCCATGATGTCCAGTGCATCCTGCACAGTAGAACCTCTTTTAATAGTTACGGGATCATAAATCATACCATTTTCGGCACGTTTTACAATAGCAACTTGTCTTGCCTGTTCTTCGATAGACATATTTTTGTGAATCACGCCGATACCACCCTCACGAGCAATGGCAATAGCCATTTTCGCTTCGGTAACCGTATCCATGGCAGCCGTCACAAAAGGAATTTTTAACTCAATGTTTTTTGAAAACTTAGTCGAGAGATCGACAGTGCGCGGTAAAACTTCAGAATAAGCGGGGATCAACAATACGTCGTCGTAAGTTAACCCATCCATTACAATCTTATCAGCAATAAATGACATAGGGCTATGCGTTTAAAAATTATTGCGTGCAAATATACGGTTTTTATTCAAAACTGCATACCTGCACGCTTATTTTTTTCGCTTTTTTAATTGGCCATTTCAGAGATGAACTTAATACGCACCAAGCGAACTTCCTCTTCAGTGAAGTCATCGCCTAATTCATCAAGCGCATCATCAATCTTATCAGTAGTAGATTCCTTGAAATAATCGTAGATATCAAGCATGTGATCTTCATCCATGATTTCTTCCAGGAAATAATCTATATTCAGTTTGGTTCCCGAATAGACGATAGCTTCCACCTCGTCTAGGAGTTCACCAAATTCGATACCTTTGGAAAGAGCGATATCATCTAACGCCACTTTACGGTCAATTGCCTGAATGATAGCCACTTTCATCTTTGATTTATTGGCAACCGTACGTACCCGCAAATCTTCAGGACGTTCTATTTCATTCTCTTCACAGTGGCGTTTGATTAATTTACAGAACTCTTCACCGTAACGTTTTGCTTTTCCGGCTCCTACACCCGGTATATTCTGCAATTCATCCAATGTCACCGGATAAATGGTAGCCATCGCTTCCAAAGACGGATCCTGGAAGATCACATAAGGCGGCACTTCCAGCTTCTTCGAGAGTTTCTTCCGCAAGTCCTTCAACATAGAATAAAGAGCAGGGTCTACCGCACAGGAACCACCGCCACGTGCCGGAACTTCTTCTTCCGTCTCTTCAAAGTCGTTGTCTTCGGTAATCTTGAATGACTTCGGCTTCTTCAAGAACTTGTGTCCTTCCTCCGTCACTTTCAGGAGTCCGTAATGTTCCACATCCTTGCTCAAGTAACCTGCGATCAGTGCTTGACGAATCACTGCGTTCCATGTTTTATCCTCTTCCCCCATACCGGAGCCGAAGACTTCGAGGTCTTCATGCAAATGCGCCTGTACTTCGGAAGTTTCTTTACCTTGTAGTATGTCTATAATATAATCTGCCTTAAAATTTTCTTTCACCGCGATAATCGCTTCAATCACGGCACACAATAACTCTTGAGCCTCCACTTGTTTTTTAGGGTTTAAACAGTTGTCACAATTTCCACAATTTTCTTCCGTATATTCTTCACCGAAATAATGCAGCAACGTCTTGCGCCGGCATACGGAAGATTCGGCATAAGCAGCGGTTTCCAACAGAAGCTGCTTGCCAATTTCCTGCTCTGCCACAGGTTTTCCTTGCATGAACTTCTCCAGTTTTTGCAAGTCTTTGTTTGTATAAAAGGTTATGCACTGACCTTCACCGCCATCTCTACCGGCACGTCCGGTCTCCTGGTAATACCCTTCCAGACTCTTTGGAATATCGTAGTGAATCACAAACCTTACATCCGGCTTGTCGATTCCCATACCGAAAGCGATAGTTGCTACAATAACATCCACTTTTTCCATCAGGAAATCATCCTGATTCTTAGTCCGCGCCAACGAATCCATCCCGGCATGATAAGGACGCGCATTGATACCGTTTGCCTGAAGGATTTCAGCAAGTTCCTCTACTTTTTTCCGGCTAAGGCAATAGATAATGCCCGATTTTTCCGGATTGTTTTTGATAAACTTGATAATATCCCTGTCAATATTAGCGGTCTTCGCGCGTACCTCATAATAAAGGTTCGGACGGTTGAACGACGATTTGAAAACTTGAGCATCTACCATTCCCAGATTTTTCTGGATATCATGCTGCACCTTTGGTGTCGCTGTTGCGGTCAACGCAATCAACGGAGCCTTTCCTATTTCGTTGATAATAGGGCGAATCCGCCGGTATTCCGGTCGGAAGTCATGTCCCCATTCAGAAATACAATGAGCTTCGTCCACTGCATAGAACGAAATTTTCACCGAACGCAAAAATTCTACATTTTCTTCTTTCGTCAGCGATTCCGGCGCCACATATAGCAATTTTGTCTTTCCGGCAAGGATGTCCGACCTCACTTGGTCTATCGCGCCTTTGTTTAATGAAGAATTGATAAAATGGGCGACGCCATCTTCTTCACTGAAATTGCGCATTGCATCCACTTGATTCTTCATCAACGCAATAAGCGGAGAAATTACAATTGCCGTACCTTCCATCAAGAGCGAAGGTAGCTGATAGCATAAAGATTTCCCGCCACCGGTAGGCATCAGTACAAAGGTATCTTTACCATCGAGCAAGTTGTTAATGATCGCTTCCTGGTTTCCCTTGAACTTATTAAATCCGAAACACTTCTTCAGTTCATCTGTTAAATTAATCTTCCTTGCCATCTTAACTTAGGTTGTTTTATTCAGTTCATGGTTTAACTTTAGTAGGCTCCCTCCTTCAAGAGAGCCAAACAAAGTTATAAACAACTTCGTAATTACCAAGCAAAATGCGACTAATATTTTTAAGAAAATACAGTTACGATCATCTTTTATAGTCTTACTCTTTGATTTTAAGCAGTTTGCAGTCGTGCCATATTCGCTTTTTCCAGTTGCATCTTTGCATAATCCAGCGTCACCTTATACTCTTTTTTGTCCTCTGAAGGGATTTCAAACATGACATCCATCATGATTGTTTCCACAATAGAGCGCAATCCACGGGCACCCAGCTTATATTCCACCGCCTTATCGACGATATATTCGAAGACAGCATCTTCAAATGTGAGCTTGATACCATCCATTTCAAACAGTTTGATGTACTGCTTGATGATAGAGTTTTTCGGTTCGGTGAGGATAGCACGAAGCGCATTCCGATCCAGCGGATTCAAATAAGTCAGTACCGGAAGACGTCCGATAATTTCGGGAATCAGTCCGAATGACTTCAAATCCTGCGGAGCGATATACTGCATCATGTTATTCTTGTCCACCGTCGCTGTTTTCTGCGACGCCGTATAACCTACGACATGTGTATTCAACCGTTGGGCGATCTTCTTTTCGATACCATCGAAAGCGCCGCCACAGATAAAGAGAATATTTTTGGTATTTACCGGAATCATCTTCTGGTCCGGATGTTTACGACCACCCTGGGGAGGTACGTTCACAACAGAGCCTTCGAGTAATTTCAGCAATCCCTGCTGTACACCTTCACCGCTCACATCGCGAGTGATGGAAGGGTTATCTCCTTTGCGGGCAATCTTGTCGATCTCGTCGATAAACACAATACCCTGTTCCGCTTCAGGTACATTATAATCTGCCACCTGAAGCAAACGGGTTAAAATACTTTCGATATCTTCGCCTACATAACCGGCCTCTGTCAGCACCGTAGCGTCTACAATGGTAAACGGCACGTGCAGCAACTTGGCAATCGTACGTGCAAGCAACGTTTTTCCGGTTCCGGTACTACCTACCATAATAATGTTCGACTTTTCAATCTCCACATCATCCCCGCTGTCTTTTTGCAACAGACGTTTATAATGGTTATAGACCGATACGGAAAGGAAGCGTTTTGCGTCATCCTGTCCGATCACATACTGGTCGAGGAATTTCTTGATTTCTACCGGTTTGGGCAGTTCTTTTAAATTGAGTTTGGTAGCTCCCGCGCTTTTCTTGCCTTCGCCCAATGCTTCCTGAGTAATCTCATAAGCCTGGGTAGCACAACTGTCGCAGATATAGCCGTTCATTCCCGTAATCAGGAATCCGACTTCGTTCTCCGACCGTCCACAGAAGCTACACCTTTTCTTTGTCTTTGAATCAGCCATTTTTATTTCTTAATCAATACCTCATCAATCATACCGTATTCTTTCGCTTCCTGAGCTGTCATCCAGTAGTCGCGGTCAGAGTCCGCCCATACCTTATCGAAATCAGTATGCGAATGATCGGCGATGATCGTATAAAGTTCTTTCTTCAATTTCTGAATCTCACGAGCTGTGATTTCAATGTCCGACGCTTGTCCTTGCGCACCACCCATCGGCTGGTGAATCATCACACGTGAATGAGGCAACGCAGAACGTTTGCCTTCAGCACCGGCAACAAGCAATACAGCCGCCATTGAAGCTGCCATACCTGTACAGATGGTAGCAACATCACTTGAAATAAACTGCATCGTATCATAAATGCCCAGTCCGGCATATACACTTCCGCCCGGAGAGTTGATATAGATAGAGATATCCTTACCCGGATCAACAGAATCCAGATACAGCAACTGTGCCTGAAGCGTATTCGCTGTATAGTCATCTACTTGTGTACCGAGGAAAATGATGCGGTCCATCATCAAACGGGAGAAAACGTCGAGTTGAGTAACGTTCAACTGTCTTTCTTCCAGAATATAGGGATTCAAATACCCGGCCTGCGATTTAATCACATCATCCAATACCATGCCATTCATTCCTAAATGCTTGGTTGCGTATTTTCTAAAATCATCCATGTTAATTGTTCCTTTCTTATAAATTAAAAATAAACGTAAGTACAAAGAAACGAAAAAGAATACAGAGACACAAAAAAACACAGAGTTATAATTTTATAAAAACTCTGTGTTTCTGTGACTTTATATTCTATTCAACCGAATGATTATTCAAACATCTTATTGAATTCTTCGATTGAAACGTTCTTGTTTTCCAAAGTAACCTGCGCTTTCAGAGCAGCAGCCAGCTTCACTTCTACAACACGACTTACCAAATTATTGATAGTTTCTTTCTTCTTCAACATCTCCTGTGCATAGTTGTCAAGCACATCATCAGGGATAGACAACATACCGTATTGAGCAAACTGTGCCTTCGTTGTTTCTCTAGCCATCTTCAGAACATCTTCCTGTTCTACTTTGATATCGTTTGCTTCAACCAACTGTTCCTTAATCAGGTGCCAAGTCAGTTCCTCGATGCTCTTATCATAGTTTTCAGCAACATATTCTTCGCCCTTTTCTTCGTTGTTCAGCAACATGATACGTTTCAGCAGAGCGTCAGAGAATTCCAACTTACCTACTTTTTCCATCATCACCTTGCGAATATCGATCAGGAACTTATAATCGCTGTCAGCAACAAATCTTGCTGCAATTTCTTCTTTAATCTTAGCGCGGAATTCCTCTTCAGTCTTCACAACACCTTCGCCGAATGCCTGGTCGAACACTTCCTGTGTCAATTCACCCGGAACAAAACGAGTGATTTCTTCTACCTGGAAGCTGAAGTCAGACTTAACGTCTTTCGCGATTTCCTTGTCGATCTTCAACAAAGAACCCAGTTCAGCAGCATGTCCGTCATAAGCAACATTCGGATTGAACACCAATACATCATTTACTTTTGCGTTAGCAAAAATAGCTTTCTGATCGTCATTCTTCATGTAAGCAGGCATCAACACAGCAGCTTCTACCTGAATACCACCTTCTTTTGTATTGCCTTCTTCGTCCAACTGTGCCAGCAGACCTTTCAACATATCATTATCTTCGTAAGCATCTACCTTATCATACTTACCAGTGCGTTGAGTGTACATCTTCACCTGGTTGTCGATCATTTCTTCAGAAACTTCGATAGAATAATAATCTACTTTATCTTTAGCGCTTACTTCTGCTTTAAATTCAGGTGCCAAAGCGATATCGAACACGAATTCGAACTCTTCCATTGTATCGAAATCAATATTCTGCTGCTTTTCTTCATTAGGCAACGGCTCGCCCAACATATTCACCTTATTATCTTTAATATAATTGTAAACAGCTTCTTGCAATGCCTTATTCACAACCTCTGCAATCACCGATTTACCATACATCTTTTTAATAAGACTTGTCGGCACCATACCTTTACGGAATCCCGGAATCTGTGCCTTCTGACGGAGTGATTTCAACTCTTTGTCTACTTTCTCCTGATAATCTGCTTTCTCAAGCTTTACAGTAAGCTCTGCGCTTACTTTGTCAATGTTTTGTAATGAAACGTTCATTCTGACAATTATTTATTTGATTTATACTTTGTTCTATACTCAAAGAGGGTGCAAAATTAGTGCTAATCTTTCAAATTTCAAAAGACATTGCAGATTTATTTCAGCAACGCCACCCATCTTTCACACATCTTTTAATAATATCCCACTGATATTCCATCCATAAACAATATAAAATCCCCATCAACACCTACCCCGCCAGGTTCCCCCGGCCTACTTTTTTCTCCGTCAAGCGAGCGCCCATAACGAAGCGTTAAGAAGGGCAGACTGTTTGAGCGTAGCGAGTTTCTGCCCTTTAGCGTAGTGAAGGAAGCGAGTAGGAGAAAAAAGTCAGCCTTGAAAAGCCCGATTTAGTGAGTGTAGCCACAAGCTCGCTTGAGGATACCGAGCGTGAGGGCTTTCTCCAACTTTTCTTTGGTTCTTTCTTTTCTTTCAAGAGAAAAGGAAAGAACTTTTTTTTCTGATAATCCGCAAATTAACCTTCCCAAAAGATGGTTAATTCAAAAATTATTCTTTTCTTTGCTGCGGATTGATGGACCATTAGTTTCTCGATTTGATTACAAGGTTTTTACTTCCGTTACGAAACGCATTTGTAAACTCTCTGTCGTTTTAATCTTTTTATTAGTAACCATCTGTCCAGAGAGTTTTATTCATTTATTTATTTTTTATCATTTTCATTATGAACATTTATGTTGGAAACCTTAACTACCGTGTTAAGGAAGGAGATCTGCAACAAGTGATGGAAGATTACGGAGCAGTATCATCAGTTAAAGTTGTTATGGACCGTGAAACCGGTAAATCCAAAGGATTCGCTTTCATCGAAATGGAAGACGACGCTGCAGCTGCAAAAGCTATTGCTGAATTGAACGGAGCTGAATACATGGGCCGTACAATGGTAGTTAAAGAAGCTAGACCTAGAGCTTAATTGCCGACGCTAATATAGCTAAGAAAAAAAGAAACTTCTGTCACCCCGATGACAGAAGTTTTTTTATTACCCTTCCATTCCTTGCACTTCCACGTCCTTCACTTTACGGAGCAAGTCTGAAGCAAAGATAAAGTTATTCAGTCGTTCGTTGGTAGAGGTAAAGATATCATCTTTTGTCCCTTCCCACTCTTTATGTCCTTCATAAATATAAATCACCTTCTCGCCAATTCCCAATACAGAGTTCATATCATGCGTATTGATAATGGTCGTCATGTTATATTCCTGCGTAATATCATGGATCAGATCATCAATCACCAATGACGTTTTCGGATCGAGTCCCGAGTTCGGTTCATCGCAAAACAAATATTGCGGATTCAGGGCAATCGCACGTGCAATAGCCACACGCTTCTGCATCCCCCCACTGATTTCTCCCGGAAACTTATCTTTCGCCTCCCCCAGATTCACACGATCCAAGCAGAACATCGCCCGTTTGGTACGCTCACGCAAAGTATCATTGCTAAACATATTCAACGGAAACATCACATTGTCCAACACCGTCATTGAGTCAAACAGAGCTGCACTCTGGAAAATCATCCCCATCTCCTTGCGAAGCATCTTTTTCTCCTTCTTCCCCATCAAGACAAGGTTACGTCCGTCATATAAGACTTCCCCCTTCTCCGGAGTAAGCAATCCTACAATACACTTCATCAATACCGTCTTACCGGAGCCACTCTGACCGATAATCAAGTTCGTCTTTCCATTTTCAAAACTAGCATTGATATCGCTCAATACCGTTTTGTCATCAAATGATTTATAAAGTCCTTTAATCTCAATCATCCCATCAAAAGTTTAGTTAATATCAAGTCCGCAAACAGAATCAATACACTGCTGGATACTACGGCATCCGTAGAAGCCTTTCCCACAGCAATCGATCCACCATCCACCGTATATCCGAAGAAAGCAGACACACTTGCAATAATAAACGCGAAAAAGAGGGATTTGATGATACCGGCCCAAATAAACCACTCCACAAACATATATTGCAATCCATATTCCAGATCGACCGCATTCATCACCCCGGCAAACCAACAGGTGCAAAAGGCACCGATAATTCCGGCAAAGATACTGAACGTCACTAAAATAGGAATCACAGTTACCATCGCCGTAATCTTAGGCAGAATCAGGTAGTTTGCCGAATTGATACCCATAATTTCGAGCGCGTCAATCTGCTGCGTCACCCGCATCGTTCCTAATTCCGAAGCGATATTCGATCCTACTTTTCCCGCAAGAATCAAACACATGATAGAGGAAGAAAATTCCAGCAACATAATTTCACGTGTCACATACCCCACTGTCCAGCGAGGCATCCACGGACTTTCGATATTCAACTTGATCTGGATGGTAATAACCGCGCCGATGAAAAACGAAATCAACAGCACGATACCGATGGAGTTCACACCTAGTTGCTCCAACTCGTTAAGGTATTGCCGGAAGAACATACGCATACGTTCAGGACGGGAAAAAGTCCGTCCCATCAGCATGAAATATCTCCCGACGGTTCTCAATGCTTTTATCATAACTCACACTATTTGTCTGCAAATGTACATTATTTCAGCTTATTTTTACTACATTTGCCGCAAAATAACTAGAATATGGAAGAAAGCAAGATGGTGCTCCGCACGGAAGACCTGGTTAAGAAGTACGGTAAACGAACCGTTGTGAGCCACGTTTCCATCAATGTGAAGCAAGGTGAGATTGTAGGTTTGCTGGGACCGAACGGTGCCGGTAAGACGACTTCATTCTATATGACCGTAGGGCTGATTACTCCGAATGAAGGACGTATTTTCCTCGACGACCTGGAGATTACCAAATATCCGGTTTACAAACGAGCGCAAACGGGAATCGGCTACCTTGCACAGGAAGCTTCCGTTTTCCGCCAGATGAGTGTGGAAGATAATATCGCCGCCGTACTGGAAATGACTAACAAGCCCAAAGAATATCAAAAGGAGAAACTCGAAAGCCTGATAGCAGAATTCCGTCTGCAAAAGGTACGCAAAAACAAAGGTAACCAGTTGTCCGGAGGTGAACGCCGCCGTACGGAGATTGCCCGTTGTCTTGCCATCGACCCCAAATTCATCATGCTTGACGAACCTTTTGCCGGTGTAGACCCGATTGCCGTAGAAGATATCCAGCAAATTGTTTGGAAGCTGAAAGACAAGAATATCGGAATCCTGATTACCGACCACAACGTACAGGAGACACTTAGTATCACCGACCGCGCCTATCTGCTGTTCGAAGGAAAGATTCTTTTCCAGGGAACACCGGAAGAATTATCGGAGAATCAGATTGTGCGTGAAAAATACTTGAGTAACAGCTTCGTTTTACGCAGAAAAGATTTCCAGTTGGAGAAATAGGTTCACCACAGATTAACACAGATTTCCACAGATATTTCATAAAGAATACGGGCTAATCAAATGATACAAAACTTGTAAATTGATTAGCCCGTTTTTTATTTTTAATCTGTGGAAATCTGTGTTAATCTGTGGTGAACTTTACTTCTGTCGAATATAAATATTAACCGGAGTACCTGTCAGATTCCATTTCTCACGCATCTTATTTTCGAGGAAACGTTTGTACGGATCCTTCACATACTGCGGCAAGTTGGCAAAATAGACAAATGAAGGCACTTGCGTATTCGGCAACTGTGTGATGTATTTAATCTTGATATACTTACCTTTATTTGAGGGAGGCGGATAAGCCTCGATCAGCGGAAGCATTTCTTCATTCAAACGAGCTGTCGGAATCTTTGTCGTCCGGTTCTCATATACATTACGTGCTTCTTCCAGCACTTTCAGAATACGTTGTTTGGTCAACGCAGAAGCAAAGATGATCGGGAAATCGACAAACGGAGCAAAACGTGAACGGACAGCTTCCTCAAATGTCTTCTGCACTTTCACTGATTTATCTTCCACCAAGTCCCATTTATTAATCACGACTACCAATCCTTTCTGGTTCTTCTGAATCAGAGAAAAGATATTCAAGTCCTGGCTCTCAACACCCCTCGTTGCATCCAACATCAGAATACAAACATCCGACCCTTCGATGGCACGAATCGAACGAATCACCGAATAATATTCCAAGTCTTCATTTACCTTGTTTTTCTTACGGATACCTGCCGTATCTACCAGGTAAAAATCAAATCCGAATTTATTGTAACGAGTGTAGATCGAGTCACGGGTAGTTCCTGCAATCTCTGTCACGATATTACGTTCTTCCCCAATAAACGCGTTTACAATGGAAGACTTTCCTGCATTCGGGCGTCCTACCACAGCAAAACGAGGAATATCATCATCCAGGATTTCAGAAGACTCCTTCTTGAAATTGCTGACAATCAAATCCATCAAATCACCCGTACCACTTCCTGTCATGGCAGAAACACAATACGGATCGCCCAATCCCAGTTTATAAAACTCGGGAGCGTTATACTGTAAATCATGATTGTCCGTTTTATTGGCAACCATAATCACCGGACTATTAGCACGGCGCAGAATAGCCGCCACCTGCATATCCAGGTCGGTCACTCCATTCATCACATCTACAACGAACAAAATAACGTCCGCTTCATCCACTGCCAATAATACCTGCTTGCGGATTTCCTCTTCAAAAACATCATCCGAATTAACCACCCATCCGCCGGTATCCACCACGGAGAACTCACGGCCCAGCCACTCGGACTTGCCATATTGTCTGTCGCGGGTTGTACCCGCTTCTTCATTCACAATAGCCTGACGAGTCTTCGTCAGACGGTTAAATAAGGTAGACTTGCCCACATTCGGGCGTCCTACAATTGCAACTAAATTACCCATAGTTCAATACCTTGTTTTTTCACGACTATCACAGTCGCATGAATACTCTTAATCTAACTGATAACCAAAATTACGCAGCTCCTTATCCGAACTACGCCAATCCTTATCCACTTTCACATACGTTTCGAGGAAAATAGTCTTTCCAAAGAAACGTTCCAGTTCGCGGCGAGCCTCGGTAGCTACCTTCTTCAACGCCTTGCCCTGTTTGCCGATAATAATTCCTTTCTGCGAATCACGTTCCACGTTAATCACCGCACGAATATGAATCTTCTTCGGCTCTTCCTTAAACTCCTCTACGACCACTTCCACCGAATAAGGAATCTCCTTGTCGTAGTAGAGCAAAATCTTTTCCCGGATAATCTCATTCACGAAGAAACGGGCAGGCTTGTCCGTCCACTGATCCTTTCCAAAATAAGGAGGAGAATCGGGCAACAGTTCTTTGATTCGCTTCATCACATAGTCCACATTGAACTTCGATGTAGCAGAAATCGGAATAATTTCGGCTTGGGGAAGCAGTTCTTTCCAATCTTCCACCAGCTTTACCAGTTTTTCCTGATCTGTAAGATCTATCTTATTGATGAGCAAGAGCACAGGCACCGTCATCTGGCGTACCTTCTCCATAAACTCATTATTCTTATCCGGCGTCTCCACCACGTCAGTCACATAAAGCAAGATATCCGCATCCGTCAATGCCGAAGTAGAAAAATTCAGCATCGACTCCTGTAGTTTATAATTGGGCTTCAATACTCCCGGAGTATCAGAAAAAACAATCTGCATTTCATCCGTATTATAGATTCCCATAATCCGGTGACGAGTTGTCTGCGCCTTGAAAGTAGCGATCGAAATACGTTCGCCCACCAAGACATTCATCAATGTCGATTTTCCGACATTCGGATTTCCTACAATGTTTACAAAACCTGCTTTATGCATTTCTCTTCATTTTATTGGTTGAGACAAAAAAACGCATCGAATCGAAATAGGATGCGTTTTTGAGTGTTATAGTTCAGTAACTTACGTTACGATTCCTTTTTTCCGTCATAACCCCATTTCACGTAAACTGCGCCCCATGTAAATCCGGCACCGAATGCAGTGAAAATGATATTATCACCTTTCTTGAGTTTATCTTCATAATCCCAGATACACAAAGGAAGAGTAGCAGCACTGGTGTTACCGTAATGCTCAATATTTACCAACACTTTATCCATTGGCACCTCCATACGGTGAGCCACGGCTTCGATAATGCGGACATTCGCCTGATGCGGAACAATCCAGTTGATATTATCTTTCGTCAGACCATTCTTTTCTGCAATAGCAGCAGATACATCCGACATATTGGATACAGCATATTTAAACACTGTTCTTCCTTCCTGGTGCAAATAGTGCATTTTATTGTCTACTGTGAAATAAGACGGAGGACAAACCGAACCACCAGCTTTCATGTGGAGGAAAGGCAATCCTTTGCCATCAGTTCTCAGTATCGAATCCATGATTCCGTAATCTTCCGTAGTCGGTTCCACCATAAAGGCAGCAGCACCGTCACCAAAGATAGGGCATGTAGCACGATCTGTATAGTTAACCATTGACGACATCTTATCGGCACCGACAATGATAATTTTCTTATATCTTCCCGAACGGATGAAATTAGCAGCTGTCTCCATTAAATACAGGAAACCGCTACAAGCAGCTTGCAAGTCGAAAGCAAATGCATTCTTCAGTCCGAGTTTATCACAAAGAATAGAAGCTGTAGAAGGGAAGTGATAGTCAGGAGTAGTGGTAGCGACAACAACCAAATCAATGTCATCAGGATTAGCACCAGTTTTCTTCATCAACTGTTTGGCAGCTTTGCGTGCCATGTATGAACTACCTAATCCTTCCTCATTCAGAATATGTCTCTCCTTTACTCCGATACGAGTCATAATCCATTCGTCGTTGGTATCCACCATTTTTGATATCTCATCGTTAGTTAAGATATAATCGGGAACGTACCCACCGACTCCTGTGATTACTGCATTTATTTTTTCCATCAAACCTATTTTAAATTAGCAATACTATAATACTTAAAGCAGCCGGAGAGCTTTACCCTCAGGCTGTTTTCAGTATAACTGTACTAATTATACAGCTGCTTCTTTCTCAATAGCGAGCTTACCTCTGTAATAGCCACAAGCACCACATACAGTGTGGTAAACGTGCCATTCGCCGCAATTCGGACAAATAGCCAATGTAGGAGCTACTGCCTTATCATGAGTTCTTCTCTTCGCTTGTCTCGTACTTGATTGTCTTCTCTTAGGATGTGCCATTTTCTTAAAACTTTAATTATTATCTAATATTTTTTTTAATTCATTCCAGCGAGGATCAATTTGTTCCTCCACTTCTTCCTCAATTACGATGTCATCTCCACCTGTGTCGAAAGTATCATCGCTATCCTCATTCGCATTTGTTTTCAAATGCTTGTTCAATTTACTAGTTACCGCTTTATTACACTTACCGGGAGCATGTACATGCTTCATCGGAATAGACAGCGCAACAAATTCATACATGAACCATGCAACGTTGATTTCCCCTTCTTCCTCGGGAATCACAATCAGGTTGTCACCTTCTTCTGCATATTCATGACCAAACTTTACCATCAGTTTATCAGAAGAACTGATAGGTAGCTCCATATCATCCAGACAACGGTCGCATGGTACCCATACCATTCCGTCAGTTTGGAAACTCAGCTCGAAAGCACGAGAGGTTCTTTTCACAGTCAATGTAACATTGACCTTTCCTTTCTGAACTTCAGGACCATCAATGTGAGCGAAGTAAAGGTTATCCAATACAAACTCATACTTAGCAGAGTCTGCTTGCATACCTTTCAAGTCAATTTTGTATTTATCAAATTTTCCCAAAGCTTCTCTCTTTTTTAAATCGTTAGCTTACAATTCGGGCGACAAAGATACAAATAAATATCCTCATAACATACAAATTATCAGTAAATATTCACTTTTTTAATAGGTATTATGAGGTTTGTATCTGCTAAAAAGGGTGGTATAAATACCAAAGTAATAAAAAACAGAAAGCCTCGCCCGTCAATAGACAAGCGAGGCTTCTTTAAAACGGCGGCTACCTACTCTCCCACTGTTACGCAGTACCATCGGCGTGACGA
>NZ_QTNF01000021.1:0-107139 GCF_003603455.1 Bacteroides sp. AM37-9 | reverse complement strand
TGATGCAAAAATAAGAATTTTAACGCAATCCCCCAAGGTTTCAGACTGAGCCCCTATACTTTGGAGCTATGTAGTTTTTTATAAATCTCTATACGAGCATCTATTTCTGCTTGAGTCAAATGTGCAGGAAGTTCAATGGTAGTCCGCGGAGTTATTGCTACCAGCACTACATCTCCCAAACCTTTTTTGTACTCCTTGATCACGTTTGCAGTAAACTGGCTGGATGAAATAACATCACGCATTATATTACCTTTTTTCATATCTCAAATTATTATTTTTTGTTTTTTGTTATACACAAGCAGAATACAGATATTCTTATACAGATTCTGTTTGAGCTAAATTTTCCGGCTTAGATTTGTTTTCCAACGAGATATTGACCGCATTCATCCCTTTCACTCCACGTTCAAGATCAAATGTTACGATATTATTTTCTGTAATATTACCAACGACATTGTTTACATGAAAAAAGTACTTCTCAACGCCGGAAAGATCTTTAATAAAACCAAATCCTCTTGACTCATTAAAAAACTCAACCCGTCCTCTCAAAATAGTTGGCTCTTCATCCTCTTTTTTAGGAGTTGCTATAACTATTTCATCCGGGTTGATCTCTTCTTTTCTGACATTCTCTGTCGGAGGAGTTGAGGTTATTCTCCCGTTCTCATCAACATAAGCAATCATATCTTCAAAGCTGTTTGAGCTGCCCGATAATTTCTTATTTTCTTTCTTCTTTAATTTTTCTTCGCGCTTAGCGATTCTTTTCTTTTCATTTTCACGTTTACCTACTGTCATGGATTTTGCCATAGAAATAATATTTAGTTTATACTATATTTTTAATGAATAAATAATGTAAGTGCTTACTTTCAAATAGTGAAATCAGCCTTATTGAGTTTCTTACCGGTTAACTTTTGAATATCATTCACTAGTTTACGTTCTTCCTGCGAACAGAACGTAAGTGCAGTTCCCATATTCCCTGCTCTTCCTGTACGCCCAATACGGTGCACATAGGTTTCGGGAACATCCGGAAGATCATAGTTGATAACCAAAGGTAATTCGTTAATATCGATCCCCCTGGAAGCAATGTCAGTGGCAACCATCACCCGAGTTTTTCCCGATTTAAAGTTGCCCAATGCAGACTGTCTTGCCGCCTGGCTCTTATTCCCATGAATAGCCTGGCTGCCAATTCCAGCCTTACCCAGAATCTTCACAATCTTATCAGCATTGTGTTTCGTACGTGAGAAGATAAGTACTGACTGATCTTCTGCCTTCGACAATATCGAAATAAGCAACTGGCTTTTCTCCTTCTTTTCAACAAAATACACCAGCTGTTTGATAGAATCTACAGTAGACGATTTCGGTGTTATGTAAATCTTCACCGGATTCTTCAGCAGAGACTTAGTCAAGGAGATAATAGAATCAGGCATTGTTGCCGAGAAAAACAAAGTCTGCTTTTCTTTTGGAAATTTCGGCAATATCCGCTTAATATCATGGATAAATCCCATATCAAGCATACGGTCAGCCTCATCCAATACAAAATATTGGATAGTGTCCAAATGTATATGTCCCTGACTCATCAGGTCAAGCAAACGTCCCGGAGTAGCGACCAGAATATCAATACCTTTACGCAACAGATCAACCTGCGGGCGTTGATTTACACCACCAAAGATTACTCCATGGCGAATACGAGTATGTTTTGAATAATCGTCAATACATTCACTGATTTGCAAGGCAAGCTCACGTGTGGGCGTCAATATCAAGGCTTTAATTCCCTGACGTCTGGCAGCCTCTTTATCCAGTTGCAAATGCTGTATGATAGGAATAGCAAATGAAGCCGTCTTTCCGGTACCGGTTTGCGCACAGCCTAATATATCTCTTTTTGCCAGTGCAGGCGGAATCGCCTTTTCCTGAATGGGAGTTGGTACTGTATATCCTTTTTCTCCAATTGCTTTTAATATCGGTTCGGTTATATTTAATTCTTTAAATGTCATAAATGTTATTTTTGCTGTACTCAAACAGCGATTAGTTTTATATATAGTGGGAAACCCGAACAATTTCAATCATGAAAAAGCAGAGTTTCAATCATTAAGCCAGTCTGTGGGTTGCTAAAAAAAACTCGCGTTCCAGTGTAGCCATTACTTCTTTTACGCTACTGATTTTTTCTGCGAGAAAGGCATTGCTACCAGCAAATGCATAGCCTTTTTTCATATTTCCTCTGGCTGCATTATATAGAGCCTTAATAATGCAATAAGGACTTTTTGTATAATCACATGTCTTTATACAATGGAATGAGCAACTTTTAGGCCTCTCCAAACCATTATTCACATTGTGAATAAATTCTCCATCAATAGCCCTTCCCGGCATCCCGACAGGACTTTCTATAATAAGAACATCTTCGGACTTGGAATGAATATATACTTCTTTGAATGTTTCTGAAGCATCACATTCAAGGGTGGTAACAAAAATACTCCCCATTTGCACACCGGAAGCTCCCAATTCCATAAAATGCGCTATATCCTCACCTGTCGAAATTCCACCGGCAGCAATCACCGGAATCTGCTTTTGTTCTTTATAACTGGATGCAATCATCACCACTTCCGGAATCAATGCTTCCAGAGCATAATGCTGATCCTGTATTTGTTCTTTTTTAAATCCTAAATGCCCACCGGCTTTAGGCCCTTCCACCACAATTGCATCGGGCAGATAGTTATAGTTTTTTTGCCACTTGTCACAAATAACCTTGGCAGCTCTTGAAGAAGATACAATAGGAACTAACTTGGTTACACTTTCCGGGGTCAAATATGACGGCAGATCAAGCGGAAGTCCCGCACCTGAAAATACCACATCTATCTTTTCCTCAATCGCAGTACGCACCATATCGGCATAATTAGATAAAGCAACCATTACGTTTACGCCAATAATACCTTCTGTTTTTGTACGTGCCTTGTGAATTTCTTCTCTCAGTCCACTTATACATTTCTCCGGATAAGAGCCTTTTCCCTTGGGATATAACAATCCTAAACCCGCACATGATATAACGCCTACTCCGCCTTCATTTGCAACTGCTGATGCCAGACCGGACAGTGAGATTCCTACTCCCATTCCACCTTGTATAACAGGTGTTTTAATTTCAATATTTCCTATAAAGAACGATTTCATATGTTTCATTTTGTATTGGCAAAACAGACAGATAGAAGTGAGCATACTTTATTCAAGTGCTCAATATTTGGTTCTGTCACGAATGATTTACCTTGTTGGATAATTTATTAAACTATATGCCCTTGGCTATTTCAAGAGTATTGTATTACAAAAAAGCCTAATAAATCTATTTTCAGAATGGAAAGTACAGGATTAGAAATTCCTAATTTTGCATAGAAGAGCCAGAATTAGCAGAACTTAAATGTAAAATGATTTTTCGTCTTCTCTATTCAGTAGAGATTCCCCCGTTGAATCATGAAACGGAAACAGCTTTTAAATGAAAGCAGAAGACAGAATCTTCTGCTTTCATTCGGATATTAATATCTTCTAGAGTTATTATAACCACCACGGCCTCCACCGTTTGACGGTCTTTCAGTACGAGGGCGTGCAACGCTTACTGAAATAACCTTCTGGTCGTATTCAACTCCATTCAGTTCATCAATTGCTTTTTGTCCTTCTCCATCGTTTGTCATTTCTACGAAAGCAAATCCTCTGGATCTACCAGTTTCTCTATCAAAAATAACTTTGGCTGAAGAAACTTCTCCAAACTCTGCAAATAAATTTGTTAAGTCGGCATCAGTTGTGCCATAGCTTAAACCTGAAATGTAAATGTTCATCTAAAAATTTTATTAAAATAAATACTATTTTGGAGTGAGGAGGATAATTACAGAAGAGGACTACTTACTAATAATATATTAAAAAGAAGAACTACACAATAATGATTCGTAACTCAAACTCTGGGAACAAAGGTAACACAATAAATTAGATAACTATGTTTTTATTCTATATTTTTCAATAGAAGCTCAATTATTATCATTTGTTAGCATGTCAATCACACAAAACAGTCACAATTAGCAATTCTCTCATTCATTCTTGACCATTTCCCATAATATATCTATTTTTGTTCCAGAACAATTATTAAGATACACCCAACAAATATATCCGAGAATGAAACTAAACACTACAACTAGAGAAGAAACGTGGGCAAAGCAGCATCTATCTGCTACCGACATTGACTATGCCGTATGGGAACGGGATAAATCCATGCTTCATCAACTCTCGAAAATGGGTCGTAACTGTACATTTGTTGTCGATGTTTATAAATGCAAATATGCTTACGCCTCTCCGAATTTTGTTGATTTACTGGGATACGACAGCCACAAGATAGAAACATTAGAAAGACAAGGTGATTATCTGGAATCGCGCATCCATCCCGATGATCGCGCACAACTGGCGGCATTACAGGTCACACTAAGCCAATTCATCTATAGCCTGCCTTTTGAGCAACGGAATAACTACTCTAACATTTACAGTTTTCGTATGCTTAATGCGAAACAACAGTACATACGTGTCGCCAGCAGACATCAGGTATTGGAACAGGACCGCAACGGTAAAGCATGGCTTATCATAGGAAACATGGACATATCACCCGACCAAAAAGCCTCTGAAACCGTAGATTGTACCGTCCTGAATCTAAAGAATGGAGAAATATTTTCTCCTTCCCTATCGCTAATGCCTTCTACCAATCTTACTAATCGGGAAATAGAAGTATTACGTCTTATTCAAAAAGGCCTGTTAAGTAAAGAAATCGCAGACAAATTATGCATCAGCATTCATACAGTTAATATTCATCGACAAAATTTGTTACGGAAGTTAGGTGTACAGAATTCCATTGAAGCCATTCGTTTAGGACAAGAGAGTGGATTGCTAAGTTAATACATGCAATCTTTCTCCCCGCACTGTGATCCAATCTGGCTAGGGCATCCATTCCACCACATCCACCACCGGGTGCAATCTTCTCCATTCCTCAAATTCCGGATAACTACGTACACCATCCTGAATCACAGCTTGATAATACTCCACTCCCATAATTTTTTCCGTATCAGGCGTTTCGTATTTTAATTTCAGGATAGCCAGTCTCATTTCATCTGTCAATACCGCAGAAATGCGTTCGGCCACCCTTTCAAAATAGCCATCATAACGAGAGCCTTCTTGGATATGAATCATATCCATTTGCCAGAGTTCTCCTTCCATATCCTGATACCATGCATGCCACTCTATACACGCTTCTACTGTATGTAATAAATTCGTATATTCAATCTTCTTTACGGACGTATTTTCCGCCAATTCTGCCATCACCCGAAAGCTGGCAGACAAATCCAAAGGGGAAGTATAAATATGAAAATCAATATCCCGATGTTTCATTAATAATCCTGTACGCAACGAACCCACCAGATTCACTTTGGCACCCATCCCCTCCCATATCCGAACAATACGGGTATCTTCTATAATCTCCCAAGCTTTCTGCTGGTTACGTTTTGCCAATTCAAGAATATTCATCTTCCTCCTTATTTAGTAAGCATGCAAAAATAGGAAAAAGGATACATATATAGCTATAAATAACTATTTAATCCCTTAATGGGTTGAGCTAACTTTGCCCGCAATTTCAATTCTTCATCATACAACTAAAAAGAGATTATGATATTCAATCAAACAGAGAAACAGGAAAAAGAGTATTTACAGCAAGTCATAACCACTATCCATGATACGATTAACACCACCAGTACTTCCGTCAAAGAGCATATAGACACCCTGCAGGAGTACAAAGATTATCTATGGTCGAACAAAGATATCGATCCCCACGAAATCCGTTCCATGCGCGAAAGCATATTAAATCATTTTGCATTAGGTGAAAATGTAATTGACAAGCGCAGGCGACTAAGCAAAATACTGGATATCCCCTATTTCGGACGAATCGACTTTCAGGAAAAGAAAGACAAAAGCCAAGTTAGTCCAATCTATATAGGAATACATACTTTCTATGACCTCAATCAAAAAAAGAATCTGATTTACGATTGGCGAGCTCCTATTTCAAGCATGTTCTACGATCATGAATTAGGCGAGGCGTTCTACTCCTCTCCGGCAGGCAAAATTAACGGGGCGATCTCACTCAAACGCCAATATCGTATTCGCAAAGGAAAAATGGAGTACATGATTGAAAGTTCCGTAACTGTTCATGACGATATTCTGCAAAAAGAACTATGTTCCAATGCCGACAACAAAATGAAAAACATCGTCACGACAATTCAGAGGGAGCAGAATCAGATCATCCGTAATGAAAACGCTTCTGTACTCATTATACAAGGTGTTGCCGGTTCAGGAAAAACCTCTATCGCGCTCCATCGTATTGCCTACCTGCTTTATGCACAGAAAGGACAGATTTCTTCCAAAGACATATTAATCATCTCCCCCAATAAAGTATTTGCCGATTACATTTCTAATGTACTTCCGGAACTTGGCGAAGAGACCGTTCCCGAAACCAGCATGGAGCAAATTCTGTCGGATGTAATTGACAACAAATATAAACACCAGAATTTCTTCGACCAAGTGACGGAACTATTAGAAAACCCGACACCCGACTTTATCGAACGGATTCAATACAAAGCCTCCTTCGAGTTTATATCACTACTTGACAAATTCATCCTTTACATGGAAAACAACTATTTCAAAGCAACAGACGTAAAACTCACCAAATATATCACCGTTCCTGCCGAATTTATTAACGAACAGTTCAAACGATTCCACCGCTATCCCATACGTCAACGATTTGAGACTATGACAGATTACATTCTGGAGATGATGCAACTACAATATAATCTCACAGTTAGCACTCCGGAGAAAAACCAACTAAAGAAAGAGATAAAAAAGATGTTCGCGGGCAATAACGATCTCCAAATCTATAAAGACTTTTTTGAATGGATCGGAAAACCGGAGATGTTCAAGACACGCAAAAATCGCATACTGGAGTATGCGGACTTAGCTCCTTTGGCTTATCTGCATATCGCATTAGATGGGAACAACGCCCAATCTTATGTCAAACACCTTCTGATAGACGAAATGCAAGACTATTCTCCCATACAATACAAAGTGATTCAAAAACTTTATCCGTGTCGAAAAACAATTCTTGGAGACGCTTCCCAATCCGTCAATCCTTATGGATCTTCCACTGCCGGTATGATTCAAAAAGCATTTGTAACAGGAGAAATAATGAAACTTTGCAAAAGCTATCGTTCTACTTTTGAGATTACCAGTTTTGCACAAAAAATTCAATCGAACAATGAATTAGAACCGATTATGAGACATGGAGAACACCCCAAGATTCTTCCATTCAAAAGTACAAAAGAAGAGATCCAAGGTATTGCGGATTTAGTAAACTCCTTCAGGAACTCCCATTATACCTCATTAGGGATCATCTGCAAAACAGAATCCCAAGCAAAAGAACTTGTTCAAAAACTCCAGATATATGCAAACGACATCTCACTTTTGTCAAATCAAAGTTCTGCTTATGTGAAAGGGATTATCATCACTTCTGCCCATATGGCGAAAGGACTAGAATTTGACGAAGTAATCATTCCGCAAACAGATGATAAGAACTATCATTCCAATATTGACAAAAGTATGCTTTATGTGGCAGTCACAAGGGCTATGCACAAGTTAACTTTGACTTATTCTACCACTTTGCCCAGTTGCCAATTCCTATAATAGATGTGTATTCAAACAAACATCGAAAATTAATTAAAAGAAAAAATTATAGCTAATCTCCTATTATTACCTATTTTTGTACAATGAAAAATAAAGGAATGAAATACGAGTTTACCGCAAAAGTATGGAACTACTCATCGACTGTTGGAACGGGCGGTTGGCACATAGCCTGCCTGCCGAAAGAGATGTCCAAAGAAATAAGAGAGAATCTCGGATTCTTAGAGGAAGGCTGGGGACGGTTGAAGATGACGGCCAAAATCGGCAATACCCAATGGGAAACCGCAATCTGGTTTGACACCAAACTTGATACTTATTTACTTCCTCTCAAAGCGGAAATCAGAAAAAAGGAAAAGATCACAACTGATAAAGAAATAGAGATTATGATTTGGATTTAAAACAAACGATAAGAAGAACTACCCGCAAAACAAGAGCCGCTTGAACAATCTCAAACGGCTCCGTAACTCCTTTAACAACATGGTTATCGAGCTAATACAACCACCGGTCTATATTCCTTTTTTCTGCACTGAACTCCACTCCAACTTTAACCAACTCACGCCCGTCTACCTGATAAGGTATCAGATAGCCTTTTTCATCAATCTGCTGCAAAGCCTGTTCGGCAGTACCATTCAGTTTAAATTCAAATACATAAATATACTTCGGAGTTTTCACCACTGCATCCGCCCGTCCGCGGGCACTAAGAACCTCTGCTCCGGTAAATTGTCCCATCAATTTGAATACTAAGTAAAATACAACTTGATAATGTCGTTCGGTCTTTTCATTCAGTTCATGAGGGAAATCTGCGAAGAAAGCCTGTAAGCGGGTAAGAAAAGCGTCAACATCACCACTCTCCAATTCACGTACAAATTTACCTAGATAAAAGCCCCGTTCATCATCTACCACTGATGTGTAATAAGGAACCAAAAAATCCATAAATCCATATCGTACTTCATCATTGGGAAATTTCAGCAGGTAGTTTCCAAAACGCTTGTCATACCCCTTTATAGTCAAATAGCCACTCTGATAAATCAACGGAATCGGATTATTAGCATCTACCCTATATTCCATAAACGAAGAAGCATTGGCTTCTACCCCATCAATCAACGTACGCAAATCATACTCACTCTTTTTAAGCAGTTCGACTAAAAAAGTAGGAGTACCGGTTTGGAACCAATAGTTACTAAACTTATACCCGTCAAAAACGTTAAGCACACTGAATGGATTGAATACTCCTTCCGCAAACTCACAAAAATGATAACCGTCATATAAAGCCGTCATCTTATTCAATGTTTCTTCATAAGTCAGTTCATTTGTTTCTGCCAATCGGTTCAACTCAGGAATAAAGGTATCCTCCAATTCTTGCCGTGTAATACCACAAATTGTGGCATATTGAGACGTCATGCTGATATCATTCAGCTGATTCAAATCATTACACATGCCAGTTTGTGCAAACTTAGTCACACCTGTAAGTAAAACAAAATGGAGATAACGATCAGAGCTTTTCAGTACACTATAAAAAGCATTCAAGGTTTTACGATAATCATCAAGCAAAACATCATTGCTCAATACTTTCAATAAAGGTTTATCATATCCATCAACAAGCACTACTACTCCACAACCAGACTGTTCACTGGCACGACGAATTGCACCTGCAAAACGTCCTGAAAGAGTTTCCTCATCCTCTCCTTTGCCATATTTCAGTTCCCATTGCGTCAACTGCCTGCTAAGAATTTCGACTAGAGCCTGGGAAGAATCATGTTTTCTCACGTTCAAATCCAAATGCAGTACGGGATATTTCCTCCAATCCTTTTCCATGCCAGCAATAGCCAACCCTCCAAATAATTCTTTCTTGCCCTCAAAATAGGCTTTAAAAGTAGAGAGTAGCAGGCTTTTCCCAAAACGACGAGGACGAGTTAAAAGATAGGCTTTACCTGTGTTAGCTATTCGCCATACAAGAGTGGTTTTATCCACATAGAGATAATCTCCTTTACGAAGTTTCTCAAAATCATGTATTCCAATTGGAAGTTTGGGCAATACTCCGTTCATTATTTTTCCTCTATTTTGATTATTCAAAGATACGCATTTCCATGGGAATACACATACAAACTCCACAAAAAAGTACACAGTTTCACAGACAGCACTACCATGACTCCATTTTTCATCAAAACTAACTTTGTACCAGACAAACAACATCTCACTTCCTCTTCACTTTGCAAATCCAACACACAATAACCAGAACCAGCAAAATAATTCCGTACCAATACCAACCTCCGGTTGTCCTATTAGTAGTTTTCTCAACTCCCGTTTTATGAATCTCTGTCTTAGCACTCATATCCGATAAGCTCACAGACTGTGAATTCACTTCTTGAAGAAGTTGTTTCTCATTAACGTTTTTCCTATCCACCACAGTCTTCACCACCATCCCAGCCTTCAACCCAAGCGTATCAACAGGAAACACAAACACCACCTGTTCGATATGCTCTTCTACCACCTCCGAATCCTTTTCTGAAGCAACCTTATTTTCAACAAGACTTTTCCCGGAGCTACTATTTAAACTTGAATCAACCCTAACTTCACTCTCCCTGTTTATCACCTCTTTCTTACTCCTACATCCCGACAGCAATACAGGCACAACCAAAGCCACCAACAACACAAACAGTAACTCCCTCCCACTCCTCAAAAACTCCTTCACATCAAAACAGGGACAAGCCTTCACATATTCATAAGGTTCAATCACTCCGTCACCATTCAAATCCGGTGAAGTATCCCGATGTCCCAACACTTGGAGAATATTATATTCCCGCTGCAAATCCATAATAATCTGATAAAGCACCCGTTTTTGAGCATTCGTTCGGGTATCTGCCGGACGCCCGTTCTCATCCAATCCGCCGATATAACATATCCCGATACTCTGCTCATTCCAACCTTTACAATGAGCACCGGCCAAAGCGACATCACGCCCCTTTTCCAATTTCCCATCCAAACGGATCACATAGTGATACCCGATACCATTGAACCCACGTTCCCGGTGCCAACGGTCAATATCTGTGGCAGTAAAATCCTGCCCGGCTTTCGTAGCCGAACAATGTACTATGATAGAATCTATATTTCTCATGATAATTCATTATTAGTTCAAACGCACCAGTTAATAATCCGAAGGTGGCATACGCTTCACGCACCCTCTAATCTCACACTTCTTCACTTCCGACTCCTTCTGTATCAACTCCACTTCATGACATTTATGTATCCAGTCAATCTTCTCTTCCTGCTCCTTGCGAAGTTCAATATAAAGCCCGTCTATCTTCTCGTCACGTTGAGTCAGCCGTTCTTCCAGCCAGTCCACCTTTTTACGGCGATTTTCTTCTTCCATACTGTTCACGGACGCTTCCTCTTTCCGTGCATCCGTCTTACGGCAAGTGATATACCTCACTAACCATTTCACAGCTTCCAAACCACCCATAGCGGTAAAAAAAGCAAGGATTGTAGTTATTTGCATATTTATATTTTTACGTAGTTATAAAGAAAGAATGAGGCCGAAGCCCCATTCCATACAAACCAGACAGTTCTCAACGATCTATGAATCAAGCCGCCGGATCCGGTGCTTCACCATTAC
Source organism: Bacteroides sp. AM37-9 (assembly GCF_003603455.1). Classification (NCBI taxonomy): domain Bacteria; kingdom Pseudomonadati; phylum Bacteroidota; class Bacteroidia; order Bacteroidales; family Bacteroidaceae; genus Bacteroides; species Bacteroides sp. AM37-9. Next base: position 95,795 of record NZ_QTNF01000021.1, on the reverse strand, counting down.
CACCCGAACCACCATCCGGATCCGGAGTTTCACCCCCATCATCAGAACCGTCACCAATGCTACCCGAATCATTAATATGATCCAAATCCTTGAACTTCAATCCATCCGAACGGGTAGTCGTTCCCGTAAATAGACGAATGTCCGAATTGGCACGAAAACAAACACGAAGCCCTGAAATATTGGCGATAGTAAAGTCTTCAGCTTTCTCTGCTCCCTTGCTCTGCGCAGAGAGGAAGAAATACCCTAATCCCTTAATATTCACCGAACGTCCCGAAAGCAAAGTTTTACGCAACAGGGTACGAAAATCTTTCAATACACTAATCGTTTCACCTTCACTTACACCGGAAGTGGACGAAATATCTTTTGCAAACTCATCTAATGTTGCACTCGTATCATACTGATAAGAAATCACCGGATACACTTTCTTTCCTGCCTCTTTGTTTGTAGGATCACACAAACGTTGAACTCTTCTAAACCTAATTGCCATAATTTTTGTCCTTTCTTTTTTTAATGAATTACTGTTTTAATTACTTCTTCGCTAACGTTAACGATGCAAAGATGCAGTATATTCATCGGACATGAAACGACAAGTATTTGTCGGCTCTACAAGCAGTCTGAACAGTATTTTTAAGTCTAAAAACTACCAAATAAGAAGAAAAAAGCGACAAGGAAGGAAGCTAGGGAACAAACAAAAACAAATAATAAATCAAAAGTATATAGACAATATTAGAGAAATAAACCGCCTTGATATATTATGATACACCAAGATAAGTTTATTTCTCCAATATATTATTAGTATGATATTTCTTAAAGGAATATTCGAATATGAATATTCACGCTTTAGCTACTTATTCTTTTTATCAATGGTTATTATACTATTATCCATATCACTGACTCTAACAGACATCGTCTTTATAACAACAGAATCCTCTCCCATACCAGATTCTCCATAAACAATCATAGAACCATAATTTTTCCCGTCCATTCTTTTTACGGAAAGTTTCGCATTACTTGTTTCTACTCCGATAATAGACATTTTCGGCTTAAAGACCAAAGTCCCATCTGACAAATTAAAGTTCATAGTAACCCTATAATCCATATCCTCTTTTATAGGCTCACATTTAGGAATTTCTTTTATAGCCCGAAGTACTTCTTCATTCAAATCAGAATAAAGACCTTTGATAATCCTACCATTCGCCACCTCGCCATTTTTAGTCATGGTAAAACCAACTATTATATCCCCTTCTACTTTGTTATCAATCGCTTTGGGCAGATAATCAATATGCTTCCCAAGGTAGGTAAATACAACCTGCATATTATTCGAACAACAAGAACCGTTATTATGTAAAGAATCAGTTTTTATTTGAGAAATAATAACCGTATCATTTTTCATACCCGACATAATAATAGTATTAACACTTGTCTTATCAACACAATTCTGTGCTTTACCAGAAGAATAAGCTACCATCACTAAAAGAAGAACTAGGGACAGCCATAAAATAGCGTTCTTCATCCCTGTTTTTAAAGATTTCATTTCGTAATTCATAAGATTGTTTTTTTAAATGTGACACATCAAAAATATTTATAATTCATACTACATAACCTATTAAATCAATCTATATTTGTATGCGCAGTCTGCTCATTAACATAGGTAGATAAGAATCACTGACCGGAATCAAAGTACCTTCGATACGGATTCTTTTCCGTTCAATATAATTTATATGAGACAGTGAAATAATATAAGAGCGATGTACACGACAAAAATTCTCTCCAAGACATTCTTCAAAACGTTTCAGACTCACTTGTGAAAGAATAGGTTTTCCTTCTATACGGTGTACTTTAACATAGTCACCACCGTACCCTTCCAAATATAAAATATCCTCTTGATTAAGACGCACAATCTTGGAGCCTTCACGAAGATAAACAGCTTGTTCAGCCCGCTTGTTAGCTAACAACTCATTGACTTCCGCCAAAGTGCGGTCAATCTTTTCTAAATACTCCATCAAATCATTGAGCGTAGAAACATCGCCGTCCAAAGTGATACATTTCAGCATAACATCTCGTTTAATTTGTTCTTATTATCTGTTACAAATTAAAGGGAAACATTAGCAAACTAAAGTTAAACTCCGGCAAACAGGGATTCTTCGCAGGTGAGACGTACAATAAGCAAAGGTGAACAGATTCAATTATCTTCCTGCATAAGCCACTTTTTGAATACCGGAGTCTTTACCTTACTTATTATAATACGCTCCGGAACAGGCAATAGTAAGTTTACAGAAAGTCGGTTGCCCAACCAAAGATTTACATCTTTAATTGATTTACGGGATATAATAAATTGACGATTAGCACGAAAGAAAAGCCGTTTATCCAGTTGTTCACCAAGTGTATCCAGTGTACGGTCTACAGGATGTTTTTTACCGTCAAAGGTATAGGCAGTAACTTTCTCCCGAGTAGTATAAAAATAATAAATATCATCTACCGAAAGCGGATAGAACTTATCAGCAAGCATTATCAGCAACTTTTTTACCTCATTACGATTTTTAATAGCAGAATTAGTTTGTCGAATATGCTCCTCTCGTTCCGCCGGATTGAAAAGGAAAAACTTATTCAAAGCATGTTCTAATGTATTGAGTGTAACAGGTTTCAACAAATAATCAATGCTGGTCACCTGAAAAGCCTGTAAAGCATACTCATCATAAGCAGTTGTAAATACTACAGGAGCAGCAATTTCCACTTGCTCAAAAATTTTAAAAGCCAGTCCGTCCGCCAAATGAATATCCATGAAAATAATATCCGGTTGCGATGAACATCTGAACCACTCCACACTTTCTTCAATACTTTCCAGTTCAGCAATCACTTCAATCTCCGTGACCGAATTTTGTTGCAAAACAGCTTTCAAACTGTTTACTGCTGCTGTTTCATCTTCAATAATTATTGCTTTCATATTCACTCCGGTGTATTTAATAAAGGCAGAGAAACCACAAAGTATCCATTAGAATTATCTATCTGTATATTCTTGCCAACCAACATCAGATAACGTCCCTGAAGATTCTTTAATCCAATCCCATTACAGACACACTCTTCCATTTTGGGTTGAATAAAATTTGAAACGGCTAATAAATCTTCTGAAGTTGTATAAATCTCAATCTGTAAAGGATGTTGCATGCTAATAACATTGTGCTTAACCACATTTTCAATCAATGGAAGCAAACTTAGGATGGGTAAACGCTTCTGTAAGCAAATATCAGCTATCCGAATTGAGAAAAACAACTTATTCTCATATCGTACACTTAGTAAATAAGTATATGCCTTAATAAATTGCAGTTCTTCATCGAGGCTTACCAATGTCTTATGATTACTTTGCAGAATATACCGGAAAACATTAGATAATCCATTCAGATACTCAAGTGTCTTTTCCTGCTCTCCCATACGAATTAATGAATTAAGCCCATTCAACGAATTGAAAAAGAAATGCGGGTTGATTTGTCCCATCAGTGCATTATATGAGTTTTGCAGTTTCTCTACTTTTATCTTCTCATACTCTAATTTCATTTCCTGCTTTTTATCAAGCAAGTGAAGTAACAGCATACTTAACATAATAGTCAACAATACAAAAATATGCTCTATCAATAAAGGATTCGAATAAGCTGTTGAAAACACGGTATTCACCCCTACCCGAACCTTATCCGGTTCCAGTACAGAACCAGAAACTGTATCAAGCGTCTTTCCCGAAACCTCTGTTATCATAATTGAACGCTCTGCACAATCGTGAAGAACAGATACATTACATACCTTTCCCATTATAGCCGTATTTATAACAGGATATGCCCTGTACAGCCCTAAAGCAACAATAAAAATACTTCCCATTGCAAGTCCTATCGTCTTCACTTCTTTATGTTGAAACACCTTATCACCCCATCTGTATGTCCATCTATAAAGAACAAACAATACAAAAGAGAAAAAGAAAAACCATAAGACAGAGAACCACAATTCATATTTCTCTATCGCATAAGAAGAACCAGGCAATTTTGAGTCCATCATCAGATCATAACGGCGTATCAACAATGCAAAATTGGCGAAAAGAGAAAGAATCACCGATAGGGTGAATCCAATAAAAAATTCATTTCTTGTTGATCGCAGCATAAGCTCTTTTATTTTTTAATCTACAAAAATAATCAATCTATTCACTTTCCGGCAAGCAGTCCGGTGAAACGGATAAAACAGGCGGTAAAACGCCCGCATTTTATGAGTAAACGGAAAATTAAGCTTTATATTGCACCCCACCCATTCATTTATTTCTATTATTTGAGTTTACTGTGATAGAATATCTCACCTAATGTAAAAGAAACAGTAGCACCTATCACATCCCGATTTAACGTACCTTTTTTCAGTTGCATACGGTCATAAAAAATGCTGGTATCTATTCTTCCTCTAAATACAGGCAAACTCAGTCCTGCATTAAATCGCAAAGAAAATCCCGTGTTTCCATTAATCGTCATATACGAACTGGAAATATTAATTCCCGTCTTATAGGCTACTTGCTTCCAGAAGCTATCTGAAGAATAACCATTGGGAAAATAACATACTCCGATGCGACATTCATTTACATCCCTGAATTCAATTCGACTGTCCGTCGATGTCAAAGAGCTATATTGCTGAAAAGCATAATCTAAAGCATACGTCCATTTCTTATATTGTAGACATCCACCTATGCCAAAATATTGAGGCAAACTTTGTTTTTGACTTCTTTGTTTCTTCTTTTCATGTGCGTTGCCATTTACTATATATTTAGCATTAGTAATATCAAGTTTTTGCCGATAACCATAAACCGCTCCTAATGTGTAAGACAAATCATGGTTCAATGTACGGTGATACTGAACACCTAAATTAGCATAAAGTGATCGTGCATGCATCTTCCTATCAACAATCAAGTCACTTTGTTGCTCAGATAACACAATGTTACCAAACAAATAACTGATATTCATCCCCAACGACCAATGTTGAGACAGGAGATAAGCATTAGACCAAGTAACTTTTGAAATTCCCCCACTTCCTGTAAAGGCAGCATCATAATTTTCATGAGGATTTCCTTCTACCGGCTGGGAAGACTGAAAATAATAACCTACCGAACTATAAGGAGTCAGACTGACTGCCGTATACCACCGCGGAATCACCCGGCCTCCCAACATTAAAGCAGAAAAACTTCCTGTAAAAGCCTGATTCGAACTTCCCCCAGAAGTATACGATTCATTTTTTAGAAATATGGAAAGTTCCGTCAACAGCCGTTTACTCTCCAGCGCTGTCAATCCTGCCGGATTTTCAATATTAATCAGTGTATTATTTCGCATTCCGTAGGAAACACCACCCATAGCTGCATTTTGTCCGTAAAGTCCGGATTCCAATTCTCCGATACCAAACATAGAATAAGGAGATGAAGTCATAACGTTCTGTGCCTGTGATTTTAGCGTAACCAACAAAAGAAAGATTATGCAGTTAATAGCTTTCATATATTTTATAATTTAGTTGTAAAATAATAGGATGCTGCCCATTGGGGTCACCGAAAGTCAGGTTCTTCAATGTCTTGGTATAATCATCACTATTAAATACCAACTGAAGATTATGTTTATATTTACCTGAAGTTCCCAACTCATCTTTCATAAACTTGGTAACATCAAAATAGTAATATGTATTTCCGAGAAACAAATCATCCTTCACCAGCTTTCCACCCTGTACTTGCTTTCCTAAATAGTCTTTTACAGCATCAGTCACTACATTATTTTCATCTGCTATGTATAGAAAGATACTATCCGGCAACGCATTATATCCCGAATAAGTCCCATATTCAGGATATATTTTCAATCCGGCTTTTTCGATATGTATATACTCTCCCTGTTCCATAATATTATTAAGATAAGGAAATTCAAGACGAGTGTACCAGCCGATACCACTGAACAATATTCCACGATTTCCTAATTTTTCAGAAGGTATCTCTACCTTTTCCAACGGATAAGGTTCCATAGGAGTACCGTGGCGTTCATGTATCAACTGATTAAATTGCGTAGTTGTATTCGGCGAGAAAACCAGCTTCTGTTGATTCTCATATCCCCCTTCAATATGATAATGCAATACCAAAGCCGACAATGAATCCGAAACTTGAAAACTCAGCAATGAATAACTTTGCTTTTCATCAGGCATTATAACAATCCCTTTAAAATAATCTTCAAAATGATTGATAGCAACAGACTCATCATGGTTGTGAAAACGAGTCAGCAAATCTTGTCCTAACTCATCAGGCAAACGTATTTCCAGTTTCTCTGTAACATGAGGTCTAGGTATAAAAGAATAACTGGCCATCGGTTCGGATTCATAAGCAAATGAAGAATTATTATACAAATAACCATTGTCATTCAGAATAATTTTCTCCGTAACTAAATGAATAAAATATCGTTGCTGTAAAGTCGTATCACCAACAAAATCACCACTACTGGAAAGTACCAACATTAATGAGTCAAACTTTACCGTCACATCCGCTTCTGTCGAATATTGGGGTCGCACGTAAGGTATGTAGCTGGCAGCAGAAACCTTCCCCCATACCGGATGCACATATCTTCCCGCAAGAACAACCTGTTTGCCGGAAGTTTCCAAAGAATCTATCAGCACAGCAGTCATGACAATGGTACTTGTATCCATACTTATATTGCGTAAATCCGAATCAACCAATCTGTCCCCAAAAGTATTGCGCTCATCATAGCACGATATCACTCCTAAAAATGTGACTAAACAAAAGCCAATAACAATCAACAATTTATGCATATTCTATTTTTGCGGCAAAAGAGGGAATAAGCATTCATTCATACAATTTTATCCCGCCAACCAATACATATCTTCCGGCAACATGCCATTAACAAAGGCAAAACATGTATTAAATATAGCAAAGCCGTTTACCTTCTCAAATACTCAATTTACGGCATAAATCCAGACGCTTACCGATTCGATTTGTCAAGCACGTGAAAGCCTTGTTCTTTTGTATCCATAAAATAATAACAATGTATAATATGATGAAACATCAAAATTTATTAGCACTTCTGTTAACAATGTTCTCTGTTATCACAGTTTCTTGTAGTAACGATGACGAAGATGAAGATTTAATGGGTAAATGGTATCGTGTTTCCGATTTTGACGGCCTGGCACGTGGAGAAGCAACCTCTTTCACTATTGGTAACAAGGGGTATCTCACCGGTGGTTATGACGGTAGAAAACACCTGAATGATCTATGGGAATATGATATGGAACTCGACTTTTGGACACAAAAAGCTTCTTTCCCGGGAACTTCCCGTAGTTCATCCACAGCATTTTCTGTTGGTGGCAAAGGATACTTTGGAACAGGTTATGACGGAAAAAACTACTACAATGATTTCTGGGAATATAATCCGAGCACGAATGTATGGAGTTCAAAAAAGGATTATCCGGGTAGCGCGCGAAATGATGCCACAGCATTTGGGTTATCAGATAAAGGTTATCTAGGTAGCGGCTATGACGGAAACTATCTGAAAGATTTCTATTGTTATGATCCGCAAACTGATACATGGGAACAAATTGTCAGCCTAGGTGGAAGTAAACGTCGAGGAGCTGCCTGCTTTGTGATAAATGATATTGCTTATGTTTGTGCCGGGTTCAATAATGGTGAATACGTTAAAGATTTCTGGAAATATGATCCTTCTCAAAAGCGTTGGATTCAACTTCGTGATATCACAGATACCTCGGATGCAACATACGACAATAAATATAACAGTATCACACGAATTTACGGAGTTGCCTTTGTCATTGACGGGCAAGCATACCTAACCTGTGGTAGAGCGCCTGACTTACGCAGCAATACTTGGAAATACTCTCCTACTAATGATTTATGGGAAGAAGTTGCCAAATTCAAAGGTGCTCCACGCACAGCAACCGCCTCCTTCTCTAATGGTGACAAAGGTTTCATCGTTACAGGCAGAAGCAATAATTACCGCTTTGACGACATATGGGAACTTCATCCATACGAATATGACGATGACAATTATGAAAATAATTAATATCAAAATCAGCACCTGCATACTTTGGATTAGTTTACTGTCGTTACTAACCATCATTCTTCTTCATCACTCAATTATGGTAATTGAGGATGAAGGAGAACCGAAAGCTGAACTGGAAATATTTCAATCTGGAAATGGTTGGGGGTATCAAATTATCATGAAGCAGAAAATTTTGATATACCAACCCACTATCCCGGCTATTGATACAGCAATTCCCTTCCCTGACGAGGTCAGCACACGTAAAGTAGGTACTCTAGTCTTAAAACGATTTAATGCTCACCGCAATTTTTCTGTATCAAAGCAAGAAGTTCTTCAATGCTTACCTTCTTATTAACTTTTTTCTATTGTACTATTCTTAAGGTATAGTTTCAAAACAACTATTCCATTTATACTATTTGGCTTATATACATTCAGAATGTATATAAGCCAAAATTCAATATAAATACGAAATTTCAATACATTTCTAATCAAATAAATTGCATCCTATAACAATAAATCAAAAGCAACAAGCATAGTTTTATTAACCTAACTTCCAAACAACTTCTCCCTTTAAAAGGAAGAGGGCGTTTCTCTGTATGCAACGGGTCGTTTCTTTAAAAGAAACGACCCGTTGGTTTTAAAGGAAATTAGGTACATATAAAGCACTATTATACAACGAATTACCCAGTTCATTCAATCATATACTTTCAGCAAAGTTTTTCAATACAAGAAAAAGAATATCAATATCAAAAAATTACAATCTAACAGCAATTATTTTACAAATCAAATCTAAAAAACAATGGTTACAGTTACTTTTCAAATCAAGCCCTATCTAGCGGCTTACATGTACACACGCTACAAAAATCACCTTGACCTCCCCCCAGACCGTTCTTCCTCCGCACTTTCTGCCATCCATCTCCTCGACACCCACCCCATCTACCACTTCCTCCACCAACTCTCCACTCCCCATCCTCCCAATATTTCATGGCACGAAACCGGAAATATCACTTTCACTCTCCCCCACCCAAGAAACGGTAAAAATCCAAATGTATATAATTATATAGGTCATGACAGTGCACTTATCATCGAAAAGGCAATAGAAGTAGAAATGAAGGCCGAACTTTACGAATTTCTACTAGACAACAAATACTGCCATGGCATCATGTTCAAAAAGTCGATGGAAACTTTCGTTGAACATTATAATATGGTAGAATTAGTGGAAGAAGAAAGTTTGATAAGAGGGTTTCAGAGGTGGAGGAAGATGATGAAAGGAAAATAATCATTATATGAAAACAAAAACTTTTTCAATCAAACATTATAATTATCAAAAATACTTTTCATTAATTTGTCAAAAACAAGACATAAAGCTATGAAATACTATATAAATCTCTTTTTCTCTTAGCATTGCATTGGCATTTTCTGATATTATTTGGAATCACATATCATTTACCCAAAAGTTACCAAATGATAGTACCTGATGGACTTATATGGTATTTTCCACTCTCAGACTTTGGCCTAAAGAAAATTGTGAATACTTTAAACAAGTTATTTTACAACAACAATCTGAAATGAAAAATTATCCTTTATATAAAAAAGTACGTTCATTCACAAAAATCAAAGTTTCCTGTGAGAAAGAAACAGTCATAAAAATACCTGATGAAACATCACAAGCAAATGGCGAAATTCGCCTTAAAAGAGATACAGCAACTGTCTCAAATCAAACGTTAACCACCTATGAGACTTTAACTTTCATCAAATCAGCCAACGAAACAGAAAAAGCACTTGCTGACAAATTTCCTTTCTTATATCCATCTAAAAGCCTTATATCCCATTTCATGCCTTCAAATTCAGGTTCAGGTATTCCTTCTATATTATAAATTAAATAGTAATCTCCCGAAGGTTCTTTATACCCTATTTTTTCCAACTTCTCTTTCGAAAAGATCCGAGGCCCTCTAGGAACCAATTTATATAATCTTCCAGTCAATAATTCTCCTTCTCCATGTAACAATAAATAACGCGCAGATATAACCTCTTTACTCAAATGTAAAGAACCATTAGCACTACCAGTACGAGTATTATATAATTTTCTTTTTAGAATCCAATCTAATTGTTGTTCATTTTTATAATACCCAATTAAGACGTATGTCTCATCAGGTAATAGATCGCGATTGGCCCCATAAGGTTCTGGCAGAGGCTCACGTAAACTACGATTATTATTTTTACTCAATACAGAATATGTATGATAAGCTAGCTTCTCACGTAAAGAGGTGCGATTTAGGAAATTATCAACTACATCATCAAGAAAAGTTAGAAAAGCCTGTATACTCTTATGATAATCCTTAGGCGAAATAGCAAAGGCTCCTAGCCCAGGAATGATTTCATGAAAGCCATGAATAACTTGATTTTCTGTTCCTGGATAAAGGATATAAGCTCCTCCTGTTCTTCGAATAGCATCTTTATAGGCATGCATTTTTAATAAATCAGCGCGCTTATAAGTTCCTCGCTCTTCCTCTCGCTTCATCTCCGATAAGTCATCGGATACTTCATCATTATTCTTATTTGTATTGTCACGAAGAAATAATTGTTCTATTCTATATTTCGCATCAAAATGTATATGCGTAATCAACTCTTCTCGTTCAGCTTCTTCACTAGTTATGTCTCCTGGCCATATTGTCAATGTATAGTCGGGACGAAAATTCCGAGTCCAGCTTCCTGATAATTGATAGTTATCTGTATAACTAAAAGTTCGATTATAAGAAAAACATATATTTAATTTACGACTATCTGTCTCATATATGCCACTCAACATAATCATTTTACCTTGCTTTAAGGTTAGGTTTAACTCATTACTACAATCAATGAGCTCTTCTTTACTTTTTGAGGGAATGTGAAACTTCTGGCTCAAAACATCTAATAATTTGAAGAAAAGCCAATACTCGTACAATCTGGCAACATCCTTTTTTCCAGCTCCATACACATCTTCACCACCTTGCCAAGTAAGTCGAGCAGCCATATCAAACATTAACCATTTCTGAAAGATTTCTCGATACCCTTCTTTTCTTTGTAAAATTGGACTATTTAAAGGCAGTACATTTATTTCTGAAATATTACGGAACAAAGGATATGACAGATACTGTAACAACTTCTCACAAACTAAAGAAGCTTCCTGTTTTAATCGTTGTCCAGCCTTAGAATGATGTTGTATAGAAGAACAAAATGTTAAAAATGAACGCAATACATACTTTATAAAACGATTTTCCGGAATATCGGCAGTTTCTTTTCTAAAAGCAACAGGCACGCAGCGTGGCAATGTATCGAAACGATCTTTCAAAGGATGTTGATTAGACAAAGAAACTCTATTAGTTGCACAAGCAAGTTGCCTTAGCGTATGTTGCCCCCAACGTTTTACATTACAAAGTTGCCTTTCTTCTTCTGAATCGATCCATCTCTTAACTGGAGACAATTGAATCTGATACATCGCATCTGCAAAAGAGTCACTATCAACAAGCGAACGAACAAAAGCAAAACGCTGATAATCTGATCTAGGATCTTTAGTTATATCTACCTCATAACGTTGTATCACAGGAGAACTTTGCTGCATAAGTAGCTCTGTACAAAACTCTGTGATATCCTCTAACATTCTACGGTAGTCATCACGATAACCGACTTTGGCGGAACGAATCTCAAAAGCAACCTCACCTACCTTTTTATTATCCTCTTTTTGTAAAACATCAATACTATATGTACCCACATAAATTCCTGTAGATATACATCCACGACTAATTGCTTGGCGACTTTTGCTATTAGTTAAAATATCTCTATCTTCTTGTAAATAGTAGCTATTCTTATCAAGCTCAAAATCATACATACAACCTTCTTGTAATTGAAAAGGAGATTCTCCATATTCTTTGGCGTCCTCACTTTTAAACAAAGTATTCTTTCGCCTAGCAAAAACATATAAGGTTGTACAATCACCATTATTTAAAGCAATATGTATTGATAACTCATCCATACGTCATGCTTCAGCAAAACTAGTAAAACCATTATCCAACGCTACACAATACATACGCCATATTTTTTCTGCAGACAGCGGATATTTAAATTGGTCATTGTGAACAAACTCTATTGTATTTTCCAGGGTTAACTCGGAACCCTTAACAAGGCAAAGATTCCATAATGCTTTTAGTACAGGTTCCACTTTCTTACGAGAACCATGTAGTTTTGGCAACAATTTTTGTATAATTGCGGCATCAACAATAGCATCACCTTCCAACTTTGTATTAACTTTCTCTGCTAAAGCCATAAATCGAAAAATCTCACAGGCTGTGCGATACCCAAATTCTGCATGTATTTTTTTCAACTCATAAAAGAAACATTCTAAAGAAGTAATAATAGACGCTTTACGCTCTTCAGAGATTTGCAAGCCCCAAGAATCAACTGCCAATTTTACGAAGGAAGTTGCTTGCTCAACGCCTTTATTATTGATAATATCTTTATGAATAGGCTGAAGCTTCTGCAAGAAATCTTTCATGTCCTTCTCCATAATACGAAATTCTAAGACATTAGCACGGTCTAAAACCTTAGGGCTAAACATATAAGTCGTTTCATCTACATTAATCGTTCCTATTATAAATAAGTTACGAGGCAATTTTATAACAGGAGTAATTTCTTTATCTATACAATTCTTCATTAAAGGAATCCCTTCTTCTGACTCCATTACACTCAAAAAATCAGAAAAGTAACGTTCAACATAACTTAGATTCATTTCATCAAGAATTAAGAAGTATGGCTTTCTTGGATTCTTGTTTGCTTCTATTATAAGATCCAATGCTCCATTATCGGGTTTTACATAAGCTCCTTTTTCCAGTGCATTAGGATATCCAATCAAGAATTCTCGATTTGTCCAATCTGCTCCAACAGGAATCATACAAACCTGTTTATCTATATCCTCACAAATCCATTTTGCAAACATCATGGCTAATTGCGTCTTACCAGAACCAGCTAGACCACTTAAAATAACAAAAGGCTTTGTCAACAATGACAAGATAAAACGAGAAACAAACTCTGATGAGAAAACAAGCCCTGTAGAATTTAAATCGTTCATAAATGATTCAGGCTCAAAATCTTTCTCGTCGTACTTTTTACTTTGACCAGATAAAGCAATCAACGAGTTTTTATCTGAAGTTATTATGTTCTTATACTGGGCTATTATTCTTTTCAAGTCTTCTTCAATTAAAGTATAATTCAAAGGTTTGGTTGTATCGTACACCGCATAAACATAAGAATCTCCATATCTATCCGGTATTATATTTCTTTTTTTAAAATAGGAATTAATCGTTTCTACATTAGTATCTAAATTCCAGGTAACAACTGGCACAGTCCCTTCGCTGACACCATAAGCCAATACCAAAATATTATATTTCTTATAAAAGAGATATACAGGATATATTCCATTACTTGTTTTTTGTCCCTGTGCTAAAAAAGAAATCCATGGTACACGTGCTAAACTGGCCATTCCAAAGCTTACTTTCACTTGTAAATCATCAAAATACCTTATATAATCTTTGGTTTTCAAACTATTACCTTTAGCTTGTTCTAAAAACTTTACTAATGTTTCCAATATAGAATTGGATTCGCTCTTCAAAACTATTTTAAAACCATTATCTTTCAATATCTTAAAACAAGTAGTACCTTTTCCGCCTTCAAATTCATTACGATCTAATTCTTCTCCATTTGCAAAAATATTAGCATAAGCTAAAACCAATTTGGGTGGAAACCTTTTTCCATTGTATAACAGATCATAAGTGGACGAATGAGCTTGAGGTGGAATACCCTCTTCTTCTATTTTACGGATACCCTGAAGAATATCATCGCGTTTTATGTTTCTAGGTAATTCTTTCATAATAAAGTTATTTGTACTTTTAACTTCCTAACTAAATCACCGTAAAAGTACAAATTATTTAGAAAAATCAAACAACAAACGGGTATATCATAATTATTATTTTACAGGGTGTTACAATAACAACTATCATCGCATTATACCCAAAGGGGTATATTAAAAACCCTAATTATCATTTTTACACCCGAAACAGACAAATTAAATCGACTTTCTCGGTTATAATCAAATAAGGCCAAATTACCTAGACAAGAATCATTTGGAAAAACTTCAAGCCAATGTGGTCGCTATCTGATGTACATTTTCTTAAAAGAACAGGGAAAAAAATTCCATTCTCAAAAACAATCACTATATTCGCAAATCAATAATACTTTATTTATGGACACTGACATTATTACATTCTTAAGATTAAACTATAGTTTATCATCACGCACTGGAAATATTGAAGAAGAGCGTTATATCAATAAATACAACATCGAAGTATATGAAATTCAAATAGATAAAAACGACAAAGAAAGTGCTTCATTAATAGGAAAAGTAAACGTTAAACTTTTCTTATGGGAGCTATGTATAGAAGATAATTATTGGGTTGATGATTTATTTTCCCAACTCGATCATAATGAACTAGGAGGTCTATTATTTGATTATGATACTAACAGTTTTAAAAAAGAATGGCAAGAAAAAATCGACGAATCATTCAACTCAAATATTCTATATTTAGATCGAATTGAAATTCTACCTGAATATCGCGGAAAAGGATATGGTAAACTTATCACGAAAGATATCCTGCTTAGATTAAATAGTTCATATGGAATTGCAATCCTAAAAGCTTTTCCATTACAATTAGAAGTTAGTCATCCTAACTCTTCTAAACAGGATAGTGAATGGAATACTAAAATGAATTTTAAACAAATGGAACAGGATAGTAATATCGCCAAAAAACAGTTATACAATTTTTATAAGAAAATGGGATTTAAACGTTATAAACGAAGTGAATACTTTTATTTAAACCCTGCTTTTCCAAATCCCAAATTAGACAAAATAAATATTAATGAATTATCCTAACAGTATTTTAACAGCTCTCTAATTTTTCGATTATGATCGAAAACTGTTCGCTTAACGTAGACTTTTCCGATTATAATCGAAAATTTCATTTTATCAGATTATACATTAAATCTCCCCATTCACCCCTAATCCGAACAGAGCAAAATCGCCCAAACAAGGATCATCCGGAAAGACTTTAGCCAATGCTGCCGTTATCTGACGGGCATTTTTCAGAGAAAAGTTTTCCGCATCCGTCAACTTGAAATAATGGGCTACCCGGCAGACATGTGTATCCAAGGGAACAATCAAATCCCTGCGATCAAAACTCTCCCAAATGCCCAAATCGACTTCCGAGTCCCGACGAATCATCCAACGCAAAAACATATTCAGTTTCTTTTGAGGGCTTTTGGCAGAGACTTCAAGAAATGCACATAGCTTTTCCATCGGTATTCCGGGGTATGTCTTCAAGGCTTCTTCCAGACTTTCAAACTGTGTATAAGCAATGTATAATCGCTGAAAATATCCATAGAAATCAGCATGTGACAGCATCCGATAAAAACTACCGGTTGCTCCCGATGGGAAATCTCTCTCCCACTGACGGGACAGTACATACTGATAAGGCGAATCTCCCATTAGCCCGTGCAATTCGTCCGCTTTCTTCAAGATCTGTTTGCGATTGCCAAAACT
Organism: Bacteroides sp. AM37-9; assembly: GCF_003603455.1. NCBI lineage: Bacteria > Pseudomonadati > Bacteroidota > Bacteroidia > Bacteroidales > Bacteroidaceae > Bacteroides > Bacteroides sp. AM37-9. The sequence continues at coordinate 80,114 of NZ_QTNF01000021.1, read as the reverse complement.
CATAATCGCTGTCAGCAAACCGCTGACTTCGATATCCTGTTTCAGCGTATAACGATGGGGAAACTGCACCGGATCGCTTTGTATAAAGTCTGCGCGATGATACATCTCCGCACACATCAAAAGTTTATTCTTTATATCTTCAGTCATTTCGAGAAAGTATCAAGTATTGAAAGTACAAAAATACATATTCTAGTTGGATTTCCTCTTTAAGTAAATGATAGATTGTATCCCTAATAAAATAACAAACAAATATTCTGCCGTCATATACACAGTCAGAGAAGCATGAAAACATTCACTTAACAGATACAGATAAATCAAATATACAAGAATGGTGATTAACTGGAAGATAAAGGCGAGCTTCGTCTTTCCTGTACCGGTAACAGCATTGATATAAACATATCCGGGCAGTGCAAAAGCATAATTCAACAGCATAACTATAAAAGGATAGAAAGCTAGTCTCACCAGATTATCGTTATTCGTATAAAATCCGATAACCCATTGGTTACCCCAAAGAGCCATAACTATCAATGGCCCCCCCACGGCATAACCCAACCTAAGAACTTTATGGCAAACGGGAAAAAGTTCCTTCCCCTGCCCCGCCCCAATTAGATTGCTGACTAATGAACCAGTAGTGGATGCAAAAGAGTTGACAATCACAAAAAAGACGGTAGAAACACTACGAGTAATATTGGAAATAGCAAGCTCTGTCCTTCCCAGATGCTCGATAGCAACGAAGAACAGAAACCAGGGAGCAACGCTGACAAAAGAGTGAAGCATACTCCATACAGATATCCTCAACAACTTTATTAACACTTTCCCATCATAAACGACCTTCAGCCCATATTTCACTTTATCTACCCTCACCCACATATATAATAGGAGTACGATAAAAGCTCCGAACTCTGCCAAAGAAGAAGCCATCGCCGCCCCGGATATACCCAGATTCAGTTTGAATATCAGCAGATAGTTAAAAGGAATATTGATACAGATAGCCATGATAGCTGCCACGGACAATGCTTTGGTCGTTGTTATCCCTACCAGAAAAGACCGGAAAGCTAAAAAAGGAAATGAGAATAACAAACCGAAGCTACGCCAATCCAGATAATGAATCACTGCCTGATAAATTTCATCCGAAGTTATCAACCGGCGCAGGATCAAGGGAGAAGCCAAATGGAGCAATAGGCAAAGAATGACTGCCATCCCCGACAGGAAATATACTCCCTGAAAAAATGTACGTCCCGTCTCTTTATAATGTTGTTCCCCATTTCTCCGGGCAATCATTACCTGCAGCCCGATGCTGAATCCGAAGCCCAACATATAAACAGCTAAATAATAGATTCCGGCAAGCGCAGAAGCTCCCAGTTCGACTTCTCCCACATGCCCCAGGAAAATAGCGTCGGTAATATTGATTAATTGTTCCATCAGAATGCTCATCATCACAGGAAAGTTGATGAGCCATATTTGCTTATATGTATAATTCATTGCTCAACTTAAAAATAACACGATACGGTATACCACATCATAGCAGCACACAGTTCCGTAAATTTATAAAAATGGATATAAAACTCTTTGCCAGGCGAGTAGTTGCCTGTCGGATAGCTGAATAGCCCTGTTAGAAATGATGCTATTCGTTGAGCGTAGCTATATGCAGAGTTTCATAAATGGATGAATATTGCTGGTTTATCAATCAATTACGCAACAAAGATAAGAAATCTTATTTTCATATCCCAATGTGGTATGGTATTAGCAGATTACTTATAGTAAAGAAATGTATTAAAAACATTGATTGCAACATTAACAGATTGATTTATACAGATATACCATATTCTAAAGCTAAGGAATAATTCTTAAATATCTTTCTCTTTTGAAAAAAGGCATATCATTTTGAAAAGAGTAGTAACCAATAAATAACCAGATAACAATGAAAGTTTGTAAATTCGAGAAAATTAAAGATGAGGATGAAATGAAGCAAGTAATCAATTGTATTCAGAAAGAACATCCTTATGTAGCTGTAGTCCCTATATTGGCACAATTACAGGAGTGGTTACAGGCTATTTCCATCAGTTGGTTTCACGAAGAAGATGAAGCTTCTCATACCACAGTCAATGCCATCGAAGCATATTGCTGTACCCTTGCCAATCATCTCATTACAGATTCGCACTTAAATCAGGAAATTAAAAACCGGATTCTGGAGTGTATAAAGAAAATACATATACTTGTAGAAGACAAAGCAGATTTACTGATTGATAAAATGATAAAAGCGGAAGTATACGGATTATCCAGCGATTTATTCACTTATTGCTTACGTCAACAGGGTCTTCGTGCCCAAACATTAGATACCGGCAAACTTATACAGATCAACCTGGAAAGAAAGCCGGACATCCCATATATTCAGGAATCTATCCAACAATACATTGACGAGAACCGGAATGTAGATATTTTTATCGCCCCACTTTCCATTTGCAGAAATGTGTATGGTGAAATAGACTTTATGAGCGAACAACGCAATGATTACTATGCAACAGTGCTTGCCACCCTATTCAAAGCGGACGAAATGCTGTTATCCACCCCTATCAACCATATCTACGCAAACCGGAATTGTCTGCGAGAACAACATTCACTAACTTACATAGAAGCCGAACAACTGATTAACAGCGGAGTACACCTGCTCTACGCAGATTGTATCACCCTTGCGGCACGCTCTAATATAGTTATCCGCCTAACCGATACACACGATCTGTCAACAGAACGACTCTATATATCTTCCCATGACACAGGCAACAGTGTCAAGGCCATCCTCTCACAGGATTCGGCTACCTTTGTACGTTTTACCTCATTGAATGTATTGCCCGGATATTTGTTTATGGGTAAGATATTGGAAGTTATCAACAAATATCAAATCAATGTCATCTCAATGGCCTCATCTAATGTATCTATCTCGATGATGCTGACAGCCAGTCGGGACACCCTGCGAATCATTGAAAGGGAACTACACAAATATGCCGAAATGGTTATGGACGAAAATATGTCTGTAATACATATCATCGGCTCACACTATCTGTGCACAGCACAGATAAAAACAAACTAATCAGTTCGCTATCCAAACAATTTCTCGAAAGCCAGTGCGTGGCCTGATTAAAATGTATATTCAGATTTTATATTCCTCTATCTTCCGATACAACGTAGTAAGTCCGATTTTCAACAAGCGGGCAGCTTCCGTTTTATTCCCTTTCGTATATTCCAACACACGCGCAATATGCCTGCGCTCCATTGCAGCCAGTTCAAAACTACCTGTACTATCGTCCGAACATTCATAATGAGTGTTCTGGATTTCCAAAGGAAGGTCGCAGATATCCAGCCGTCCACCTTCGCAAACAATCAGGCTACGCTCAATCACATTTCTCAACTCACGGATATTCCCTTTCCACGGCTGTTGTTCCAGCGCTTCCAAAAAAGCAGGAGTCATCTCATTGACGGCATACGAAAGTTTTTCAGAGAAACTTTTGGCGAAAGCAGTCGCAAGAATCCTGATATCACCGGTACGTTCGCGAAGCGAAGGAAGATGCACCTGAAAAACCGAAAGACGATAAAACAAGTCCTCACGGAAATGCCCGGCTTTGATCTCCTCCTGCAAATTCCGGTTGGTAGCAGCGATGATACGCACATTGACTCTTGTCGGCTTGGTATCACCGATCTTTATATATTCTCCTGTTTCAAGGATACGCAGTAACTTTGCCTGCAATTCGAAAGCCATCTCTCCGATTTCATCCAGAAAGATCGTTCCGTTATTGGCCTCTTCAAAAAGCCCTTTCTTATCTTTCAACGCACCGGTAAACGAACCTGCCTTATGTCCGAACATCTCGCTTTCGAGCAGTTCTTTGCTGAAAGACGAACAGTTGACCGCCACAAAATTCTGTTTGCTCCGCTTGCTGTTATAATGTATAGCCTGCGCAAAGACCTCCTTTCCTGTTCCGGTTTCTCCCGTCAGCAATACGGGAACATCTGTCACAGACACCTTCTGCGCCAAAGACACCGACTCTTTCAGCACTTTTGACTCCCCCAGGATAGAATCGAACGAGTACATTTGCCCGACCTTCTTTTCCAGTTTTTCGAGACGGATATTCATTTTTGCTTTCTCTACGGCACGACTAATGAGAGGGATAATCTTGTTATTATCGTCTCCTTTCGTTATATAATCAAACGCACCGTTTTTGATAGCCTGCACCCCGTCGGGAATATTGCCGTGAGCAGTAAGAAGAATCACTTCTACATTGGGAGCTATTTTTTTGATATTCAAAACTAGATCCACTCCGTTTCCATCAGGAAGAAAAACATCGCATAAAGCTACGTCGGGCGATTGAATTTCCAGTTGTTTGATGGCAGCTTTGCAATCACCTGCCTGACACACTTCATAGCCCTCAAGTTCCAGCATACGAGCTAAAAGGCTGCGAATCTGGACTTCATCGTCAATAATAAGAATTTTATTCATACAATTTGTCTACATTAAATAGAAGAATGAAAAACAGGGTGCGCAAATATAGTTTTTTTATCTGAATCCATGAACATTTCTTCGATCCTGTTTGTTATTTCCATAGGAAACTATTTACACTATAAACAGATGAAAATAATTATTATTGGGGGAGTTGCAGGAGGAGCCACCACTGCTGCCCGAATCAGACGAGTAGATGAAACAGCAGAAATTATCCTTTTGGAAAAAGGAAAGTATATATCATACGCCAATTGCGGGCTTCCTTATTATATAGGAGGAGTGATAGAGGAACGGGATAAATTGTTCGTGCAAACGCCCGAAGCCTTCTCTACACGCTTCCGTGTAGATGTACGTACAGAAAACGAAGCGATTTTCATTGACCGGAAAAGAAAGACAGTGACCATCCGGCAAAGCAGTGAAGACACTTATGAGGAGAGCTACGATAAATTAGTCATCTCCACCGGAGCTTCCCCGGTGCGTCCTCCTCTTCCAGGAATCGACCTTAGCGGAATCTTCACGTTAAGGAATGTCACCGACACGGATCGGATCAAAGAATATATCAAGAGCCACGCTCCGCGAAAAGCCGTTATCGTAGGAGCCGGATTTATCGGTCTGGAAATGGCGGAAAACTTACATACACAGGGAGCGAAAGTGTCGATTGTGGAAATGGGCAATCAAGTGATGGCTCCTATTGACTTCTCGATGGCATCGCTCGTCCACCAGCACTTGATGGATAAAGGAGTCAATCTTTATCTGGAACAAGCTGTCGCCTCTTTTAGCCGGGAGGGAAAAGGGTTGAAAGTAACGTTCAAAAACGGTCAGTCCATTTCTGCCGATATCGTTATCCTGTCAATCGGAGTACGCCCAGAAACCAGTCTGGCACGAGCTGCCGAACTGACTATCGGCCCTGCAGGAGGTATTGCCGTGAATGATTACCTGCAAACGTCTGATGAATCGATTTATGCCATCGGTGACGCAATCGAGTTCCGCCATCCGATCACCGGAAAACCCTGGCTCAACTATCTTGCCGGACCTGCCAACCGTCAGGGACGCATCGTTGCAGACAACGTTCTCGGGGCAAAAATACCTTACGAAGGTTCTATCGGCACTTCAATCGCAAAAGTTTTCGACATGACCGTTGCTTCAACCGGTTTACCCGGCAAGCGCCTGCGCCAGGAAGAGATAGATTATATGTCATCTACCATCCATCCCGCCTCTCATGCCGGCTACTATCCGGATGCCATGCCGATGAGTATCAAAATCACTTTCGACAAAAAGACGGGAAGATTGTACGGCGGGCAAATCGTCGGTTACGACGGAGTGGACAAACGGATTGACGAACTCGCGCTTGTCATCAAACACGAGGGAACGATCTACGACCTGATGAAAGTGGAACAAGCGTATGCTCCTCCGTTCTCTTCGGCCAAAGATCCGGTAGCACTGGCAGGATATGTAGCGGAAGACATCATTACCGGCAAAACCAATCCGGTATATTGGAGAGAGTTGCGGGACATTGAAATGGAAAATAAGTTCCTGCTGGATGTCCGCACCCCGGACGAATATTCTTTAGGCAGCTTACCGGGCGCCGTGAATATTCCGCTGGATGAGCTTCGTGACCGGCTGGCCGAACTGCCGAAAGATAAAATGATTTATACCTTCTGCGCTGTCGGACTACGGGGGTATCTTGCCTACCGGATATTGACTCAACATGGATTTGACAAGGTGCGTAATCTCTCGGGAGGACTGAAGACTTATCGAGCTGCCACTGCTCCGATTATCATACGCGAAGAAAATGGAAATGAAATAGACGAATCACCCGAACAACAGGGAGGTAGTCCCCAAGTTGGGCAACCTGGGGTTGCTAAGGTTTCGGATACCACGGTTACTGCCACTGCTGCCGTCACCGCCGATACTCTTGCAAACCCCGCTAAAACAGTTCGGGTAGACGCCTGCGGATTACAATGTCCCGGCCCGATTTTGAAAATGAAAAAAACAATGGATACACTGGCGTCAGGCGAACGGGTGGAAATCACCTCAACCGATCCGGGATTTCCGCGTGACGCTGCCGCATGGTGCAGTTCAACGGGCAATCAACTGATTTCGAAAGACAGCTCCGGAGGAAAATCTGTTGTTGTCATAGAAAAAGGAGAACCAAAATCGTGCAATATTGTTACTTCATGTGAGGGCAAAGGAAAAACCTTTATCATGTTTAGTGATGATTTGGATAAAGCTTTGGCTACTTTTGTACTAGCAAACGGCGCAGCAGCTACGGGGCAGAAAGTCACCATCTTCTTTACATTCTGGGGACTGAACGTCATCAAGAAGTTGCACAAACCGGAAACCGAAAAGGATATTTTCGGAAAAATGTTTGGCATGATGCTGCCTTCCAGCTCCAAAAAGCTGAAACTTTCTAAGATGAGTATGGGCGGAATAGGCGGAAAAATGATGCGGTATATCATGAACAAAAAAGGGATTGATTCACTGGAATCCCTGCGCCAGCAAGCGCTGGAAAACGGTGTGGAATTTATTGCTTGCCAGATGTCAATGGACGTGATGGGAGTCAAACAAGAAGAACTCCTGGACGAGGTGACCATTGGCGGCGTAGCAACGTATATGGAACGGGCGGATAACGCAAACGTTAATCTATTTATTTAAAAAATGAACAAATGAAATATTTAAATAAGGTATGAAAACAATATGTGCAATGCGTGATGTATTCAAAGCAATGGGAAACTTTGAAACAGCATTTGAAAAAATGTACCAGATAACGCTTAATGAAGCAATGATATTGTGTGCCCTTAAAGAGGCTTCGGACAAAGTGACGGCTACCAACCTGTCTAAACAAACCGAACTAAGCCCCTCACACACATCCAAAATGCTGCGGATACTGGAAGAAAAAGGACTAATCGTCCGATCACTCGGAAGTGAAGACCGGAGACAGATGTATTTCCATCTGACTCAATTGGGTAAACAACGGGTAACTGAACTGGAACTTGATAAGGTAGAAATACCGGATCTACTAAAACCTCTGTTTTAATAAACGGATTTTTCAAATAAATATCTGTAAATAATAAACGGTGAGCAAACTCCCTGATAATAGGGCAGAGCGCTCACCGTTTTTCTTTCCGCCGGGCCAAAGAAATATGTTAATTTTCCGGCAAAAGAAATTTCCACGCGAACCTTTTTCCACCTTTCTTGTTGTTTGTATCAAAAGCCCAAGGTACCTGGGCGTGATTTTTATATAACCTAAACATTATAAAAGATATGAAGAAATTAATTCCTATTTTATTGGCGGTCTTTGCACTCGCTTCATGTGAAAAAGACCCGGACATGGGTAAACTGGATGACAATTATCTGGTATACACTAACTACGACAAGAAAGCCGATTTCAAAGTTCCTACATTCTATCTGGCACCACAGATTCTGGTCATCAGTGATAGTAAAGAACCGGAATATCTCGAAGGTGAAGGCGCAGAACAAATTCTGGCAGCTTATACAGACAATATGGAAGCTAGAGGTTACGAAGCAGCAGCTGACCAGGAAAGCGCAGATCTTGGTATCCAGGTAAGCTACATCGCAAGTACTTATTATTTCACCAGCTACACACAACCTGAATGGTGGTGGGGTTATCCCGGATATTGGGGCCCTGGCTACTGGGGTGGCAACTGGGGTGGTGGATGGTACTACCCGTATGCAGTAACTTATAGTTATAGCACCAACTCCTTCCTGACAGAAATGGTGAACTTGAAAGCCGAACAGGGAGACAGTAAAAAACTGCCTGTTGTATGGACAAGTTATCTGACCGGATTTGAAACTGGTTCCAAAGCTATCAACCGTACTCTTGCAGTAGAAGCTGTCAACCAGTCATTTACACAGTCACCTTATCTTACTAACAAATAAACAACTACAACTGTTATGAAAACAAGAAAAAATATATACTTCAAGGTAGTAGCCTTGGCGGCTATTGCCATCGCCTTCGCCATGCCGGCTAAGGCACAGCTATCGGACAATGGATATGCAAATATCGACTGGCAGTTCAACGCTCCGCTAAGTAACAATTTTGCTGATAAAGCAAGCGGTTGGGGTATGAACTTCGAAGGTGGTTATTTCGTTACTCCTAACATCGGTTTGGGTCTTTTCCTCAACTATCACAGCAACCACGAATATGTAGGTCGCGAAACCTTCCAGATGGGTGCCGGTGAAGTGACTACCGATCAGCAACATACCATTTTCCAATTGCCTTTCGGTGCTGCTGCACGTTACCAGTGGAATCGTGGTGGAGCCTTTCAACCATACGTCAGTGCTAAATTAGGTGCTGAATATGCTAAAATCCGCTCTAATTTCAGCATGCTGGAAGCAAGAGAAAACAGTTGGGGATTCTACGCTTCTCCTGAAGTAGGTATCAATGTATTCCCATGGGTTTACGGACCGGGCTTGCACTTTGCTTTGTACTACAGCTATGGTACCAACAAGGCTGACGTACTGCATTACAGTGTAGATGGATTGAGCAACTTCGGCTTCCGCCTGGGTGTATCCTTCTAAGGCTGGCTGACAACTATCAGAATTTACGTTAATAATAAAAAAGGTAAAAGGTAGCTTTTAATATAGGCACCTTTTACCTTTCTTTTTTTTATTTTTTCTTCATCGCATCATAAATCGCCCCTTGTATTCGCTCACGAATGTGCAGTTGGTTCAGTTTGCGATTTGTTACATCCGGATAAATCCGGTTGCTAAGGAATACATAAACCAGTTCATTGACCGGATCTACCCATGCACATGTACCGGTAAAGCCGGTATGACCGTACACTCCGGCAGGTGCGGCAGGAGCACAATTTCCTTTCTTCGGATCATCAGCATCCGGTTTGTCAAAGCCCAAGCCACGCCGGCTGATCTTTGAAGTTTCCGTAGTAAACAACTGGCAGGTTTCTTTGCTTAGATAGCGTTGACCATCTATTTCTCCTCCATTCAGCAACATCTGATAAACGCGGGCTACATCACGGGCAGTAGAGAAAAGTCCGGCATTTCCGGCCAATCCGCCAAAGAAAGCGGAAGCCTCATCATGCACAAATCCCTGCAAAGTCTCTTTACGCAAGAAACGGTCTTTGTTGGAAGGGACAATTTCCGATTTGGCAAAACGGCGTAAAGGCAAGTAGCCTGTATACTCCAACCCCATCGGTTCGTAAAACTCACGTTGCAGATAGGCTTCCATAGGCATACCGGCCAGTTGTTCTACCAACATGCCCAACAGAATGAATCCGACATCACTATATACATAGCGTTTCTGCTTTAACGGAGCTTCCATTATTTTCTCTTCCATCACCTTCCGGAAAGAACGGTTTAACCACAAACTATCGCAGATTTGAACAGTGTAATCACCGGTCTTGACGGGAGAGACGTATTCACTTTTGAATTTGAACTTCGGATTCGCCCATGAAGTCGTTCCCAACTGTAACGGATGATGCGCGTCTTTGCGTGCGCTGAACAATCTTCCGTCATAACTATCCTTATCAATGGCTTCTTGGTAGAAAGGAATCCAGGAAGGTAAACCAGACTGATGATACAGGATTTCCTGAATCGTTATATCTTTCTTATCAGTACGTTGCAAAAACGGTAAATGATCCGAAATCTTATCTGTCAGATTGAAACGTCCCTTATCGTAGAGTTTCATGATGGCAAGCAAAGTGCCCGTCGTCTTTGATAGGGAAGCCAAATCGTAGATACTGGTAGATTCGACACGCGGACTTCCTTTACCCGCATAAGTGCCGAAAGATTTGTCGAACATGATATGCCCGTTTTTCAACACTACCACCTGGCAACCGGGATAAGCTCCCTGACGAATACCGTCTAATGCGATGGAATCAATGCGTTTCAAATGAGTGGAAGAAAGCCCATATTCTTCCGGCACGAAATGCAATGGCGTCTTGGGGGTAATGGTCACTCCTGCTCCCGTTGGAAACAGTTCTCCCAAGCTTGCCGACAACTGTCCGTCTGCGGATGCCTTGGCAAATAACACATCTGCGACCTGACGCTGCACGTCTACATTGTAACTATGTCCCAACACGACTGCCGAAGCATGAGCCACGGCCCGCTGAATCTGTAACATCATCTTCCCAGGAGTGAAGAACAGATAAATAGCCGGACTTTGAGGAGCAAACTTCGCAAAGAAAGGCTGATAAGAAGCCAAGCGCTGTTCGCTAATGGCTACAATGATTCGTTTATAGGTAGACAGAGAATCACGCAACCGTTGGTTTTCCTCTTCTGTCTGATTAGCGCGAAGGCAAAAGCGGACCAAAGAGGTATAACGGGAAAGTTGTTTGGCCAATACATCAGTTTTTCCGGGATTTCCCACTTCGAGCAGTGCAATCTTCTGTTCCTTGTCTGTATGTAGAGGAAGGATATGATTCTTGTTATTCAAAACGGTTATTGCCGCTAAATTCAACCGACGAACCAGGTCACGTGTCTGCGGACTGTTAATGCGTTGTTCCAGACCGGATAATTGTACATACGATTTCTTCTTAAGTCCCAACACATATTTATAAGTCAAGACTTTGCGGCATTTGCTTTCAATCTCTTCACGGCTTAGTTCCCCTTTTTCAACAGCTTCCAGTACGGCCGGTATCTCTTCCTTCAGGTTCCGGGGAGACAGTACCATGTCATTACCTGCTTTCAAAGCCTGCAAACTGACATTTCCATTTCCTGCCACACCTTTCATGGCAAGCGCGTCGGTAAATATCAATCCCTTGAACGCCAGTTCATCGGTCAGCAAATCATACACGACATTGCGGGACAAGGAAGACGGAAGTCCGCCAATAGGTTCAATCACCGGAACTTGCAGATGCCCCACCATCATACCGCCCAGTCCGGCACGGATGGCCTCTTTAAAAGGATAAAGCTCCACACTATCCAGACGCTCGCGAGTGAAAGGAAGTACCGGAAGCGCTTTATGCGAATCGACATCGGTATCCCCGTGTCCGGGAAAGTGTTTGCACACAGATAACACCCCTCCACCTTCCAAACCGGAAGCATAAGCGATTACCTTATCGGCCACTTGGATCGGATCTTCGCCAAAAGAACGGGTATTGATGACAGGATTTTTAGGGTTTATATTCACGTCCGCCACGGGAGCAAAGTTTACCTGTACTCCAATCTGCCGGCATTGACGGGCAACTTCACGTCCGTACTCATAAAGCAGCCGATTGTCGCGTATACATCCCAGCACCATATTTCGCGGGAAGACAGGCGTACCGCGCAAGCGCATAGACAACCCCCATTCTCCATCAAAGGTAATCATCAAAGGTACTTTGGCTTGTCGTTGCGCCCGGTTCGTCAGTTCGACCTGGTTTTGCATCTTCCCGCCGGAAAAGAGAAGTCCGCCTACTTTATAAGTGTCGATGACTTCGCGCAGCAGTTCCAGGTTTCGTTTGGTGTCTACCGGAGCAATGGTATAGATGAATAACTGACCTACCTTTTCTTTAAAGGAAAGTTTATCCATCACCGAATCAACCCAGTGCCGGCAGTCCTTGTCCTGAAGGGCTTTGTACACCAGCAGAGGTTCAACGGTGGTAGCATTTTGCGCCGGACTCGAAACTGTGCCGGCCGCGATAAGGAATAAAAGCGTTACTATTGAGGGAATTATCTTCATTTATGTTTCAATGTCAAATCGAGACGGCCTACACGAACACCATTTTTTCCTGTGTGCATGACAGGCACCTCTTTTCCGTCCATATTCAAGTATGTTTTGGGGCCTTCCATAAATGTATGGGAGTGTCCACCCAGAATCACGTCGATATTGTGTGTTCCGGCAACCAGATGTTCATCCATCTGGATGCCCAGATGAGACAGGCATACGACCAGATCACAACCTTCTTCCTCTTTCAACAAGGTAGCTATCTCGTTGGATACACGGATAGGATCTTCATAAACGACTCCTTCGCATTTATTGGCCTGAATCATTCCTTCCGGCTGGGTTCCGAGACCGAACACGCCAATTCTCAAACCATATTTCTCCAGAACGACGTAGGGCTTGACTATATCTTTTAACACCGTAGCATCCAGATTATAGTTGGCACAAACGACCGGAAAATCAGCCATCTTAAAAATACGGGCCATATTATCCACATCGAAATCAAACTCATGGTTACCGATTGTCATTGCATCATAGCCCATTTCATTCATCAGTTTGATTTCTACTTCTCCACGGAACATATTATAATAAGGTGTCCCCTGGGAAATATCTCCGCAATCGAAAAGCAATACATTCTTATGATCTTTGCGGAACTCTTCGAGAAAAGCAGCCCGGCGGACAAAACCACCTTTGTTATAATATCGGTCGCCCTTCTGATTGATAGGTTCGATACGGCTATGCACATCGCTTGTTTGTAAAATGATAACTTCTTTGGTATCCTGCGCAAAGATTGAAAAAGTGAAACTCAATGCAAGACATAGCAGGAATAATATCTGAAATCTTTTCATATTCAATATTTTTAGATTCTCCTTTTTTATTTTATCGTAATACGTCCGTCCAGTTTGGAGGTAATCACTTTGCCTTCGGCTGTTTGTTTGCGTACATAATCAAGAAACAGTCCGCGTAAGGTAGCATCTTCGGGGCATACTCTCTTTTCTGCCTGCAGGAACGCATCCATTCGTCCGTTTCCATCTGCCAGATAGTCGATAGTAGCCACTGTGTAAAGCTGGTCATCCTTTAGCGGTTTTCCGGCAATAAATGCGTTCAGCAGCTTTCCGTCTTTTGTGATTTCGAGGCGGATACCGCTCACTCCTTCGCCATGCAGAGACGCTATTGCTTCACAAAGCCGTCGCAAGTCTGTCCCTTTCATAGTCAATACACAAAGGGAATTCTCGAAAGGAAGAATTTCAAAAACATCTCCTACCGTGATATCTCCTTCGGGCAAGATATTACGCAAGCCACCCATATTTACCAATCCCATATCGGCCGGTTTCCCCAATACCTGGGTTGCCGCTTGCTGTAAAACACCCGCGACAAGGTCGGATAGCAAGCTTTCAGGAGCTCCTTTGTCCATCTTCATCGCACTGGTACCGATGACTTCATACATCATCGCATCCACCTTTTCCTTATAAGGCTTTAAGATTTCGGTAGCTTTCACGTTGGGAGTGGTGTCCCAAACAGAATCAATCGTTATCATGCTACCCTCTACTTTGGTTACTTCGTACTGTGCCGTAGTCTCGCGTGCGGTCCGGCAGGAAGTAAACAGGAAACCTCCTGTCAACACTGCCACCATCAGATACTTTACATAAGTCTGTTTCATGTTCGCTATTTTTAGATATGCTACAAATATACAAAAACATTTGGCTATCTGGCAAATAATTCGTTACTTTGCACCGCTTTCGCGCAATCGCTGTCAAGAGAAGAGATACTTGGTATGTTGCGTTGTAACGATGAAACAATTTAATAATAACAACAATGGATTTAATTAAAATTGCAGAAGAAGCATTTGCTACCGGAAAACAGCACCCGAGCTTCAAAGCAGGAGACACTGTAACAGTGGCATATCGTATTATCGAGGGTAACAAAGAACGTGTACAGTTGTACCGTGGTGTTGTTATCAAAATCGCCGGTCACGGAGACAAGAAACGTTTTACTGTACGTAAAATGTCAGGAACTATAGGCGTAGAAAGAATTTTCCCAATCGAATCACCGGCTATCGATAGCATCGAGGTGAACAAGGTAGGTAAAGTTCGTCGCGCTAAATTGTACTACCTGCGTGCTCTTACTGGTAAGAAAGCTAGAATCAAAGAAAAAAGAGTTAACGGCTAAGCCGAACTTTTCGATTCGAAATAAAAAAGGGAACTTCATAATGAATGAAGTTCCCTTTTTTATTGCTACCATTCTCGCAAAGCTATTATCTGGGAAGTACATTTTCTCAACTATACTCACACCTGTGAGAAAAAATACTCATACCTATGAGAATATATTCCCATTAGTATGAGTATTATTTCTCATACTAGTGAGAATAAACCCTTTTCTGAATAGGCTGTAGATGCCTTGTAGATGGCGGAAAGGAATAATAAAACAAAGCCCCGAAAGTCATAGACTCCCGAGGCTTCATCACCTTTATTATAATAATGATATATTATTCTTTCAAATCTTTCAGTTCCCAAGCCAATGCACTGGCACCCAGTACAGCAGCATCAGAATCCTTCAATTCGGAAACGAGCAATTTCGTCTTACCTTTATAGATATTCAGGATATTATCATCAATGGCCTTCTGAATCGGTTTCATGATATAGTCACCGGACTTAGCCAAGCCACCGAACAATACAATGGCTTCAGGGCTGGAGAATGCAATAGCATCCGCCAAAGCTTCACCCAAGATATTACCTGTAAATTCGAAGATCTCCTGTGCCAATTTATCACCTTGTACAGCTGCATCATATACATCTTTTGAAGTAATGTTTTCTGCAGGAATGTTACGAAGCAAGCTGGCATCCGTACGAGCGGCAAGGAATTCGCGAGCTGTGCGAGCTACACCGGTAGCCGAACAGTAAGTTTCCAGACATCCCTTACGTCCACAACCGCAAAGACGACCATCGCGACGAGCGATCACGTGTCCTAATTCGCCTGCAAAACCGTCATGTCCATATACCATCTGGCCGTTGATAACAATACCACTACCCACACCGGTACCCAGTGTAATCATGATAAAGTCTTTCATACCACGGGCAGCGCCATAAGTCATTTCACCGATAGCAGCAGCATTTGCATCGTTTGTCAAAGCAGTGGGGATACCCAGTCTTTCTTCAAACATGGCAGCCAACGGAAGAATTCCTTTCCAAGGCAAGTTCGGAGCAAATTCAATCGTTCCCGTGTAATAGTTACCATTCGGAGCACCGATACCGATGCCTCTGATTTTATCAACGCCACCATTAGCAATAATCAATGGAAGCAGGCTTTTACACACTTCATCAGCGTATTCTTCTACTGTAGGATAACCAGATGTTTTGATTGAACTGCTGGCAATAATAGTTCCGCGTGCGTCTACAATTCCAAAGACGGTATTCGTTCCGCCTATGTCAATACCTACTACGTAGGGCTTTTCCATGTTTGAATTCATGATACTTTTATTTAAAAGGGTTAGTTAATCATTAAGTTTACTGCACACAAATTACGTAAAGAAGATTGAGTCTACAAAATGTTTTTCAAAAAAAGTTCAACCTCTTTGCAACTTTTCGTATCTTGCAGCCGTCTAATAGTAGAAAATTATTAGAAAACAGAATCTAAATAAAGAAAATTGTGATACAACTAACAAACGTCAACAAGACCTACAACAACGGAGCGCCTCTCCATGTACTTAAAGGTATCAATCTCAATATCGAACAGGGAGAATTTGTTTCCATCATGGGAGCATCCGGGTCTGGGAAATCAACTTTACTCAATATATTGGGAATTCTCGACAACTACGACACCGGAGAGTATTATCTGAATAACGTACTCATCAAGAACTTAAGCGAAACCAAAGCTGCCGAATACCGGAACCGCATGATCGGATTTATCTTCCAGTCATTCAATCTGATTTCCTTTAAAGATGCCGTAGAGAATGTAGCACTTCCTTTATTTTATCAAGGGATAAGCCGCAAGAAGCGAAATGCACTTGCCTTGGAATATCTCGACCGTCTGGGTTTAAAAGACTGGGCACATCACATGCCCAACGAAATGAGTGGCGGTCAGAAACAACGTGTAGCAATCGCACGGGCTTTAATCACCCAACCGCAAATCATTCTGGCAGATGAGCCTACGGGAGCTTTGGACAGTAAAACTTCCGTGGAAGTGATGCAAATTCTGAAAGATCTTCATAAACTGGGAATGACGATTGTGGTTGTCACCCACGAAAGCGGAGTTGCCAACCAAACAGACAAGATTATACACATCAAGGACGGGGTTATCGAACGCATTGAAGATAATATCGACCACGATGCCTCTCCGTTCGGCAAAGACGGTTTCATGAAATAAGTATTAAGTATTAAGTATTAATTCCATGCGGTCGCAGCGCAGCCTAATACTTAACACCTAATACTTAATACCTACTTATCACCTAATACTTAAAAAAATGATTGATATTTGGCAAGAAATATACAGTACCATCAAGCGTAACAAGCTAAGGACTTTTCTCACAGGATTTGCTGTGGCATGGGGTATCTTTATGCTGATCGTCCTGTTAGGCGCAGGCAACGGATTGATCCATGCATTCGAGCAATCGGCTTCCGAACGTGCCATGAACTCCATCAAGATTTTTCCGGGATGGACCAGCAAATCATACGATGGACTGAAAGAAGGAAGACGAGTGCAATTGGATAATAAAGACGTGGACGCTACCGACCATTATTTTCCGGACCATGTCATTAAAGCCGGGGCAACTGTGTGGCAAGGAGGTATTAACTTAAGTTTCGGACAAGAATACGTCAGTTTGAATCTTTCCGGCGTATATCCCAACCATACGGAAGTAGAAGTGGTGAAACTCTTCAAAGGACGTTTCATCAATGAAATTGATATTAAAGAGCGCCGGAAAGTAATTGTGCTCCATAAAAAGACAGCAGAGATTCTTTTCGATAAAACGCATACCGAGCCTATCGGGCAGTTTGTCAATGCCGGAAATGTGGTTTATCAGGTAGTAGGGCTGTATAATGATAAAGGAGACAGCGGAGACAGCGATGCTTACATCCCCTTCACCACCCTGCAAACGATTTACAACAAAGGAGACAAGTTGAATAACCTTGTCATGACTACCAAAAACCTGGAAACGATAGAAGCGAATGAAGCATTTGAAGCTCATTACCGCAAGGTGCTGGGGGCTAATCATCGCTTTGACCCGACAGACCATAGTGCTATCTGGATTTGGAACCGGTTTACCAACTACTTGCAACAGCAGCAAGGCTCGAACATGCTACGCATCGCTATCTGGGTGATCGGTATCTTCACACTGTTAAGCGGGATTGTAGGAGTGTCCAACATTATGCTGATTACCGTAAAAGAACGTACCCGTGAATTCGGTATCCGCAAAGCTCTGGGTGCCAAGCCGCTTTCTATTCTCTGGTTGATTATCGTAGAGAGTGTCACCATTACCACGATATTCGGATATATAGGTATGGTGGCGGGTATCGGAGTGACCGAATGGATGAATAACGCCTTTGGCAATCAGACAATGGATACCGGAATGTGGACGGAAACTGTTTTCCTGAATCCGACAGTAGATATAAGAATCGCCATACAGGCTACACTCACATTAATAATAGCTGGTACATTAGCCGGATTATTCCCTGCCCGAAAAGCAGTCAGCATCCGACCAATCGAAGCACTTAGAGCAGATTAAGACTATGAGAATAGACATGGATACCTGTGAGGAAATCCTCATTACCATTACAAGAAATAAAACGAGAAGCCTGCTGACTGCATTCGGTGTTTTCTGGGGAATCTTTATGCTCGTCGCCCTGATCGGCGGCGGACAAGGACTGGAAGGCATGATGAAAAAGAACTTTGAAGGATTCGCAACCAACTCCGGCTTCCTTGCCGCACAGAAAACGGGCGAAGCTTACAAAGGTTTCCGCAAAGGCAGGTGGTGGAATCTGGAAGCTATCGACATCGAGCGTCTTCGTTCGAAAGTCAAAGATGTGGAGGTCATTACTCCTTCCATTGCCCGTTGGGGTTCCAAAGCTGTATACGAAGATAAGAAATACGATTGCAGCGTGAAAGGATTATATCCGGACTATCTCCACATCGAATCACAAGAAATGGCCTACGGCAGGTTTATCAACGAAGTGGATATACAGGAAGCACGTAAAGTGTGCGTTATCGGAAAACGTATCTATGAAAGCCTGTTCAAACCGGGAGAAGACCCTTGCGGAAAATACATACGTGTGGACGGAATTTATTATCAGGTGATCGGCATGTCTTCCTCCGAAGGGGATATGAACATACAGGGACGGGCTTCGGAAGCTGTCACCCTGCCTTTCACCACAATGCAGCAAACGTATAACTTAGGGGGACGGATCGACGTCATCTGCTTCACCGTGAAGCATGGAATCAAAGTGTCCGACGTACAACCGGAAATGGAGCAGATTATTAAAGCTGCGCATTATATCGCGCCTAACGACAAACAGGCACTTATGTACCTGAATGCGGAAGCAATGTTTTCGATGGTAGACAATCTGTTTACCGGTATCAACATACTGGTTTGGATGGTAGGATTGGGGACTCTGCTGGCAGGTGCCATCGGCGTATCTAATATTATGATGGTAACCGTGAAAGAACGTACCACCGAAATTGGTATCCGCCGGGCAATCGGCGCACGCCCCAAAGATATCCTGCAACAAATTCTATCGGAAAGTATGGTGCTTACCACTATTGCAGGAATGTGTGGAATCTCTTTTGCCGTCATGGTGTTGCAATTGGTAGAAATGGGAGCAAACGCCGACGGAGGAGACGTCCGTTTTCAGGTTACCTTCGGACTGGCAATCGGCACTTGTGCTCTTCTGATCGCACTGGGAATGTTGGCAGGTCTGGCACCTGCTTATCGGGCTATGGCTATCAAACCGATTGAAGCTATTCGAGACGAATAAAGAGGTGCGAGGGATTTCAATTATTAATCGTAAACAATAAAAATATAAATAAAGTCATGAAAAAGTATCTGAAAATCACATTATTGGTAGCCATTGCTATCATTCTTGTCGGAACATTCGTATTCCTTTATCAGAAGTCTAAACCCAAGGTAATCACTTACGAAATAGTAAAACCGGAAGTCACTGACCTCCAAAAGACCACAGTAGCTACCGGAAAGGTAGAACCGAGAGACGAAATTTTAATCAAACCGCAGATTTCGGGTATTATCGACGAAGTGTACAAAGAAGCCGGACAAGCTGTGAAGAAAGGGGAAGTGATCGCCAAAGTAAAAGTAATCCCTGAACTCGGTCAACTGAATTCTGCGGAAAGTCGTGTGCGCCTGGCAGAGATTAATGCAACACAGGCAGAAACGGATTTTGCCCGTGTAAAGAAGTTGTACGAAGATCAGCTGATTAGCCGGGAAGAATATGAGAAAAGTGAAGTAGCCTTGAAGCAAGCTCGTGAAGAGAGACAGACGGCTAAAGATAATCTGGAAATCGTAAAAGAAGGGATTACCAAAAACAGCGCATCGTTCAGTAGTACGATGATTCGTTCTACCATTGACGGGTTGATTTTGGATGTACCTGTAAAAGCCGGTAACTCTGTGATTATGAGTAACACGTTCAATGATGGAACCACGATTGCTACGGTAGCCAATATGAACGACATGATTTTCCGTGGTAATATTGATGAAACGGAAGTGGGACGTATCCACGAACAGATGCCGATCAAACTGACAATCGGAGCTTTGCAAAATCTGACTTTCAACGCCATTCTGGAATATATCTCTCCGAAAGGGGTAGAAACCAATGGTGCCAACCAATTTGAAATCAAGGCTGCAATTACCATTCCAGATTCCGTTCAGATTCGTTCCGGATATTCGGCTAATGCGGAAATCGTGTTGCAAAGGGCAAATCAAGTATTGGCAGTGCCCGAAAGCACTATTGAGTTTAATGGCGACTCTACATTTGTGTACATCATGACAGATTCAGTGCCCGAACAAAAGTTCCAGCGTACGCAGGTGACTGCCGGTATGAGTGATGGAATCAAGATAGAAATCAAGAAAGGAATAACTGCACAGGACAAAATACGGGGTGCAGAGAAAAAAGATAAATAATTGAATTCAATGAAAATAATTCGTAAAACCATATCAGCCCTTCTGCTTGCCGGGATCGGAATCACTTCTATCCAAGCACAGAACAACTCCCCGCAAGCATGGACATTGCGGCAATGTATCGACTATGCCATCGAGCATAATATAGAGATTCGTCAATCGACCAACAGTGTTGAAGCCAATAAAGTGAGTGTAAACACTAGCAAATGGACACGTCTTCCGAATTTGAGCGGTAGCGCCAGCCAAAACTGGAGTTGGGGACGTACTGCTTCTCCGATAGACAACTCGTATAGTGACATTAACAGTGCCAATACCAGTTTCAGCTTGGGAACCAATGTACCTATATTTACCGGTTTGCAGTTATCCAACCAATATTCACTTGCCAAGTTGGATTTAAAAGCCGCTATAGAAGATTTGAATAAAGCCAAAGAAGACATTGCAATCAATGTCACTTCCGCTTATTTGCAGGTTTTATTCAACCAAGAATTAAGTAAGGTTGCTCATAATCAGGTAGATTTAAGCAAAGACCAGCTAAAGCGCATCCAAGGACTTCACGGAGTAGGTAAAGCATCCCCTTCTGAAGTGGCCGAAGCACAAGCCCGTGTCGCACAGGACGAAATGACTGCTGTACAATCAGACAATACGTACAAGTTGTCATTATTAGACCTCACCCAACTTTTGGAATTACCTACGCCTGAAGGATTCGTGCTCGAAAGTCCTAAGGAAGAACTAGAGTTCGAATCTCTCACCCCACCGGATGATATATATACACAGGCTCTTGCTTACAAACCAAGTATTAAGGCTGCAGAATACCGTTTACAAGGTAGTCTTAATAGCATTCGTATTGCTCAAAGTGCATTCTATCCACAACTCTCTTTCAGCGCCGGTTTGGGTAGCAATTATTATACGGTGAGCGGAAGATCAGAAAACAGCTTCGGCAGTCAGATAAAGAACAACCTAAATAAGTATATAGGATTCAATTTGAGCGTTCCGATCTTTAATCGTTTTTCTACACGAAACCGAGTACGCACCGCTCGTTTACAACAAATAGACTTATCTTTGAGATTGGATAACGCAAAGAAAGTACTCTACAAAGAGATTCAGCAGGCTTGGTATAATGCTCTAGCTGCTGAAAGCAAGTACAACTCCAGTGAAGTGGCAGTGAAAGCCAACGAGGAGTCTTTCCGCCTGATGAGTGAGAAATTCAATAACGGCAAAGCTACCTTTGTAGAATATAATGAAGCCAAACTTAATCTGACGAAAGCTCTTTCGGATAAGTTGCAAGCTAAATACGACTATCTGTTCAGGACTAAAATTCTGGATTTCTACAAAGGACAGATCATTGAATAAAAAGAAATATATTTGAGTTTAGTATAGTAGTTCCTTAAAACATATCCGTTGGTTCATTCGTTATTATAGAAAGAACTAACGGATATGAAGTATTTTATCATCATAGTGATCGTAGTGATTAGTAATACATTTTTAGGAGTTGCTAAACCAATGAAAAATCAAGCAGAAATCTATTTTGCAGGAGGATGCTTCTGGGGAACAGAACATTTCCTGAAACAAATTCGAGGAGTAGAAAGTACTCAAGTAGGATATGCCAACAGTAATGTTGCCAACCCGAGTTATGAACAGGTCTGTTCAGGAAAAACCAATGCTGCGGAAACAGTAAAGGTGGTTTATGATCCTAAAACGGTAGATTTAAATTTGCTGCTCGATCTGTATTTCAAGACAATTGATCCTACCAGCCTCAACCGTCAGGGTAATGACCGGGGAACACAGTATAGAACCGGAATTTATTATGTAGATAAAGAAGATCTTCCTATCATTAACCAGGCTATTAAACTATTGTCTGCACAATATAAGACTCCTATCGCTATAGAAGTAAAGCCATTGACTAATTTCTATCCGGCAGAGACTTACCATCAGGACTATCTGGATAAAAATCCGGGAGGATATTGCCATATCAATCCCGCTTTATTTGAAATGGCACGCAAAGCCAATGCACCGAAAACAAAAGTGTATCAAAAACCGGATGACTCAACCCTCCGCAAGGAACTGTCGGCGGAACAATATGCAGTAACCCAGAAGAATGCCACCGAACCGGCCTTCCACAATGAATACTGGAATGAGCACCGCCCAGGCATTTATGTTGATATTACCACCGGAGAGCCTTTGTTTGTTTCTACCGACAAGTTCGATTCGGGTTGCGGGTGGCCTAGCTTTTCCCAGCCGATTCAAAAAGATATCATCGCAGAGAAGAAAGATACTTCGCATGGCATGATACGTACGGAAGTGCGCAGTAAAACCGGGGATGCGCATCTGGGACATGTATTCACAGATGGTCCGAAAGAGAAAGGCGGATTACGTTATTGCATCAATAGCGCCTCCCTTCGTTTTATCCCGAAAGAGAAAATGAAAGAGGAAGGTTATGGAGAATATTTGCCACTCATTAAATAAGCACACCGGAAAGTAATACAAATCAATATAAGCTGTTTATCAGATAAACAGAACGGTGGACTTCCTCATAGGGCAATCCACCGTTTTTAATGCAGTTAAATTAAGAGAGAGAAGGAGTTTCACAACTCCTAATTTATTTTTATCTGCTGGCAGTCAACAGAGTTGCTTCATTCGTTGCCGGAGTAGCCACGTTCATAGCCCAGTTCACACTAGATTCTTCAATCCATTTATCATTCCATTTATAGTTCATATAAGCTACCGGCATATTAGCGTCGTTCAATTCGTACACGCTCTTTTCAACAGCCGCATCGTAAGCTCTGTGAGAATCATTCCAACGTGCGTATACCAAAGTGATTTCATTAGAAGAATAAGTATACTCAATCTTGAAGTACGGCAGCCATTTGTCAGTGGAAGCGTCCCATTTGAAAGTCTCTTTGGTAGCCATTCTCTTTTGATCGTCATAGGTAAAATCATATTTCATGTGGCGATAAAGAGAGCCATCTAATCTGTAAATCACCTTCGATACTACAAGATCACCTACTGTTTCTTCATTAGTAATGAAGTTATTGTTTTGTGCCTTCACTGTTGCATTAGAGATACCTGCAAATACCATAGCAACTAAAACGATCATTCTGAATAATACTGTAGTTTTCATAATTGTATATTTTTTATTTGTTCAACATTCTGTTTTTTGTTCTTCTGTTTATTAGACGGATCAAGTGTCTCAAACGGTTGCAACATTCTGAACTTTTTTCATGTTTCTTCGTTGTCCGCTTGCGACTATAGATATGCAACGAGCGTGCCAAAAAGATAACAAGTTAATAATCAGAAAGATTGCAAAACAGAATGGTGTACGAAAATGAACAGTTGTACGCTTAGAATCGAACAACCAATTAAAAAACGAACAAATAAATAAATTACTGACTAATAATGCTATTGAAAGAATGTTCGAAAGGTTCGTCATACAGTGATTTATATTCCCTGCAGAAGTGTTCATAGGTAGTCTTAGCCATATATTGCTTACGCATGAATACGTATGTGGCACATTTGAGTCTAAGTGCCGCTTCGTTCACGGAGTCGAACCGGAAGATAATATCGGATATTAATAGTTTGGTATCAAAAGCTTCATGCTCATCCAGTAAAGTGGCGTACTTTAATAAAGACTCAATAAGATTGTCTGCTATCCGGCTTTTAAAAGCGTCAAGCCACAGATAGTCACATTCATTCAGCAAGCCCCCCTTAGCAGTCAGTGCTGCAATGATTTTGATTCGTTCAGTTGTCAGGCTATCGGGACGAATCCGCTCCGGAAGACATTCATAGTAATCCACAAAAGCGTTCTTCTCAAATTGCACCCGCCAGTTACCCGAGATCTTGGAAATCGTACACCCGCCAACAGATTCTACCAGCACCCGCAACTTGGAAAGATTAACCGCCCGATTGTTTTTGGCACTTACATCATCTTTATCAAACCACAACATGGTAGTGAGTTCTTCCGACGATATTCCATTCTCCGCCGACCGCAAGATCAGCAAAACAAACAACTCACGCAAAAGCGGAGAAAAACGTTGCGAGACTTCTTCACCATTACGGTCAAAAACCTGCAATCCACCAAACAGATAAACGGCATTATAGCGGGGCAACCTGACCTTTTCTCCTTCATCGCCAAATGAAGTGAGTATTTCAACCCGGTTGCTTGCCTTCAACCTCTTCTGGCGCCTACGCCGCCAATGCATCCCCAGAAATACAATCATGTCCACCACTATAATCAACAGAATCCAATACCAGGCGGACAGATGTTGTTCTTCCTTTCCAACCGACAACAATTCAGCGTGCCTCTCAAGTAACTTCAAATGAGAACGTTTATCGCCAAGAATATGGAACCGATACCCCCGGTCCGAACGGATACCATGCGACGAAAAGGCATAAGAATGTCCATTTGCGGATATATAAACGGAGTCTGCCGGAAAATAAACCGAAAAGCCAACTGACAGGGTATCAGTCGAGATTGAATCTTCCGGAGAACTGACCTGCACTTTCTCCACCTCCGAATTGCACACCCATAATAATTCGGTACCGGCTTGAGGAGAACGGGAAAGAATCAGATTATATAACTCTTTATCTGTGCTTTCAATGCGCATCAGCGACTCAAACACCACTTTATCCTGTCCGGGAAGCATGACTTGCAATGTGATGACACTTCCCTTATCCAAGTAATTAAACTGCTTGGTATCAAGTATCTGATCTGCCTTGACACTCTTAATCTCTTCTGCTGAACGCACAGCACGCAGGGATACAGTGAAAAGGAGGCAGAATATCAATAATATAATCTTTTGCCCTGAAGAATAGAAGCCTTGTATATACGATGCCGATAGAAACATTTTAAATACCTGTGTCTGATGAATAGGTCAACAAAAATAAGCTATTTAACTGATGACTCAAAATTTTGGTCTTACTTAATAGAGTATTTTTGCCCCGGCTGCCGCCATTTTAGCATACTCGTGCGCAACACCTGTCACCTCATACTTATCCCAGTTCAACGAATAACCGCCTTTGGCACTGATACGCTTTGCCTCCGAAAAATAATACTTACCACGCTGATATCTGTTTGCGCCTTGTGCTTCGGCACCGGTTGAAGTGTTCAGTCCGTTACGATCCGTATCTGCCGTACCCAAATGAACAATCAGTTTACGGGCAAGCAACGATGCTACTTGGGAAGAAGTCGCGACATCCGTATTTTTCAGGCCATAAGGATAAGCAACATCCACATCAGGTAGTGTATACCAGCCTGCGTTGGCACTCACTGCCCTGTCGACACGAGTATCGGGCATAAACGTCACATACCGGTGCACAAACTGCGCTCCGGCAGAATGTCCCCACATATCATATTTAGTCCGCGAAGAACCGGTATCTTTCCGGACAGTATCAAAAACGGACTCGATAAGCGAGAATGTCCATTCCGAACGGTCGAGCAGTGTATTTCCCTGAAACATACCGCCTTCGATATACTGTGCAGTAGAGTAAGTCTCCGTAGGAAACTCAAACACAAATACCATCACATTCCTATTGGACGCTTCTGTACGCCATGCATTCAGATAATCAGCAGCATTCCTTTCCAGTCCGGGAAATACAAACAACACCGGCATCTTTTTCATATCCCCGTTGGCAGGGATATGAAAATGTATGCGGACAGGACGATCAGCCAAAGGCGCATATCCGGAATATGTCACGATACCGTCTCCCGGGAGAAACTTGGAGGTTTCTCCCAAAGATTCTGATTCGTCGTCTTTAAAACAACTCGTCATCAATACGGCAATAAGTAAAATCAATAAGTTTGCTACACGCATCATTATCAAAAGAGAATATGAAGATTCAACTTAACCTGAAATTCCTTGGATCCTGCACCCACTAACTGATTGTATGAGGTATATGAACCGGCCAACTGCAACTTGAACGTATTATTATTGAAATATTTAGATGCGCCGAAAGTAATGTTATCCGCCTCACGCAAGACACTCTGCCCCGTCTCTTTCCATTCGGGGTTCACTTTACTATAAGCGACATCCAGTGCCCATAATTTACGGAAAAGATATCCGGCCTGTACATTGAGTCCATTTCCCAAAGCCAAGTAATTGGCTATCTGACGCGGTTTCAATTTTGCACCCTCATCCTTTTCTACATAAAGTCCGTTCAAGCCATTCGCCGTTGCATTGACATACTCTGCCAACAACGAGAAGCCATTCCACTTGAATAGTAAATCGGCCGACAGCTTACGATAGTCGGGATAATCCGCAGCACCTTCTTTATCATACATCTGAAAATCATTATGCCCTTCACCTACCATATTGCTGGCACCGACATTATAACTATATGCCGCACCGATAGCCAGTTTAGGAGATTTCTCACGAATAAAGTCATTAAAGACCAACTCATTACCGCTCGTAAAGAAACCCAACGGATAAACAGTGACACGTCCGCCATATTTCAATCCGCCCAAATCCGGATCAGTACTTGAGGAGCCAAATGAATTGCGTCCGTCACCGGAAGTTACAGCAGCGCCTAAATCGAATCCTAACTTGCCAAGTGACAAGCGGCTTTCAACAAATAATCCCAATTCACGCCCTGTGCGGGAGAATGTACGATCCATCAACGAATGTTCACCGAAAGCAAGTCCCTGATCGAGCATCATCATTTGCCGGGTATTAGTAAAGGTCTGTTTCTGTCCGGCACTGATTTTCAATTGTTTCCAGGGAGCATACGAAACCCATGCATCCAATAAAGGATAAGAATCGGCAAAATCAGCTTGCAAGAAGAAGCCCAGTTTCTCATTCAGGAACGAACCTTCCAGGCTCAAATAAGCATGATCGATATCAAATCCATATTCCGACTCTGCGTTCTTTATATCTGTATAGTAACCGGAACCCTGAAGATAACCGCCAAAACGCAGTTTCTGACCGGGTGCTCTCAAGTTCAAGTCAAGCAAACCATCTTTCAGTTGCGGAAATGCCTCGTTTCCAATTGTCTGCGCATACAGACCAGTAGCCAAAATCAAGGAGAAAACTCCTATTATTATCTTTTTCATATCTTGTATTCTATTTATCGTCATTAATTAATCTATTTCATTTTACGATAGACGCCCAGCGTATTATTTACTGCAGCATCAATCACGCGGTAGTTGACGAAACCATTGGCCGATTCCGGTTCCAGCAATACTGTCACAAGGGTAGCCAAAGGTTGGGACATGGAAATACGATAGCTACCGGCCGGAAGAGTAATCGTACGGTTACTGGTATTTGTTACCACGTTCAACGGCAAGATACCAGCCACTAAATCATGACTTTCTACCGCCTTGGTAACGGTATAGCACTCCAGTTCAATCGTTTCCGGAGATGCCAGCCGCTCCAGTTCAACTCCATATTGCTGCAATATTTCGACTGCACGATTTTGGTTCGCATCCAGATAATAGGCAACAGGACGTTGGCGGGTCAATACGACCTCCGATTCGGGAGCAATACGCGCCTCAACAGGCACAGTCACCTCTTTACAGGCAAGCATGTCGATAAAGGTCAACGGATAACCGGAAGCGGCCTTTGAACGGAATGTCACAGCAACATCACCATTATAATAGGCGGATTCGTCCACTGCTTTTCGTATTTGGCCTTCATGTTCAAAAGTAGTACGGGCAAATGACTCTGCCAATTTGTAAACAGTATATACCCTACGCTTATAGGAGGTACGCCCCAGACCGACACCACGTACTTCCATCAGCATGGAGATAGCTCCACGCAAGGCCATGATATTAGTGGAAGAACGGGGTGAGGAACCGCCAATATTGAATATAATTTCTCCACGATTACTTTTGGTAGTGAAATAGGTGTGATGTGTCAGCCCTTCCGCATCGGCCATGCGAATGGCTTCAGGCACATAAAATTCGTCTACAACAGTACGCAATGCCGGAGACACATTCGGGTTGCTGCTCCACAAAAACATAAAGTCGTTAGGGTTGGTAACCAGCAGTCCGTCGGTCACTTCTTCATAAGAAGCGCGGAGTGGTTTATACTCATGGAAGTCAATAAACAAATGAGGTTTGACTGTCAAAGCAACCCGTTGTAAGGTACGTGCTTCCGGAGTTGACAAAAGCGTCTGATCACGGTTCAGGTCTATACCATTGGCAGTGACCCGTTCTCCCTGTTCGCTTCCGTCAATATTTACCGAAGGCATAATATAGAAGTCCATTTTATCAAGCAGAGCAGACAGTTGAGAGTCACAAGTCAGTTGTTTCATAAAATACAGAAGACCTTCGGTGCCAGCAGGCTCATTTCCATGCACACACCCTGTATAGAGGACACGTAATTTATCATTTCCTCCCTTGCTCACTTTTATCATGGGTATTTCACGTCCACGCTGGGTGCGACCAACAATTTGAAGTTTCACTCGTTCCGGATACGTAGTAGCCAGGTCATGTAAGAACGTCATCATCTCACGATATGTGGTGAAGCCGTGTTTCTTGGCAAATGCCGGGGTATCAATATCGACCTGCGGATCCGGGAAAAACTTCGCCGTCACCTTTCCGGTCTGTTGGGCATAGAATGGAAGACCGGACAATAAAAGACAAAGTATTAATAATATTCGTTTCATAGCTTCATCAGAATTTAAATTGGAACAATAGGTTACCTATCCACTCATTGCCATTATAGGTGTATGTACTATCAGGAGTACGGTTTTCACCATTGCTACGAGCCAGTCCGACAGTCAATTGTATCTTGGCAGCATAATTGCGTGTCAGATACTTGGAGACACTGAAATCATAAAAGTTATGCCTGTTGAAATACAGATTATTATTCATATACGAATATTCATCAGGCTTAAGGTATGTATAGCGCAAATCAAAACTCCAAAGACTACGGAGCATATATCCTGCCTGGATATTAAATCCTTGTCCCAACATCATTCGGTTTTTGATGTAAGCTTCTACATTCTGTTCTCCGTTCACGTCAAAGGTGGTAGCGGTGGAACCGTCGTTTCGTACCCGTTTCGTTATAGAAGAAGGAACATATCCCCATGTCTTTGCATATTCGCCCAACATCGAAAATCCGCGATACTTAAAAGCAAAGTCCGCCACCAGTTTAGCATAATCGGGAAGATCTATTTCATCACGGTCATTCATATAAAGAATATCTCCGTTACTGCGCCCGCCACGACGGTCGGATGTACCGTCCGCATAACTATATGCAACACCGACACTCAACTTCGGAGTCAGTTCGTAAGCCATATCCCCTTCTCTGCTTCCTCCCATCGAACGGAAAGCTCCAAAAGGAAGGTAATTCAACCGGCCGCCATACTTCAATCCACCATAACGCTTTCCTTCCGAGATCGGACCGGAACCATCGGTGATAGCAATGGAAGGACGTAAAAGTCCTTTGCTGCCTAGCCGGAAAGAACTTTCGGCAAAAACACCCAATTCACGAATCGTGCTAAATGCAGAAGTTATTTTACTACGTTCACCAAACTGTAACGTGTGAGAACTCATCTGCAATTCATAGTTATCCGTAGGAGTGGAACGCTGCCCAAACGAAATGACAAGTTTAGAGCCCCAAGGGCGATAGGCAGCATAGGCATCCATCAATAACGACCCGGAGTCATCATCCGTCTCACTACCTTTCACCAAGTCGAGTCCCAACCGGAAACGCAATTTATCGTGATAGACACTTCCATCAAAACGTACACGGGCACGACGCACACGAAAACGGTTGTACATCTGATCCACATCTTCAAAGCGACGGCTTTCTACCGATGTTTGTACCATCCCGCTGACCGTCAGTTTATTGCCGCCTTGTGTTGTGAATCTTAAGCCATCCCCCATTTTATAGCGATGGAGGACTACTTTATTGTCGATATCTGATAAACTTTCATCGCTGGCTTCCACTATTTCGGCGTCATCACTACCTTCGTCTGTCTGTGCCATTACCGGAAGGAGCAAGAATAGCCCTATCAGGAATAATAGATATTTTTTCATATCCATGTTGTTTTAGTATTACATTTCAAAATTTCCCTTACGCATCACGACACCTTCGTGCATCATTTCCGCACCACGGGCATAGACACCTTGCAGTTTCCAATTGTCATCAAACAGCGTTATATCCGCATCCCATCCTTCCCGAAGTTCTCCTTTTCCTTTCAGCTTCATTGTACGGGCAGGGTTGGAAGTTATCAGGCGGAAAGCATCCGAAGGAGCAATGCCTCCGTCCACAATCAGCCGGATCACTTGCTCCAGGTTTCGATGTAACGGCGCCACAGTATAACTATCCTCACCGGTTATCGGATCCTTACGACGTACGCCGGCATTACCATCCGATGAGAAAGTCATACGGTCAATAGATACTCCGGCATTCAATCCCTCCAGTACACTTTCATAAGGTTCACAATATTTTGTTCCTCCTGTGGAAATATCAATCATTCCCCCCATACGGGCAAATTCAATTCCTTGCAAGAATAAATCGTGTGTACGTCCCATGTGAGTAGGAGAAATATAGCTGATTAATGAAGGATACTCCCGTGCTATCTCTAACAATAGCTCAATTCCTCCGGGCAAAGCTCCCAAATGCACATGCATCACTCCGCCTTTGGCAGAAGTAAAACCTCCCAAGCGTACTTGCTGAATGATACGCATCAATTCGGTTTTAGTAGGATAGGAACTACGGTCGTCACTGATTGCTATCTTACAGCCAATCACTTTATCAATGAAAATCAAATCGTTGGCAATGCTATCTGTCAATGTGGGAGTGGGCAGTCCATAGTAACCGGTAAGCATATAAGCGGATATACCGTCCATGCACAGTGCTTTCGTTTTGGCATACAGTGCCGGTAATTGTTTCACGAAACCATCGGTTCCCAACAGTCCGACTACCGTAGTCGTTCCACAAGCCAGTAAACGGCTTAACGGTACTTCAGGGGCCAAAGAAAAGTAGCCGGTTTGTCCGCCTCCGCCAATGATATGTACGTGCTGGTCTATACAGCCGGGAGCAGCATTCATGCCTGCCCCATCGATCACTTCCACCTCTAATCCCCGAATATCGATATGGGGTGCGATACAAGCAATCTTTTCACCACAAATAAGCAGGTCGTTTATCCCCCTGTCTTCAGGAGCATAAAGATGTATATTTTGAATCAGTTTGAACATCATAATCAGTATTACTTGTTAGATAAAAAAGTGAATAACTATCATAGCAATCAATGTGATTGACAACGGAATGATATTGCGTTTGGCCAAATCGGTAGCCGACACACCGGCAATCTCCGAAATGGCGATAATCACACCGGCAATAGGTGATGCCGCCCGTCCCATGCTCGATGCTAATTGCATAGGTAATATCATATCTACGGGAGTCATACCGACTTTGGTAGCAATTGACGGAACCAGCGGACCAAACGAGAAGAACGAAGCATTTCCACTTCCCATCAGGATAGCAGCCAGGAAAAGAATCAGGATAATGACAATCGAAACCAAAATGCCAGAGAATCCCAGACTGGTACATCCTTCAACCAACGCATCAATAAAGCCAAGGCTAATTAACCCCTTAGAGAAGATTTCTGCCGCAACAATCAGTGTCACCACATTGGTAAATACCTTACCCATCCCTTCCCAGAATGATTTCATAGTCATAAAAACAGCTTTAAAAGAACGAAGACGTATCAACTCAAACAACATGGAAACTGCCAGAGAGACAAACATAGCCGTAGTGGTATCCAATTCAATCGGAGGGTCGAACAGGTGTACATATTTCGAAAAGATGATTAACAGGAATAACGGCAACACTGGCAGAATCGCATAAATCAATGGAATATCCACCTTGAAATCTTTTGTATCCATCATTTCTGGTTGCGTACGTCCTGACTGGCGATCCTTGCGGTCAAAATAACGATTGGTGAGATAGTAAACAATCATTAGCAAAATAGTAAGCGGAATGGCCAGCGGAAGCTGGTGTTCAACAAAGTACAGCATATTATTTTGACCGACAAGTTCCGCCGCCCGGGCGGTATTGGCCGAACCGGGACCCATATCAAAAATAGTGCAGGCAGAAATAACCGATACTGCCGTCAGACGACTCACTCCCAAACCTACCAAAATAGGAAAGATAGAAGCAACCAGCAACAAACCAAGTCCTGTTGCGCTCGGTGTACAAATGAAAAGCATCTGTCCGATAGGGATTACAATGGAAGCAGCGATATAGGGAAACTTCTTGAAAATAGCCAGCGGTTGCATAGACACATATACCAATGCATCACTAGCCTTGATCTTTTTCATGTAAGCTACATAACCTCCAATAGTCATAATCATCAAACCAACACGAAGCATGTTCGATGAAAAAGTTTCTTTTATAATCCGAAAGAGGTCGAAAACCGGCGTCCCCGTTGTTTCGGTCAGACTTAGCGAATGCATACCAAGCAACATGCTAAGTGCTAACATCAAAATCCCGGCTACCATCAATACTCCTTGCGGGTTATTCTTTTTCATTAGCCAATAAGCTACCAATACAATTACCTGTAAGGCTATAAATGCACCTATATATATCATCATAGTATTCTTTATTTGAATTATTCTGCTTCTACACCTTTGTTTTTAGTAGTAGTCAAATTATTAAATATTGCGCTCGGAATCTTGAAGTTTGCACCAGGATTGCCACTTAAGTCGAGTTCTGTCAATTTAACCAGATTCGAAACATTGATTTCTGTCAATTTATTATTTTTCAGATTAAGAGTTTCCAGATTGGGGGTATATGAGAGATTAATGGTCGAAAGCGTACCATATCCACTTTTCGTACTACCATTACAATTCAAAATACGCAATTTAGGGTTACCACTCAAATCCAATGAACCGACTCCTGCCGTATTCACTTGTAGGACCTCTAAATTACTAAGTCCAGTAAGCGGAAGTGCCTCGGTAAACTTATTTGAGGTGGCAGTAAATTCAACCAATCCTGTAAAGAACTGCAAGCCATCTACAGAAGCTATAGGGGTCTCTGCCGTTTCAAGACCGGCTGTAACCAACTCACTGGTAGCGGCTGATGTTTTCGCTACATTTACCGCCGTAACAGTAGCCGCAATCGTCTTATCCAACTGATATTCATTGCCCTCTTTCACAACCAGCCCTTGTGGCAATTTACCAGCATCTGTTGAAAGATAATAAAGATACTCTCCAAAAGCCTTATCCGGGATTGTGAACAATTCACCGTCTTCACCTCCTCCACCTTCGGAATCAGCCACCACTCCGACAGCAGTAGTCAACTGGGTCATTAAATCCTCCGGAATAGCAAAAGGAGCAGCCGGGTTATTGCTCAAATCAAGTTCTTTCAATGCTGCATAGTTTGAAGGAAGAATAAAGCCATTTTCCTGAAGATTTTGGTTCTTTAAATAAATATGTTCTATCACATTATTATTTGCAAAGCTAATTGTAGAAAGTTTGGTAGATGTATCACCGGCCGAATTTCCACCATAGCGAAAGCGAATAAGTTTTGTATTCTGCGACAAGTCCAGTGCTGCAACAGAGTTATTATTCATCTCAACCGTTTCCAGCTCGGTCAATGCAGTCAGATCCATACGCTCCACCGAATTGGAAGTAATCTTCAATGTCTTTAGAGCGGTAAAGAACTGCAAACCGTCCATATCTACAATCTTCACTGCAGCTGTAGCCAATCCCGCATTCTCCAGTTTAGCTATCTGCGCATCGTTTTTTACCAGATAGAGATTTTCTACGGTAGCAGCCTTTTGGGTGTTCAGGTAGAATTTGCCATTTTCCGCAACAGCCATTTCATAAGGAAGCTTGTTTTCGTCTGTACGGCTACAGTTATAAACAAGGTATTCTCCCAACGCACGATCTTTAATTTCATAAAGGTCTTGCTCACCACCTCCCTGTATATCTTCCACATCATTAGTGGTACAAGATGAGAGTCCTCCAAGCAATAATGCCATGCAAAACATTGCAGTAGTCATCGGTTTGTTCATTCGCATCATAATTTCAAAAGTATTGGTTTTGAGCGTAAAAGTAACATTAACGAGTAAACGAAAAGATTAATACAGACCTTAACAAAAGATTAATATTGCAAATAAAGCGCCTTTTTTTGTATTTTCTTCTCTCTACTGATGAATATAACTCTAAAAATGGGAAAATACTCCGCTTGTTGCCCAAATTATTATCTACCTTTGCAGCGATTATCATATCAAGAAAAAGAAGATGGAAACGTCCAGCAAAAAAAGAATTATTATTCTATCCGCTACCGGTATCTTGCTTACCGGCCTCATTTGTCTCTTTATATCCCGCAATATTATTTTATGCCATATCGTTGACAAACGGACTACACGTATCGAACAGGCATACGGACTGCAGATTCATTATCAGAAGTTACAAATGGAAGGCTGCAATAAGGTGGTTTTACAAGGACTTTCTATTATTCCCAACCAACGGGATACCCTGCTGACATTGCAATCTGTCAACGTAAAACTAAGTTTTTGGAAGTTGCTAAAAGGAGAAGTCGAAGTACGCAATGTCCATATGGATGGGCTGGCAATAAACTTTATCAAATATGATTCCCTAGCCAACTATGACTTCCTGTTCCTTAAACGACAACAAGAGACAGAGTCAAAGCCCGCCATAGAGAGCAACTATGCCAACCGCATCGACCGGGTATTGAACCTCATTTACGGTTTTCTGCCCGAAAACGGCCAACTCAACCAAATAAAAATAACCGAACGCAAAGATAGTAACTTCGTTGCAGTCAACATCCCCTCCTTTGTTATTAAGGATAATCATTTTCAATCAACCATTCAGATAAAAGAAGATACACTGCCTCAACAACAATGGCAAGCATCGGGTGAACTGAACAGAAGAGACTATACATTAAAAGCAGCTCTCTTTGCTCCGGAGAAAAAGAAAATCTCACTACCTTATATTACCCGCCGTTTTGGAGCAGAAGTCACTTTCGACACATTATCTTATAGCATGACTAAAGATAAACGTGCGACCGCCCAACTGCTCCTCAAAGGAAAAGCAAGAGTGAACGGGCTGGACGTATTTCATAAAGCCCTCTCTCCTGAAATCATTCATCTCGATCGCGGACAACTCTGTTACGAGATGAACATAAACGGACACTCATTTGAATTGGACAGTACCACCATTGTTGACTTCAACAAGCTCCAGTTCCATCCTTATTTACGGGTCGAGAAGGAGAAGGGAAACTGGCATTTCACTGCAGCAGTCAACAAATCCTGGTTTCCGGCAGACGATCTGTTCAGTTCTCTGCCGAAAGGATTATTCAGTAATCTGGAAGGCATCAAGACAAGTGGTGAGCTGGCTTATCATTTTCTGTTAGACATTGATTTTGCGCAACTGGATAGTCTCAAACTGGAATCTGAATTGAAAGAAAAAGATTTCCATATCATAAGCTATGGAGCTACTTCACTCTCCAAAATGTCCGGTGAGTTCATTTACACAGCTTATGAGAATGGAGTGCCGGTACGAACCTTCCCTATCGGCCCTTCATGCAATCACTTTACACCCTTAGACAGCATTTCCCCCATTCTAAGAATGTCTGTCATGCAAAGCGAAGATGGAGCATTCTTTTATCATCGCGGTTTCCTGCCCGATGCCTTACGGGAAGCACTGATTTACGACCTGCAAGTGAAACGCTTTGCACGCGGAGGAAGTACGATCACCATGCAACTGGTAAAGAATGTATTCCTGAACCGTAACAAGAACTTTGCGCGTAAACTGGAAGAAGCATTGATTGTGTGGCTGATAGAGAATGAAAGACTAACTTCCAAAGAACGTATGTACGAAGTATATCTGAATATTGTAGAATGGGGACCGCTCGTTTATGGTATTCAGGAAGCGTCTGCTTATTATTTCAAGAAACGCCCTTCGCAACTGACCACGGAAGAAAGTATTTTCCTGGCTTCCATTATCCCGAAACCCAAGCATTTCCGCAGTTCTTTTGCAGAAGGCGGACAATTAAAGGAGAATATGGAAGGTTACTACAAGCTGATTGCAAAACGTCTTGCACAGCAAGGAGTAATAAGTGAAATCGAGGCGGATAGTATCCGCCCCGATATCCAAGTTACGGGCGACGCCCGGAATAGTCTAGCCGGTGAAAAACCGGAGTCTAGTTCTCCTACCGCTGAGGAGCAATGAGATTGATATAAATAATAAAGGAATAGGTTATCTTCTTGAACTGCTGTTTCTTTCAGAAGAACGGGAAGAGCTTTGAGTGCTATTACTTCTCGTACTTCCGGAAGAAGAGCGTCTTTCTGTTTGTCCGCTGGAAACATTGCTCCGGGTAGAGCTACCGCTGCTTCGAGTAGAACTCGAACTACCGCTACTACGGCTAGAGGTAGTACTACTGCGACGGCTGGTAGTATTTTCACTACTGCGACTGGAATTACTACGACTGGAGCTAGAACTGCCACGATTGGAACTAGAACTGCCACGACCGGAGCTACCACGACTGGAAGAACTATTGTTTCTATCAGAACTGTTATTTCTATTATAGGAACCACTACTATCGTTTCGCCTACTTGAACTTTCCCTTGAACTACTACTTGTTTTTCCACTTTCACGGTTGGAACCGCTACTTGTCGAACTTCCGCTTGTCGGTCTGCGATTAGAGCTTGAAGAACCGGAACTTGTTTCCGGACGGCGACCGGAATTACGATCTCCTTCTACTCTGTTTGTATTCCCGTTTCTATCAGGAACAACCTCTTTATTCGGTCTCCCACTTCCGGACGGTGTAGACGGTCTGACAGAAGTTGAAGGTCTATCTCCTGATTCCGGACGAGGGCGAGTAGACGTACCAGGTCGCGTTGTCGTTCCGGGACGAGACGTATCAGGACGAGTAGATGTACTTGGACGAGATGTTCCAGGTCGTGTTGCCGATGAACCCGGACGGGAAGAATTACCCGGACGTGTCGGTGCATTATGCGGACGAGTGGAAGTATTCGGACGGAACCGGACAGAACCGAAGTCCGAACGACGATAAGAGTGATATACTCTCTGATCTCTCACCCGGTGCGGTGCAGAGTAATGGTTGAAATTAGTATATCTTCCCCGATAGTAGCTTGTATGGTGAAAGTGCGGACGATAATGCGCTCCACAATAAGTACGGTAATGATAAGGCACACCAAAATAGAACAAGCTACGGTTCGGGTAATTGATGTACACCCTGAAACTCCATTTCCCTCCGGTTACATAAATCGGCCGATAGAAATACTCGGCACCGAGAAACCGGCGATACTGCGCATCACTCAATACCCAGCGAAGATCGTCGTTACGGATATCCAAAGCTTCATAATAATCATCCAATGCCCATTCGTAACCACGTGCTACGTAATCCATTATATTACGGACAGAATAAATAAAGTCGTAATTAATCTCATACGCATCATTATATTGCTGTGTACTCAAACTCAATTCATACGCCATCTTATCGGTAAGAAAACGTGTCTCCTTACGTACCTTGCTGGTGCTCATTCCAGCCATTACGGTCATATTGGCAGTCAGGCCGACCGCAAAGAGTAAAAAAAGTATTCGTTTCATAATTCAATCTCCTATCATTTATTATTCCGATAATATTCCTCAATAAACATGCGTAACATATCTCTATAACCGTACAGTTAATAGTATCAACGCCGACCATACCCTATCACAAAATCATT
Organism: Bacteroides sp. AM37-9; assembly: GCF_003603455.1. Lineage (NCBI taxonomy): Bacteria > Pseudomonadati > Bacteroidota > Bacteroidia > Bacteroidales > Bacteroidaceae > Bacteroides > Bacteroides sp. AM37-9. The sequence continues at coordinate 42,218 of NZ_QTNF01000021.1, read as the reverse complement.
CATCTTGTCCTTGCTGGAAGTAAATGTCAGGGTATTAATCACTGTAAAGAAAGCTTCTTTATCTACAATGCGGGGATACATTATCTTCATAATTTCCATCCGGTCATCGTCAAATGTATAAAGTTTGGTCAGTTGGAGACATTGGGCAGATGTAAAATCAGAACCGGCCAATGCAGCATTAAGCAACTTTATACGATCATCTTTAAAAGGCTCCTTCTTCATCTCATTATAAAACGTTTGAAAGAGCTGATCGTTCATGACCCTGTTGTAACCATATCCTGGGCGGTGTTCTCCTTGTCCCGGACGATGTCCCCCCTGTCCGGGGCGGTCGGGTCTTTCCGGGTGCACGTTATCACGTCCGTCCACCCATATCTCTTTCACTCCCCTACCATCGAAATAAACATAGTCTTTATACAATTTTTCTCCTTTCCATACTCGCTCTCCCGGACGGGTAAAGCGGGTGGCATATACTTCAACAGTATAATGTCCGGGATTCAAATTGGCTATAAAGCAGGTAGTAGTAGGCAAACTGATTTGGTTTCCTCCCAAGTAAACAAGTATCGGAGTATTTCCGCCGTCGATACGGATTCCGTTAACAGACTGCGCTTGTAAGGAAAGGGCAGCGAACAGGATGCAGAAACTTATTATAATCTTACGCATAACTTATCTCGTTTTTATTATTTATATCTTTAATCTGATACCACAAAAATAGGGTGAGGAAACTCCCCACCCCAATGATTCTCTCTATTCGTATGTAGGGAAATCCCTATTCTGTTTAGGAATCCGCCAAAACAATGCCATCCTCGTGCAAGGTTATCAGACGTTTCTTATACAAGTCGCCCACTCCTTTCTTAAAGGTTTTCTTGCTGACACCAAACGTGTCGTAGATATCTTCCGCAGGACTTTTATCATTTAAGTTGATTCGTCCCCCGTGCTCTTTGATATAGTCTAGCAGCGTTTTCGAAAAATCGTCAATCTTTTCAAAACCGGGTTTCTGAAGAATCAAATCGACCTTACCATCTTCACGCACCTGTTTCACAAAAGCTTTCATTTCCATCCCTGTCTCCAACGGACAGAATATTTCATTTTCATACAATAAACCGCTATACATATCATCTATAATTGCCTTAAAGCCTAAGTCCGTCTTCTGCCAGATAAGAATATTCACCTCTGCTCCCGGAGCATATTCTGGCTTTTCTTTCGACAGATAACGTTCCACTTTTGCTGAAGCCACAATACGGTAACTCTCTTCATCCACATGTGCATGAACCACGTATTTCCGTCCAACCTGCATTTTCATCTTCTGCTCACGGAACGGCACAAACAGGTCTTTCATCAATCCCCAGTTCAGGAAAGCTCCGTATTGATTTACCCAGGAGACTTCCAGACAAGCAAACTGTCCGACCTGCACTAACGGGGTCAGTGTCGTAGCAATCAGCCTCTCATCCATATCCAGGTAAAGAAACACATTCAAAAAATCTCCTATCTTACAATCCTCGGGCACATAGCGGGTAGGCAACAAAATCTCACCTTCTTCTCCACCATCGAGATATACGCCGAAATCGACTTCCTTCACGACTTCAAGCTGGTTGAACTTTCCTAATTCGATGCTCATATTCTTATCTATTATATTATATAAGCAGCAAAGATAATCTATTTTGAATAGATCCCTCAATCAGTCAGCTATAACTTTTCGTTATCGAGAAAAACTATTTGCAATGAACAATCTGCGTTCTAATATGTTAACTTTGTAGCGACAAAAAGAAAGAGTAAATTATTCACCTTTTTAAACATATAAAATTATGGAATTTCTAACCAACGAGAAACTTACGATTGTGGGAGCTGCCGGAATGATCGGCTCCAACATGGCACAAACAGCCATGATGATGAAACTCACTCCGAATATTTGTCTCTATGATCCATTCGCACCAGCTTTGGAAGGAGTAGCTGAAGAACTGTATCATTGCGGTTTTGAAGGTGTCAACCTTACCTATACTTCCGATATCAAGGAAGCGCTGACCGGAGCTTCTTATATTGTTTCTTCCGGTGGAGCAGCCCGTAAGGCAGGTATGACCCGCGAAGATCTGTTGAAAGGAAATGCAGAGATTGCCGCTCAATTCGGAAAAGACGTTCGCCAATATTGCCCGAACGTAAAACATATCGTTGTCATCTTTAATCCTGCAGACATCACCGGTCTGATTACTTTATTGTATGCAGGTTTGAAACCTTCACAAGTTTCTACATTGGCTGCGTTGGATAGCACCCGCCTGCAAAACGAACTGGTGAAATACTTCCATATCCCCGCTTCCGACATTCAGAATTGCCGTACGTATGGCGGTCATGGAGAACAAATGGCTGTATTTGCATCTACCACCAAAATAAAAGGAGAACCCCTGACCGATTTCATCGGTACTACCCGCCTTCCGTTGACGGAATGGGAAGCACTGAAAGTACGTGTCATCCAGGGTGGAAAACATATCATCGACCTGCGCGGCCGTTCTTCTTTCCAAAGCCCGGCTTATCTGTCTATCGAAATGATTGCTGCTGCTATGGGCGGACAGCCATTCCGCTGGCCTGCCGGAACGTATGTTTCCAATGGCAAATTCGACCATATCATGATGGCGATGGAAACTTCAATTACTAAAGACGGCGTTACTTATAAAGAAATAGCCGGAACTCCTGCCGAACAGGAAGAATTAGAAAAGAGCTACGAACACTTATGTAAACTTCGTGACGAAGTGATTGAAATGGGAATCATCCCAGCCATTAAGGACTGGCATGCTTTGAATCCCAATATTGACTAATCAAACAATATTAGCGAAAGCAGAAGGCCGAAACCTGACGATCTTTTTATCGTTCCGGATTTCGGCCTTTTTTATTTCATTGCCAATGTCATTCCCACGGAAGAACATTCCTGACAAATCCCTTTAAGGACATAATTAATGCTATGCAAAGTAAATCCTTCAGGCAAATCAATCACCGGGATATGGGTACCTTCCAGGCAGAATGTACGATGACATTTCTCACAATAAAAATGCGAATGTAAATCCTGTACCACACAATTGCAAGAGTTGTCGCAAACGGCATACTTCAACGAGCCGCTTCCATCGTCTATGCTATGTATGAGGTGATGAGACAAGAAGAGAGCGATGGTACGGGATATGGTCGATTTATCAACTGTGTCGAGCAATGTTTCGAGGTCAAGCAATGACACTGCACGCTCTGCCTGCATCATCTCTTTTATCACCAAGAGCCTTATTGCAGTTGGCTTAATGTCTCTTCTGACCAGCTTATCCAAATAAATATCTTCTTCCATCTTTCTCCTATTTTATCATTTTCTGTATTCTGACGGCGTTCATAATAGCAAGCAACGCAACGCCTACGTCTGCGAAGACAGCTTCCCAAAGAGTAGCGATTCCACCGGCTCCCAAAATCAATACAAGCAATTTCACTCCAAATGCCAGTGATACATTCTGCCAAATGATTCTTCGTGTCAACTTTCCTACTTTGATAGCTTCGGCTACTTTCGACGGCTGATCTGTCTGTATCACGACATCGGCTGTTTCAATGGCTGCATCACTGCCCAATCCTCCCATAGCAATACCGACATGACTCAAAGCAAGCACCGGTGCGTCATTCATTCCATCGCCGACAAATGCAATCCGGTTTGCCTCATCCTGACGCAATTCTTCCACGTGTTTCATTTTCCCTTCCGGAAGCAAGTCGCCATAGGCTTTCGATATGCCGAGCTTCTCCGCAAAGTTAGTAACAATACTCTGTTTATCACCGGATAATATCTGTATGTTTTCAATATTTAAAGCTTTTAAGCGGTCAATAGCTACCTTTGCGTCTTCTTTCAAGGCATCAGCCAACAACAGATAACCGGCATAACGGTTTCCAACAGCACAGGCTACAATGGTATCTGTCATCTTCAACAATTCTTGCGGAAAGGATATATCAAACTTGGACAGTAACCGGCAATTACCAACCAGAACCGGTATTCCGCCTACCGTTGCTTCCAATCCGAAGCCGGCATATTCTTTCGTATCGGTAACGGTTACGCGTTCTATGTTTTGTTCTTTTGCGTAGTTTACAACAGCCTTGGCAATCGGATGTGTGCTATCACTTTCTACCGAAGCAATCAGTTTCACTAATTCTTCTTCCGAAATATCGCCTGCACTTTTACAGGCCTGCACGTCAAAGGTTCCTTTTGTCAGGGTTCCTGTTTTATCGAATACCACCGTATTGATCTTAGTGATAGCGTCCAGATAATTACCGCCCTTGAATAAAATACCCAATCGGGATGCCGCTCCGATACCACCAAAATAGCCTAATGGAATACTAACCACCAATGCGCATGGACATGAAATCACCAAAAAGACCAAAGCTCTGTATAACCAATCATTAAATGTGAATACAAATGTAGGATTGATAAGTGAATAGACAAATGGAGATAATACAATTAATACGGCCAGTATGATAACAATCGGTGTGTAAACACGGGCAAACTTGCGAATAAACAATTCTGCCGGAGCTTTACGTTCGGCGGCATTCTGAACAAGTTCCAATATTCGGGCGAGTGCGCTCTTGTCAAAAGGTCTCGTCACTTCAAGTCGGATTACCTTGTCGGTTACAATCATTCCGGCAAGCACTTCCTCCCCTTTCCGAATATTACGAGGCGCGCTTTCGCCCGTTAATGCAGCTGTATTAAAAGCGGCAACCTCATTCTGCATGGTTCCATCGAGTGGTACTCGCTCACCTGCCTTTATTTCTATGATTTCACCGACTTTTATCTTTTTAGGACTTTCAAGAACAAGATTACCCTCTCTAAGTACCAGTGCTTTCTCGGGTCTTACATCCAATAAGGCTCCGATATTACGTTTGGCCTTATCTACCGCTTTATCCTGAAACAGTTCTCCTACTGTATAAAATAACATCACGGCCACTCCTTCCGGATATTCGCCAATATAGAAAGCCCCCAGAGTAGCAATAACCATTAGAGTAAACTCACTGAAATAGTCTTTTTCCCTGATACTTTCCCAGGCTTCTTTCATCACCGGAATCCCTACCGGAAGATAGGCTACGATATACCATATCAAAGAAACATATCCTTCACGGAAGAATGCTAAATCGAGAGCATTCATTATTATTCCACCTGCCAGCAGCAGGAGAGAGAATATCACTTTCCCATATTCATGGAATACCGAAACCTTTACATCAACCTTTTTTTCTGCTGCGCATGAGTGAGCGCCACAACTACAATGTCCCATAACATTCATCATTTAGTTGATGCAAAGGTAGCAAATGATTTATGCAACAAAGTTGCATAAATCGGTTTTAGCACCTTTCAATGTCAGCAATATCGCAACAGCCATTTCCAAACCGGCACGACTTCTATATCCAACTCATTCCCTGAAATTGTCCTTTCTTCATCCCAAGTAATGATATCGGTCTTTCAACCAGCTGAATCTTACTAATTTCTTGCTGACGCTCGGCTATAATTGCCTTTATTATTCGTTTTTCCATAAAATATGCTCTTTATATTGCACAAATATAGCAAAAACATGCTTAATATATTAAGCAAGACTTCTTTTTCTTTCCAACTGTAGCTACTATTTTCTTTAGTTGTCAACTGCTACTTATCCTTTACAGGACGAACTTTGACAGGACAGAAGAAGATTACATATAAATTTGATGATTCTTATTGTCAACCAAAGTTTTTTCCCGATAGTATAATGATTATCACCGGTTTACATGCTGACAATAAGCCATGACAATAGGCTGACAATAAAAAATCAGAACTTTTATTGTCAGCCTGTTCCATTTTATAAGCACCTGAAGGACATCATCGCCTGCAGTAACCATACCATCCACATAGAAAGCAGCTTTTTAAAATGAATCCCTCTATTAAATGAATGTTATATAGCCGGTATCTTTCACTTAACAAGTAGGTATTGTTCCATTAAAGCATCAGTATTGTTAACTCTCCACGGCTGTGACGAGATCTTTCCACAGCCGTGGTAGGAACTCGTCACGGCTGTGGGAAGAAGTTACCACGGCCGTGACAAAGTAAAGATAGCGGTACTTTAGTAGAACTATACTGGCACTCTAGGGCAACTACATAGGCACGTTAATGGAACTATATAGGTAGATATCACTTTGGGAGGCTGTTACTAAAATGCGACGTTACTTCAGAACATGCTTCTAAAGCTATTATTTATCAAGTCATAAAAGGATCATAAGAGATAAAAATAAGGCTGACAGTAAAAGTAGATATATTTTATTGTCAGCCTATTATCAGCATCTATTGTCAGGTGATATAGTATTGATATTCATATACTTGAATATCACCCTGACAGTTTGACAATAAAATTGGTATAAATCAATAGAAACGATCATAAAATTTTTAATTGGGAAGGGTAAAGAATTTATAAAAAGAAAGAAAAAGTTTGCCGTTCCCCTAAGAATAAATATCTTTGTAACCGTGGTTACAGTAACCACAGTTACTAATATAATTCACTGACTATGAGGTTTTATAATAGAGAAGAAGAACTAAAAGAGCTAAAACGAATTCAGCAATTGGCATTTGAGGAAAGTTCAAGAATGACAGTCGTTACCGGTCGCCGTAGAATTGGGAAGACAAGCCTCATTATGAAAGCCGTTGAACAGACTCCCACTGTCTACTTATTTATAGGGCGCAAAAATGAAGCAACCTTGTGCGAAGAATTCATCCCACTTATCGCACAAGCCCTACAAATCTTTGTTCCGACAGAAATCCGAAGTTTCCGAAACTTATTCCAATACCTAATGCAGCTTTCGACACAACGGACTTTCAACCTAGTTATTGATGAATTTCAGGAATTCTATACTATTAATGAATCCATATTCAGCGATATGCAAAATATTTGGGACCAATATCGGAAGTCCTCACACATGAATTTGATTGTCAGTGGTTCCATCTATTCTCTTATGCAAAAAATTTTCCAAGACAACAAAGAACCACTCTTCGGAAGAGCTGATAACATAATCAAGCTGTCAGCCTTTAGTCTCTCTGTTCTAAAAGAAATCATGCATGAATATGCCCCGACACATTCGAATGATGATCTTTTAGCACTTTATACTTTTACTGGCGGGGTACCTAAATACGTGGAACTTTTTTGCGACAACCATATGCTTCACGTGGAAAGCATGATCCATTTTATGGCTCGCGATAATTCTCCCTTTACCGAAGAAGGAAAAAATTTGTTGATAGAAGAATTTGGAAAAAATTACGGAACCTACTTTTCTATTTTAAGTGCAATTGCCGGAGGCAGAAATACACAAGCAGAAATTGAGGCAGCACTAGGAGAAAAAAGCGCAGGTGGCTACCTGAAACGTCTGATAGACGATTATAATATTATCATACGCCAACGTCCCATTTTAGCTAAAGAGAGCTCAACAACTGTCCGATATGAAATATGTGATAATTTTATTAGGTTTTGGTTCAATTACTTCGATCGTAACCGTTCATTGATAGAAATTAAAAACTTTGTAGGGCTGCGTAATATCATAAAAGCTGATTATCCAACCTACAGCGGAAAGATATTAGAACTTTACTTCAAACAGAAATTCGCAGAAAGTTATCAATTCCGTGCCATCGGGTCATGGTGGGAAAACAAAGGGAACCAAAACGAAATAGATATTGTTGCACTCGGTCTTGAAAAAAACAAAGCAGTAGTTGCTGAAGTAAAACGCCAACGTAAAAACTTTAAGCCAGAGTTGCTGGAACAGAAAGTTGAACATTTGAAGAAAAAGCTATTGCCTCGTTATACTATTGAAACAATGTGTTTGTCATTGGAAGATATGTAGTACATAGTTAGGCACGGATGACAGTTTTTCTATGAGATCAGTCCCCATCACCTGTATTCCGTGCCCAATTATCATTGTTGGTTTTCTTCCCGATCTGTTCGGATAAACTCCAGGAGTCGTTCTACCGCCTCTTCTTCAGGAATATTCTTCTCTACGCACACCTTGCCTTTATAAAGACTGATTTTGTCTCGTCCTGCTCCTACATAACCGTAGTCAGCATCCGCCATCTCGCCGGGACCATTCACGATACAGCCCATAATGCCGATCTTCAAGCCTTTCAAATGTGAAGTGGCTGCCTTGATACGGGCAATTGTCTTCTCCAAGTCGTAAAGCGTACGGCCACAACCGGGACAGGATATATATTCTGTCTTAGAGGTACGGGTACGTCCGGCCTGCAAGATTCCGAAAGCAGTGGCGTCGACAACGGCATGGCTCAAACTGCCCTGATTGAACAGGAAGATACCATCGCAAAGACCGTCAAAGATCAAGGCTCCCATATCGGCTGCGGATTTTATCTGCAAATTCTCCGCATCATCTTCCGCATAATGCTGGAAGAAGACAACCGGATTCTGCAAACCTTCCGTCATTAGCTGATGCACCAATGCACGGTGCTCACCCAAACGGTTCGGATGGTTGCTTTGAGAGATGATTACCACTTCCGGGTGGTACTTCAAACAGGCTATCACTTCATCTGTTTGGGCCATATAGGGTATAAACAGGAATTTAAGCGCTGCATCACATTCACCCATCAATGGTAGTTGCGCATGATTGAAAGCAGGCCAGGTTCCGGCCTCTCCTTGCCATACGTCCGCATCAAGAATATATTCCACGCCTTCTTCCCGTTGTTCGGGCAAGGCTCTTCCGGCATAAATATAGTCCGGAGTGAATTGCGGATTTACTTCTGTCTTTCCGTCCATGCGGTCGGCAATGACTACGGGCACATGTTCGCCTCCGATATTACGGACCGCTTTTGTCTTCCGGCGTTCAGGAGACAGATAGTTAAATTCAGGCGCCTCCAATCCCGGAATATAAGGATGCTCCTGCCTCAATAGAACATAATCCACCAATTTACGGGCCACCGGAATTTCAGCTTCGGGTGCTTCACTCAAAGATACGCGGATGGTATCGCCCAACCCGTCGCTCAACAATGCTCCGATGCCGAGAGCCGACTTGATACGCCCGTCCTCTCCGTCTCCGGCTTCTGTCACTCCGAGGTGTAATGGGAAAGCCATCCCCTCTTTTTCCATGACGTCCACCAACAGACGAACGGTTTTCACCATTACCACGGTATTGGAGGCTTTGATAGAAATCACCACATCTGTGAAGTTCTCCGCTACACAGATACGAAGGAATTCCATACAGGATTCCACCATTCCTTCGGGAGTATCACCATAGCGTGACATGATGCGATCGGACAAAGAGCCATGATTCACACCGATCCGGATCGCAGTGTGATTCTCCTTACAGATATTCAGGAACGGGACAAACCGGTCATGGATTTTCTGTATTTCCTGCGCATACTCCTCGTCTGTATATTCCAGTTTCTTAAAAGTACGCGCAGCATCTACATAGTTTCCCGGATTGATGCGCACCTTTTCCGCATATTGAGCAGCTACATCCGCCACTTTCGGATTGAAATGCACATCGGCAACCAATGGAACCATATATCCCTGACTGCGTAGTCCGATATTGATATTCATCAGATTCTCCGCTTCCTTGATACCCTGCGTTGTGAGGCGGACATACTCGCCACCTGCATCAACAATACGTTTCGCCTGTTCCACACAAGCCTGTGTGTCCTGCGTAGACGTGTTTGTCATCGACTGGACACGAATAGAATTGGGGCCGCCCAACGGCACAGCCCCAATATTTACTTCTGTGGTTTCTCTTCGAAAATAATTGAATAGATCAACCATTTTGATTTATGATTTATGATTTACGATATATGATTTGATGACTGAAAACACTTTCTGCGCAATATGCAAAGACAACGTGCAAAGACAACATACGATTTACGAAGATATTTCAATCGCCAATCGTAAATTGTCAAATCGTAAATCACATTAGTTTGTTTTATATTCAAACTTAACTTCTTTCAGTTCTTCGTTTGCTTTTACGATTTTCTTTTTCAGTCCTTCTTTGTAAGCAGCAAAAGCTTCTGCCAATTTCTCGTCACTCAATGCCAACATCTGAATGGCAAGGATAGCGGCATTCATCGCTCCGTTTATAGCAACCGTTGCCACAGGAATGCCCGGAGGCATCTGGATGATAGAATAAAGCGCGTCTACACCATCGAGCACGGAGCCTTTTACGGGTACCCCGATCACCGGCAGTGTAGTGTTGGCTGCAATTACACCGGGAAGGGCGGCAGCCATTCCGGCAGCGGCGATAATAACTTTAATGCCACGGTTGCGGGCATTCTTTGCAAACTCTTCCACAGCTTCAGGCGTGCGGTGAGCAGAAAGCGCGTTCATTTCGAACGGTACATGCATATCATTCAGCAGTTGCGCAGCCTTCTCCATAACAGGAAGGTCGGACGTGCTACCCATGATAATACTTACAATTGGAGTCATTTTGATTTACTATTTTACGATTTACTATTTACAATTTAAAGTGAGGTAAGAATTATCCGTTTACCACAGCTTTGTATGCTTCGGCATCCAGCAGGTCCTCAACGGCTTTCAGGTCTGTCGGTTTCACTTTAATCAACCAACCTTCGCCATACGGATCTTTATTAACCAGTTCCGGATTTTCTTCCAATGCTTCATTTTGTTCCATCACTTCACCTGCTACAGGCAGGAAAAGATCGGAAATTGTTTTCACTACTTCGATGGTTCCGAATGTCTCACCGGCTTCCAACGTTTCACCAACAGTCGGTATGTCTACGAACACGATATCACCCAATTGTTCTTGAGCATAATCAGTGATACCTACGTATGCAATGTCTCCTTCAACGCGAATCCATTCGTGTTCGTTCGTGTACTTCAAATTCTGTGGAAAGTTCATAATAATTAGTTTTTAGGATTTATACTGTTTTAAAATAAAAATACTCGAAATAAGATGTTGCTCACCGGATGAAGTACCAAAAGGGCACATATCAAACCAACCGCAAAACCGGAAAGCACCTCACCCAACGTGTGATGTCCCAATACAATTCGTGCAGAACCTAATATACCGGCAATCAATATAAACAGGCATAACCATCCGACCGGATTGTAACCGAACAAAGCACTGAAAGAAACCAGTCCGCCGATCACTCCGCCTATTCCTGCCATGTGTTCACTCAATTTCCATTTCAAATTCACTGCAATGCAGATAACAGATACTACCAAAGAAACGAGGATGATACCTGTCATATACCAAGGTATATTCAGCCGGCGCATCATCAACAGGCAGAACACATACGAGATGATAGTCAGCAGAATCGGTACATAACGTTTCTTGCGCTCACTCAACTCCTGACGGGCAAAGCCATTGATTTTACGAAACAGGAAAATGGTAATGGTAGGTGTCAGTATGGTAAAGCAGTAAACAATTCCCAACACGATCAACTTATATTGTATCGGCATGATACGAAGATAAGAAAACAGGAATAACACCAGAAACGATAAAAACGGAATAGAAAATGGAGTAAAGACCATCGAAGTAGCTCTCGCCACCTGCAACATTGTCTTATCCGCTATGATATGTTCTCTCTCTCTGTCCATCAGCACTAATACTTAATACTTTATATTCGTTCTCATTTTCGAAGTCGCGCAACCGGAATATTCAACTGCTGACGGTATTTGGCTACCGTTCTACGAGCAATGGGATAACCTTTCTCTTTCAAGATGTCCGCCAATTCATCATCTGTCAGCGGTTTCTTCTTGTCCTCCCCATCAATACACTCTTTCAGAATCTTGCGTATCTCACGGACAGACATTTCTTCACCGTCCTCCGTGGTATACCCATCACTGAAAAAGAATTTGAGCGGATAGATGCCGTAATTTGTCTGCACATATTTACTGTTGCTCACGCGGGAGATCGTTGAAATGTCCAGTCCGGTACGTTCGGCCACATCTTTTAAAATCATCGGTTTCAACAGAGATTCGTCTCCTTCCAAGAAGAAAGGACGTTGTAAGTCAATGATAGCCTGCATGGTAGTCATCAGGGTATTCTGACGCTGCCGCACAGCATCGATAAATCCTTGTGCCGCATCCATTTTCTGCTTCAGGAACATCATCGCTTCTTTGGATTCTTTTGATTGATTAGCCCTGTTTTTGGTATGCTCTTCCACCATTTCCGTGAAGTCGCGACTCATACGGAGTTCGGGGACATTACGGTTATTGAGGCTTATATTGATGGTTCCGTCATCATACGTTTCCACGATAAAGTCGGGAACTATCTGTTGGAGATTCCTGCCGATCGCTTCTCCCAAAGAAGCACCCGGACGGGGATTCAGCTTGGTTATCTCATTAAGAGCTTCCTGGAAAGTCTCTTCATCAATGTCCAGTTTCTTTATTATCTTCTCCCAGTGTTTACGGGTGAATTCTTCATAACACTCTCTGATGATACGTTCTTCCAGCTCCAGTATCGGGTTGGGCTTCTTCTCTTCATCCTTCTTCCGGCAAATCTGTATCAACAGACATTCCTGAAGGCTACGGGCACCGATACCAGCGGGATCAAAGTCCTGCAAGATACAGAGTGCTTCTTCCAGTTCTTCTTCTGTCGATTCGATGCCGGCATAAATCGCCAGTTCATCACAGATGCTCTCCAATGACTTACGGAGCAGTCCGTCATCGTCCAATGAACCGATCAGATACTCCACCAGGTCACACTGATGTTCAGTCAGGTTGCGTTCACGCAGCTGTTCTTTCAGGATTTCATAAAAAGAGGTGGAATCGGAGAACGGAATATCCTCCGCCTGTTCATCTTTCGAACGGTTGTTTTCTTGTAATTTATAATCGGGAATATCGTCTTCAGTCAGATAATCACTCAAAGAATCATAATCGTTGGCATCACTATCCATGCCATCTTCCGTAGTGTCGGAATCAGCATACTCATCCGCAGTGTTTTCTTCTTTACCTTCTTCAAGTGCCGGATTTTCAAGCAGTTCAGCATGGATACGGTCTTCCAGCTCTACTGCGGGAAGCTCCAACAGTTTCACGACCAGAATCTGCTGGGGCGAGAGCGTTTGTACCTGCTGTTGCGCCTGAGATTGTATTTGACGGGAACCTTGTGCCATATTCGTTTTTGCTTTCTACTATTTCTCGCTACAAAAGTAACTTTTTAACGAGAGATTACACAGATTAGGGAGATAATTTTTAATCCTATAACACAAAATTCGTTATCTTTGTTGCACGAACTTAAAAATTAGGACAATATGTTTGCCAAAGAAACGTATATGCAGCGAAGAGCCCTGCTAAAAAAGAATTTAGGCTCCGGGGTATTGTTATTTCTCGGAAATGACGAGTGCGGACTAAACTACGAGGATAACACCTTCCGTTATCGTCAGGATTCTACTTTCCTTTATTATTTCGGACTTTCATGCGCCGGCCTTTCGGCTATTATTGATATTGATGAAGACAAAGAAATCATTTTCGGAGATGAACTGTCTATCGACGCAATCGTATGGATGGGATCGCAACCTACACTACACGAAAAATGCGAACGTGTGGGCGTAAAAAATCTGATGCCGTCCGCAGAAATTACAAGCTATCTCCACAAGTGCGTCCAGAAAGGGAAAGCGGTTCATTATTTGCCGCCTTACCGTCCCGAGCATAAATTGAAACTGATGGATTGGTTGGGTATTCCCCCTACACGTCAGGAAGGTTCTGTTCCATTCATCCGTGCCGTTATAGCCCAACGTAATTACAAATCTGCCGAAGAAATTGTAGAAATAGAGAAGGCTTGCGATGTAACTGCCGATATGCACATCACCGCCATGAAAGTGCTCCGTCCGGGCATGTATGAATACGAAGTGGTAGCGGAAATGAACCGGGTGGCCGAATCTAACAACTGCCAGCTTTCTTTTGCCACCATTGCCACTATCAACGGACAGACTTTACACAACCACTATCATGGAAATAAAGTAAAACCGGGTGATTTATTCCTAATTGATGCAGGCGCAGAAGTAGAATCAGGCTATGCAGGCGATATGTCGTCTACCATTCCTGCCGACAAAAAGTTTACAGCCCGCCAGCGCGAAGTATACGAGATTCAGAATGCGATGCATCTGGAATCTGTAAAAGCCCTCCGTCCGGGTATTCCTTATATGGAGGTATACGAACTGTCTGCCCGTGTCATGGTAGACGGTATGAAGGCACTCGGATTGATGAAAGGAAATACGGAAGATGCGGTCCGCGAAGGTGCTCATGCGTTATTCTATCCTCACGGATTAGGTCACATGATGGGATTGGATGTACACGATATGGAGAATCTGGGAGAGATATGGGTAGGATATAACGGCCAGCCGAAGAGCACACAGTTCGGTCGCAAATCGCAACGTCTCGCCATTCCGTTGGAACCGGGATTTGTACACACGGTAGAACCGGGTATTTATTTTATTCCGGAACTGATCGACATGTGGAAAGGAGAAAAGAAATTTACCGATTTCATCAATTATGATGTAGTGGAAACTTATAAGGACTTCGGTGGTATCCGCAATGAGGAAGATTATCTGATTACAGAAACCGGCGCCCGCCGATTAGGTAAGAAGATTCCTTTGACACCGGAAGAGGTGGAAGCTTTAAGATAAAACAAAGAATAACACCATGAAGAGACTACTTTTATCTGTATGGCTATTGTCACTTACCTTGCTATCCGCCGTAGCTGAAAACTATCCTTATAAAAGCGATGTGCTTTGGGTCACCGTACCCAATCATGCCGACTGGCTTTATAAAACAGGAGAAAAAGCAACTGTGGAGGTACAATTCTATAAATACGGTATCCCCAGAGATAACGTAACCGTCACTTATGAAATAGGTGGTGATATGATGCCTGTTGCCGATACCAAAGGAAGTGTAACTTTAAAGAATGGCAGGGGAGTGATTCCTGTGGGCACAATGAAAGAGCCGGGATTCCGCGACTGTCGCCTGAAAGCAACCGTAGATGGAAAGACCTATTCACATCATATCAAAGTAGGATTTTCACCGGAAAAACTTCGTCCGTATACCACCATGCCTTCCGATTTCAAGGAATTTTGGGAAAAGGCAAAAGCGGAACAAAAGGAATTTCCCCTAACGTATACCAAAGAACATGTCGAAAAATATTCCACTGATAAAATAGACTGTTATCTCGTAAAATTGCAACTGAACAAACGTGGGCAATGCGTCTACGGATATTTATTCTATCCGAAAAAAGAAGGAAAGTTTCCGGTTGTCTTGTGCCCTCCGGGAGCAGGCATCAAAACCATCAAAGAACCTCTACGCCATAAATATTATGCGGAGCAAGGATGCATCCGTTTTGAATTCGAGATACACGGCCTGAATCCGGAAATGACTGATGAAGAATTTAAAGAAATCAGCAACGCTTTCAATGGCAGAGAAAACGGCTATCTGACCAACGGGCTCGACAGTCGTGATAATTATTATATGAAACGGGTATATCTGGCCTGTGTACGCGGTATCGACTTTCTGACTTCCCTGCCGGAATGGGATGGCAAAAATGTAATCGCACAAGGAGGTAGTCAGGGAGGCGCCCTGGCATTAATCGCTGCCGGACTGGATGAACGGGTGACAGTTTGTGTCGCCAATCATCCTGCATTAAGCGATATGGCAGGCTATAAAGCCGGACGTGCCGGTGGCTATCCTCATTTCTTTAGAAATTCGGTGGATAT
This sequence comes from Bacteroides sp. AM37-9, assembly GCF_003603455.1. Classification (NCBI taxonomy): domain Bacteria; kingdom Pseudomonadati; phylum Bacteroidota; class Bacteroidia; order Bacteroidales; family Bacteroidaceae; genus Bacteroides; species Bacteroides sp. AM37-9. The sequence goes on along the minus strand of NZ_QTNF01000021.1, from coordinate 26,554 downwards.
GGATACCCCCGAAAAAATAAAGACAATGGCCTATTATGATGTAGTGAACTTTGCTAAATTGATAAAAGCAGACACCTATATAACATGGGGATTCAATGACGATGTATGTCCTCCGACTACCAGCTATATAGTATACAATGTACTAAACTGTCCGAAAGAAGCCCTGATTACTCCTATTAATGAGCATTGGACCTCCAACGATACAGAATATGGACATCTGCTTTGGATAAAGAAGCATTTGAAATAAAGAATCAATCATTCCATCTGGATACGGGCAACTCTTTTTTCCCGTAACCTTTCTTCCAGGCATACGCTTTTCTCTTTCGGAGATAAAGCGTATCGCCGCTATGCTTTATCGCCTCCCAATTAAATATTGAATGGTGGTAGATGATCTTTTCAAACCAATAAAGGAGGTCATAAGTTATGAATGGTAGTATCATACACCACCATGAAAACAGTAATGACAAAATCAACGCTGGTATCAGAGTCAGAGAAAAGCATTCCCAATATTGCTTTGCATGTATCCGTAACTCCATATCTTCCCAAACTTCCAGATATTTATACCGGGTAAAGAAAAACCAGCCTAACATAAAATAGTGTTTCTTTCCTTTTCCCAAGAACCACTTTGCTAAAAGACTATTATAAAAAATCATATTCACATTTTTTTTGTTGCATGTAGTCCTTTTATAACAGCAAAAGTAACCAAAGGTTCAATATTATAGTTTAGTATAACAGTCATTATACAGTATTCTCCCCTAAAGAATCCTATTCAAATATTGTTTATTTTGTGTTCTCTTGCCTTACTACAACAAAAGGTAATTCATATTTTCTGCAAAGAAAGTACAAATAACGAATATATCCTAATTTTTCTACTTAATATTTAAAGCTACTACCTCCCAAAAATTCGCGCAGTAAAGACGTAGGCGGAATCTCCTTATCCTGTACAGGAACAAAATATTTGATAAACTTAAGTAACCGGTATGCTTCGCAATATTCAGGACAGTTGCGCGGTACACCCATCAGAATAGGTTCGGCATGCAAACGGAGTACTGCAAACTCAAAAAGCAACGCTGAATTAAACATTACGTCGGCATTCTCCTGATAGGGAAAAATCCATTTATCTTCACCGGCACGTACACTCGGCCAGCGTGATATCGTTTCACGTGCCGAATATCCCCGATAATTGAAGTCACGGATAATACGACGCAACAGACGGTTGTCAGTTGTCGGAATCCAGTTATGGTCATCCAAAGAGATGGTGGTCAATGCCGAAACATAAATCTTGAATTTCCGTTCAGCCGGTATATGCGGCGTCAGTTCCGGGTTCAGGGCATGAATACCTTCCAGAATCAGAATCGTATTATCTTCTATTTTCAGTTTATCACCTTTATACTCCTTCTTGCCAAGGGAGAAATTAAAACGAGGCAGTTCGACCTCTTCACCGCGCAGGAGTGCCTGCAACTGTTGGTTGAACAGTTCCAAATCAAGTGCATACAGTGATTCATAATCATAATTTCCGTTTTCATCCAGAGGAGTCTCTTCACGATCCACAAAGTAATTATCTAAAGAGATCGGGAATGGTTTCAGTCCATTGGTCATTAGCTGTATAGAAAGCCGTTTGCTGAAAGTTGTCTTTCCCGAAGAGGATGGTCCGGCAATCAATACCAGTTTTACCCGGTTACCGTTTTCACCACGATGGAATATGGTATCGGCTATCTGGGCTATTTTCTTCTCCTGCAGTGCTTCTGCAACATTTATCAGATCGGTTGCATGCCCCTCTTCACAGGCCAGGTTAAAATCTCCGGCATTGTTAAGCCCCATGATATAACTCCAGTTCAGATATTCTTTAAAGACATCCAGCATTTTTTCCTGCTTCACCACATCTTCAAGCACATTCGGGTTTTCCCGGCTCGGAATCCGAAGGAGCAATCCATCGTAATATTTCACGATATCGAATAATTTAAGATATCCGGTACTGGGTAGCAGATTCCCATAATAATAATCAATGGTATCACCCAATGTATAATAATAGGTATAGAGCGAACCGGAAGTTTCCAGTAATCTCACTTTATCATTCATTCCCCGTTCGCTGAAAACACGCACAGCTTCAGCCGTATGACATTCGATGCGATGATAGGAAATATTCTCCGCGATAATCTCCTGCATCCGTTGCTTGATGCGTGTCACATCTTCCAGTTCGATGGGACGGCCAATCCGCAAATTGCAGAAATAGCCTTTTGAAACAGGATGTTCTACAAACAATTTTCCGTCGGGAAACAGTTCCGTGACAGCCTTAAACAAGACAAAACAAAGCGAACGGACATACGTACGCATACCGGACTGATCTCTCACATCCAAAAACTCTACATCCTTATTATTATAAACTCTGAAGTTAAGTCCTTCGGAGCGATTATTGACCTTGGCACTTACTACTTGATAAGGAAAATTAAGATTAAAACCGTAATAAATATCCAAAAGTGAGCTTCCGATAGGGAATTCTTTGGAAATATTGTTATTTTTGCAACATATTTGTAACATCTGTTTCATCGAGTTCGTTAAAAGGTGAATAATTTGGGACTAATATACTTATAATCAGATAGAGAACAAATAACCATTAAAAATATTATAGATGGAATATTCTTTTTATGATTTTTTAAAGCTCATAGGCTCATTAGGACTCTTCCTTTACGGAATGAAGATTATGAGCGAGGGCTTACAAAAGGTCGCGGGTGACAGATTGCGAAGTATTCTAACGGCAATGACTACCAATCGGGTAACGGGAGTTTTAACAGGAGTGTTGATAACAGCTCTTATCCAGTCTTCTTCAGCAACGACAGTGATGGTCGTAAGTTTCGTAAACGCCGGATTGCTCACACTTGCCGAATCCATCAGCGTCATTATGGGTGCTAATATCGGTACTACCGTGACTGCCTGGATCATTTCAATTTTCGGATTTAAGGTTGATATGGCAGCCTTCGCTCTCCCGCTCTTAGCCATCGCCCTTCCGCTCATCTTCTCCGGCAAAAGCAACCGCAAGTCCATCGGTGAATTCATTTTCGGTTTTTCTTTCCTTTTCATGGGGCTTTCTTATCTGAAAGCAAACGCGCCCGACCTGAATGCCAACCCGGAAATGCTTGCCTTCGTACAGAACTACACGGACATGGGATTCTTCTCCATCATTCTGTTCTTACTCATCGGTACTATATTGACGATGATTGTACAGGCCTCCGCCGCCACCATGGCAATTACATTGATTATGTGCGCCAACGGATGGATCAGTCTGGAACTGGGAGCAGCACTTGTTTTGGGAGAAAACATCGGAACCACTATCACGGCCAATCTTGCCGCACTTACAGCCAATACACAGGCTAAGCGGGCAGCATTGGCCCATTTTGTTTTTAACGTGTTCGGTGTTATCTGGGTCTTGATTGTCTTCCATCCTTTCATGGAACTGGTAAACTGGGTAGTAGATACCTTTTTCCAAAGTAACAATCCGGAAGTTGCCATCTCCTACAAGTTATCTGCTTTCCACTCAATCTTCAATATCTGTAATGTATGTATTCTGATATGGGCGGTTAAACTGATTGAACGTACCGTATGTGCTCTTATCCACCCCAAAGAAGAAGATGAAGAGCCCCGTTTGCGGTTTATCACCGGTGGTATGCTTTCTACCGCTGAACTTTCTATCCTTCAGGCACGCAAAGAAATCCATCTTTTTGCAGAACGTACACACCGGATGTTCGGCATGGTGCAGGATTTGCTACACACAGAAAAGGATGACGATTTCAACAAGCTGTTCAGCCGGATCGAGAAGTATGAGAATATCAGCGACAACATGGAACTTGAAATAGCCAACTACCTGAATCAAGTATCTGAAGGTCGGTTAAGCTCTGAAAGTAAATTACAGATACGTGCCATGCTGCGTGAAGTGACGGAAATTGAAAGTATCGGCGACAGTTGTTATAACCTGGCACGTACCATCAACCGGAAACGCCAAACCAACCAGGACTTTACCGAGAAACAATATGAGCATATTCATTTCATGATGAAGCTGACTAACGATGCACTTGCTCAAATGATTGTGGTAGTAGAAAAGCCGGAACATCAGAGCATCGATATCAACAAGTCCTTTAACATCGAAAATGAAATTAATAACTACCGTAACCAACTGAAGAATCAGAACATTCTGGACGTAAACAACAAAGAATATGATTATCAGATGGGGGTTTATTACATGGATATTATTGCCGAATGTGAAAAGCTAGGCGACTATATAGTGAATGTAGTGGAAGCCAGCAGCGATGTGAAAGAGAAAAAAGCTTCTTGAGAGCGCTTAATTGAATCATAAAAAAAGGAGAATCAGTCTATCATAGTATAATTGATTCTCCTTTTTAAATTAAATCATCCTCCCAAAAATAAAAAAAGACCGGGCATATATCTATACACCCGGCCATTTTCCTCTTAATAATTCTCTCTCTCTTGGTTTTATCCTTCGTACGGTTCAAAATCTTCTTTGCCGACTCCGCATAATGGACAAGTCCAATCATCTGGAATGTCTTCAAATGCTGTTCCTGGTTCAATTCCGCTTTCCGGATCTCCTTGTTCGGGGTCGTAAATATATTCACAGACCGTGCAAATGTACTTTTTCATAACGTTCGTATTTTTAAATGGTTTTCTGAATAATATAACACAAATAGCTAGATATTTGTTCAACACTATTTTCCAAACTAAAGAAAAAAGCTATCTTTGTAGTCATATTATCAAGCTAAAACAACAATATTAAACTATGCTTATAGCACTATTGTCAACTTTAATAGTTTTATGCGCAGTCCTACTAATCAGTTTTTTATGGGAACGCAGGAAATGCTTGCGGATGCAACAACGATTGTTCCGTGAATCCAGAAAGTTGGAACGTACCAGCCATATCGCCGGTGCCGTTTTAAAGAATGTACATGCCTTTATTCTCCTCATAAACAACGATTTTAAAGTACTGAAGACCAACTATTACCAAAAAACCGGAACCAGAAAAGGAACAGAAGAAAAAAGAGTGGGCGACCTGCTGCAATGCCGTAACGCATTGGCTGCCGAAGGAGGCTGCGGCACACATAGTTTCTGCGGTTCCTGTCCGATACGTACTGCCATACGCCAGGCCTTCGAACAGAGACGGAACTTCACGGATCTCGAAGCAACTTTATCCGTAGTCACATCTGATAATACGACTGTGGAATGTGATGCAGTAATATCCGGTTCCTATTTCCTCCTCAATGAAGAAGAGAATATGGTTATCACCGTACATGACGTCACCCGACGGAAACAGGCCGAAAATGAATTGAGACTAGCCAAAGAAAAAGCTGAAAAAGCCGATATTTCAAAATCTGCCTTTTTAGCCAATATGAGCCATGAGATCCGTACTCCTCTCAACGCTATTACCGGATTTGCAGAGATATTGGGCAGTGCAAATACCGAAGAGGAAAAGGCTCAATACCAGGAAATCATAAAAATGAATGCTGATCTCCTGATGCAGTTGGTCAACGACATTCTGGATATGTCCAAAATCGAAGCCGGAACCTTGGAATTTGTACAGACAACGGTCGACGTCAATCTGTTGCTTTCAGATTTACAACAACTTTTCCAGATGAGAGTCAATGACGCTGGAGAAAAGATACAAATTATAGCAGAACCGTCTCGTTCTTCGTGCATAATTCAAACGGATCGCAACCGGGTGGCACAGGTGCTTTCCAACTTTGCCGGTAATGCCATTAAATTCACCCATGAAGGTAGTATCCGCATCGGATATGAGGCAAGAGATACCGAACTTTACTTTTATGTAAAAGATACCGGAGCCGGAATTCCGGCAGAAAAACTACCGGATGTATTCGAGCGCTTTGTAAAACTGAACAAAGATAAGAAAGGAGCCGGACTGGGACTCTCTATTTCTCAAACCATTGTCACGAAACTAGGCGGTCAGATTGGTGCGGATTCCGTAGAAGGTGAAGGCTCTACATTCTGGTTTACAATTCCTTATCGCACATGTGGTAAACCACGGTAACAAATTCGACTTCATAAAAAGTTTTAATTAAACATTTTATCACAATTTTATGTTGTATTTTTGCGGTTCAAACTAAACGCATGTATCTGCATGAGTACAAATAAAAATGACTATTATCATTTAGGACTTACGGATGACGAAGTCCTACAAAGCAGGGAGAAAAATGGTATTAACCTGTTAACACCTCCCAAGCGTCCTTCCCTCTGGAAACTTTATCTGGAAAAATTTGAAGACCCGGTTGTACGCGTACTGTTAGTAGCAGCCGTATTCTCGCTAATCATTTCCATCATCGAGAACGAATACGCTGAAACAATCGGAATTATAGCAGCTATCTTACTGGCCACCGGAATCGGTTTCTTTTTCGAGTATGATGCCAGCAAAAAGTTTGATCTGCTGAATGCAGTCAATGAAGAAACATTGGTAAAAGTGATCCGAAACGGACGTGTACAGGAAATTCCCCGCAAAGACATAGTGGTAGGTGATATTGTAATTCTGGAAACCGGTGAAGAAATTCCTGCCGATGGAGAATTACTGGAAGCTATCTCTTTGCAAGTAAACGAATCTAATCTGACAGGCGAACCCGTTATTAATAAAACAACTGTAGAAGCTGACTTTGATGAAGAGGCAACTTATGCTTCCAATCTGGTGATGCGTGGAACGACAGTGGTGGACGGTCATGGCACCATGCGCGTGCTGCACGTGGGAGATGCTACTGAAATCGGGAAAGTAGCCCGACAGAGCACGGAAGACAATCTCGAACCTACTCCGCTGAACATACAGTTGACCAAACTCGCAAACCTCATCGGAAAGATTGGTTTTACCGTTGCCGGTCTCGCTTTCCTTATTTTCTTTGTCAAAGACGTATTGTTATTCTTTGATTTCGGTTCACTGAACGGATGGCATGAGTGGCTTCCTGTTTTCGAACGGACACTGAAATATTTTATGATGGCAGTTACGCTGATTGTGGTAGCTGTGCCCGAAGGATTGCCAATGAGCGTCACTCTTAGTCTGGCATTGAATATGCGCCGCATGCTTTCTACCAACAACCTGGTGCGGAAAATGCACGCCTGCGAAACAATGGGAGCCATCACTGTGATTTGTACGGATAAAACCGGTACACTGACTCAAAACCTGATGCAAGTGCACGAACCCAATTTTTACGGCATCAAAAATGGCAGTGCGTTGTCCGATGATGATATCAGCACACTCATTGCAGAAGGAATAAGCGCTAACTCAACTGCTTTCCTCGAAGAGTCAACGACCGATGAGAAACCGAAAGGAGTAGGAAATCCCACCGAAGTAGCTTTATTGCTCTGGCTGAACAAGCAGGGAAGAAATTATCTGGAACTTCGCGAGAAAGCACATATCCTCGACCAACTCACCTTCTCTACCGAACGGAAATTCATGGCAACTCTTGTTGAATCTCCATTAATCGGAAAAAAAATACTTTATATAAAAGGAGCCCCGGAAATTGTTTTGGGCAAGTGTAAAGAAGTAGTCTTGGACGGACGACGAGTGGACGCCGTAGAATATCGCTCCACAGTAGAAGCACAACTTTTGAGCTATCAGAATATGGCTATGCGTACACTTGGATTTGCATTCAAGATTGTCGGAGAAAATGAGCCAAACGATTGTACGGAGCTGGTTTCAGCCAACGACCTGAATTTCTTGGGAGTAGTTGCCATCTCCGACCCGATTCGTCCGGACGTACCTGCTGCGGTTGCTAAATGCCAGTCCGCAGGTATCGGCATCAAGATCGTAACCGGTGATACTCCGGGAACGGCAACGGAAATCGCACGCCAGATAGGTCTTTGGAACCCCGAAACAGATACCGAACGAAATCGAATCACCGGTGTTGCATTTGCTGAATTGAGCGATGAAGAAGCATTGGATAGAGTGATGGACTTAAAAATCATGTCCCGCGCCCGCCCGACTGACAAGCAACGCCTGGTGCAGCTGCTTCAACAAAAAGGAGCAGTCGTAGCCGTAACCGGAGACGGGACCAACGATGCCCCGGCTTTGAATCATGCCCAAGTAGGTTTGTCAATGGGTACAGGTACTTCTGTAGCCAAAGAGGCCAGCGATATTACCCTGCTCGACGACTCCTTCAACAGTATCGGAACTGCCGTTATGTGGGGACGCTCCCTGTATAAGAATATCCAGCGTTTCATTGTTTTCCAGCTGACGATCAACTTCGTAGCACTGCTCATTGTCTTGTTAGGTTCTGTGATCGGTACGGAACTTCCGCTAACTGTCACACAAATGTTATGGGTGAACCTGATTATGGACACTTTTGCCGCTTTGGCACTTGCTTCCATTCCGCCCAGCGAAACCGTGATGCTTGAGAAACCCCGTCGAAGCACTGATTTTATTATCAGTAAGGCAATGCGGTCTAATATATTAGGTGTAGGCTCCATCTTCCTCATCGTACTGCTCGGAATGATTTATTATTTCGACCACAGCACGGAAGGTATGGATATACACAACCTGACCATTTTCTTCACCTTCTTTGTCATGCTGCAATTCTGGAATCTGTTCAATGCCCGTGTATTCGGCACTACCGATTCGGCATTCAAGGGACTTTCCAAATCGTATGGTATGGAACTTATTGTATTGGCTATTCTTGCCGGACAATTCCTGATCGTACAGTTCGGTGGAGCTGTATTCCGTACGGAGCCGCTCAACTGGCAAACCTGGCTTCTTATTATAGGCGTTTCGTCCACGGTGTTATGGGTTGGAGAACTTATTCGCCTTGTTCAACGTATTATTCACAAAAAAAACAGAAATGAAAAGTAAAGGAATAAAAAACCTTCTTATTGATTTGGGTGGTGTACTTATCAATCTCGACCGCCAACGTTGCATTGAGAACTTTCAGAAATTAGGGCTCCGGAACGTGGAGGACCTACTGGATATCCATAATCCGAACGGACTCCTGATGCAACAGGAAAAAGGATTGATTACCCCCGCCGAATTCCGTGACGGAGTTCGTAAAATGATAGGCAAAGCAGTGAGCGACACACAAATAGATGCAGCCTGGAATAGTTTTTTAGTAGACATACCGACACACAAACTCGATTTATTATTAAAATTACGTGAGAAATATGTCGTTTATTTATTGAGCAATACTAACCAAATCCACTGGGACTGGACATGTATTCATCTGTTTCCCTACCGCACATTTAAGGTGGAAGACTATTTTGAGAAAACATATCTCTCTTTTGAAATGAAAATGGCCAAGCCCGAACCGGAAATCTTCAAGGCAATCATAGAGGATGCCGGTATCGAGCCGCAAGAAACACTCTTCATCGATGATTCCGAGATGAACTGTAAGGCAGCCCAGAATTTAGGAATTTCCACTTACACAGCAAAAGAAGGCGAAGACTGGAGCCATCTTTTCAACAGCAAATAATTTTAGAGATATGCAGATTATACGTGACACATCGGCTATTAACCCGGAACCCAGTGTAGCTACCATCGGTTTTTTTGATGGAGTACATGCAGGACATCGCTATCTGATTCAGCAAGTGAAAGAGATAGCCGCCGCCAAAGGTCTACGCTCTGCATTGGTTACTTTCCCCGTTCATCCCCGCAAAGTGATGAACACGAATTATCGTCCGGAACTTCTGACTACCCCGGAAGAAAAAATAAGGCTGCTGGCAAACATCGGGGTAGATTACTGTCTGATGCTTGATTTCACTCCAGAAATTTCCCGGCTTACTGCCCGAGAGTTCATGACGCAGCTGTTAAAAGAACGTTACCAGGTAAAATACCTGGTTATCGGCTATGACCATCGTTTTGGGCACAACCGCAGCGAAGGTTTCGAGGATTATGTACGCTATGGGAAAGAAATTGGCATAGAAGTGATCCGCGCCAAAGCATATACCAGCAATATAGAAATAGAGAACGTACCCAATGTTCCGGTAAGTTCTTCCCTGATCCGCAAACTTCTTCATCAAGGAGAAGTAGACTTGGCTGCCGATTGCCTGAAATATGAATATTTCCTGGATGGAATAGTAGTAGGCGGCTATCAGGTAGGCCGCAAAATAGGTTTTCCAACGGCCAATTTAAGCGTGGATGATCCTGATAAACTGATCCCCGCGGACGGTGTATATGCCGTATGGGTGACATTCGATAAAAAGACATATATGGGGATGCTGAACATAGGTGTCCGCCCGACGATTGATAATGGGCCCAACCGGACCATTGAGGTGAATATCCTTCACTTCCATTCGGACATATACGATAAATTCATCCGGCTTACTTTTGTAAAACGGACGCGTCCCGAACTGAAATTCTCCAGTATCGACGAGTTAATAGTGCAACTCCATAAAGATGCAGAAGAGACGGAAGCTATTCTTCTTGCCAGCAAGGCAAACAGTAACAGCAGAGAAACAAAATAAATAATACAATAACCGAACAATAATAATTTAAAAATAGATTCTTATGCAAAAGTCATTTATGAGCATCTCTTTGGTGGTAATAGCTATTTCGATGTTAGCTATGTTTATCTATAGTTTCTTTACAACTAACTAAAGACCAATGAAAACGGCTATCAAACTGATATTAATAGACCTTCTCATTGCGCAGATTGTCGCCCCTATCCTGATTATGATTCCCTGTACGATCTATTTGTTAGTCACCACAGGAGATTTGGATAAGGTTGCCCTGACGCAAATGATTATGATTCCGGCCCAGTTAGCCGGTCAGATTATGATGGGTATTTATCTATGGAAAGCCGGCTATATCAATAAAAAGAAAGCGACATGGTCGCCTGTATCAGTGCCATTCCTAATTTGTAGCGGGCTGGCTATTCTCACCGCTGGCTTTCTGGTATCTGCACTTATAGGACTGCTAGACTGGATACCCAACATCATGGAGCAATCTTTCGACATTCTTCAATCCGGTTGGGGCGGTATTCTTGCAATAGCTATCATCGGTCCTGTGCTTGAAGAAATCTTGTTTCGCGGAGCAATCACCCGCGCTTTACTTCAACAATACAATCCGACTAAAGCCATTCTGATTTCCGCGCTTCTGTTCGGCGTCTTTCATATAAATCCGGCCCAGATCCTTCCGGCATTTCTAATCGGTATCCTGCTGGCATGGACTTATTACAAAACAGGTAGCCTGATACCGTGTATACTCATGCACGTGCTCAATAACTCGCTATCCGTATATCTTAGTATTAAATATCCCGAAGCCGAAAATATGGATGACCTGATTAACGGCACCCCGTATCTCGTCGCTCTGTTCGGTTCAGTCCTGCTACTTATCTGCACCATACTGACCATGAACAATCTGACTTCCAGAAAGCAACCATAAAAAAAGGGAAGTTTTTCACTTCCCCTCTTTTGCTTTGAATGCCAATGCATACATTCGTATTTGTTTCACCATCGACAGCAAACCATTGCTACGCGTTGGCGACAGATGCTCTTTCAGCCCAATCTTGTCTATAAAATAAAGATCTGTATTCAAGATTTCATCAGGAGTATGTCCTGAAAGGACTTTAATCAATAAGGCAATAATTCCTTTGACTATCAAAGCATCACTTTCCGCTTTAAAAACGATTTTACCATCTACATCATCCGCTTGAAGCCACACCCTACTTTGGCATCCCTCAATCAGATTTTGTTCCGTCTTATATTTTTCTTCAAGTGGTTCCTGCTCATTTCCCAAGTCAATAAGTAGTTGATAACGGTCCATCCAATCGTCGAAGTCACTGAATTCTGCAATCACTTCGTCCTGTAATTCATTAATTGACATTATAAATAATTATTTAATCCTGTTATTTCTCATTATAGATCACTTCCAATACCGTCTGGCCTACTGCTTTCAACGTATTCTTATCTATATGCTCCATATTGTCATTGACGGTATGCCATGTTGGAGTAAAGTCACCCTCCTGATTATATGGAATAATATCGATTGTTTTAATACGTGCCAAGCGATTAATAAACAGATGGTCGTCGGTAACAAATCCTCCGTTACCATCCATGAACGTCTTCCCGTTGCCAATCTTCTTCGCCGCTTTCCAGACTTTCTTATTTATATCGGGAGCAAATTCTTCAGAATATCCCTCTTTCATAAACACGCTACCTTCACCGCCCACCATATCGAGCAGGATGCCAAAACGTGCATTATATCCCTGTACATGAGGATTGCGTGCCCAATACTGTGATCCGAGACACCAGAATTCCTCTTTATGCTGCCCCGTATAGAACTGCGGCGCACCATAATCCTCTGCATCCAGCAAAATAACATCGATACCTAACTCCGGTTGTTGCTGATTGACCAGGCGAGCTATTTCCAATAAGGCACCTACACCACTGGCACCATCATTGGCACCCAAAATCGGAGTATTATGATTCTTCTCGTCAGGATCGTTATCAGCCCATGGACGTGTATCCCAGTGCGCAAACAGAGCGATTCGTTTTTTGCTTTCCGGCTTATAAGAACCGATAATGTTTCTCGCTTTCAGCAACGTTCCGTCATAAGCAATCAAATCTGCATATTGATTAGTCACTTGAGCACCGAAAGCCTCCAACTGACCGGCAAGGTAATTGCCACAGGCAACATGTTCTTTTGTATTAGGAACACGAGGCCCGAAATCTACCTGATTCTTTACATACAAATAAGCACTATCCGCATCAAATTGAGGTACATTCACTGCTGTCTCTTCGCTTTGTTCACTCGTACTATTTGCCTTATTACCTCCTCCGCAAGAGAATGCTGATAATAACAAAAAGGCACTCATTAATACTATCATAGTTTTCTTTTTCATCGTCCTTTTATCTATTAGGGCTTCAAAATTAGTTATTTTCCTCACAGCATCGTTCAGATGGAATGGTTTATTAACATATAAACTTCAGTTCCACATTTTTCTTTCCGACCACAAGTTCTACTTTTGCGCCGTTTATAAGCGGAAGATTATAAGTCACGTGTCCTACCGGAAAATTAAAGCAGACCGGATAATCATACTCTTTTACTAAATCCGCCAAAGCTGCATACAATTCCTTACCCAACGAACAGTCTTCTTCATATTCCGTAAATTGGCCGATAATCAGTCCGGACAGTTTTTCAAGTACGCCTCCCAATTTCAAATTATACATCATACGCTCGATGGCATGCGGACGTTCGCTGACATCTTCAATAAACAGTATCGTCCCTTCTGCCGGAATATCGTATGGAGTTCCCCGCAAACCGTATGCTACCGCCATATTGCCACCATGCAAAACGCCTTGCGCAGTCCCCTGCTTATTTAGTTTGTGCTTCTCGCACGTATAAGAAGGGATATTTCCAAATAAGATATCCTTCAGATAGTTCGTACAAAGATCATCTTCCGGTTCTACCGTAAGATGACGGGCCATCAATGAATGTAGGGAAACATATCCATTCTTCTGAAACAGATTGTGCAACGCCGTTATATCGCTAAAACCCAGTAACCATTTCGGATGTTCATGAAAAGCCGTAAAATCAATTTTATCAATCAAATGTACCGCCCCGTACCCTCCGCGACTACACAGAATAGCTTTCACCTTAGGGTCGTCCATCGCGTCCTGCAAATCTTTCAGCCGTTGCCTGATTGTTCCGGCATATCTTCCGGATGAACTTCCGGCATATTTTCCCATAGCCACTTTCAAGCCCCATGATTCAATCCGTTTCTTGGCTCCTTTCAGGAATTGTTGGTCTATCTTACTCGAAGGTGATACAATAACCACTTTATCACCTTTCTGCAAAAAGGGAGGAAATTGAATATCCATATATATTCTTATTTAATTGACTTTCGTTGATAAAATACCAGACTGCCCGGATGCATTTGTTTTCATCTGCAAAAATACAGGAAAAAACGGTTCCATGCACATCCAACAGTCAAAACAAATGAAATATAGCAAAATGTTACATAATGGATGCATTTTTTTCGGGTTATAATCGTTATTTTTTCAATCATTTTTCTGATATTTGCTAAAAATCTAACGTTATGGAACCTATTCTAAATTTTGCCCAGCTAACGGCCCATCTCAAAAAGCTAAACCATAGAAAACGAATTGCCGTGGTCTGTGCCAACGATCCTAACACAGAGTATGCCATCTCTCGTGCGCTGGAAGAGGGAATTGCAGAATTTCTTATGATTGGAGATTCTACAATTCTGAAGAAATATCCCACGCTCAAACAATATCCCGAATATGTAAAAACTATCCATATCGAAAATCCGGACGAAGCGGCACGCGAGGCTGTCCGTATCGTTCGCGAAGGGGGAGCCGATATTTTGATGAAAGGGATTATCAATACAGACAACTTATTGCATGCCATACTCGACAAAGAAAAAGGGTTGTTGCCGAAAGGAAAAATCCTCACGCATCTGGCAGTGATGGAAATTCCTACTTATCATAAACTGCTTTTCTTTTCGGATGCTGCGGTCATTCCGCGTCCCACGCTACAACAACGCATAGAGATGATTTGGTATGCTATCTGTACCTGCCGCCACTTTGGCATCGAGCAGCCGCGTGTCGCCTTGATTCACTGTACGGAAAAAGTGAGTGCCAAGTTCCCTCATTCATTAGATTATGTGAATATCGTAGAGCTTGCCGAAGCAGGAGAATTCGGAAATGTGATTATTGACGGCCCGCTGGATGTACGTACTGCGTGCGAACAGGCAAGTGGTGATATAAAAGGGATTGTATCTCCTATCAACGGACAGGCAGACGTACTGATATTCCCGAACATCGAATCGGGCAATGCATTCTACAAATCTGTCTCCCTGTTTGCAAAAGCAGAGATGGCAGGATTACTGCAAGGTCCTATTTGTCCTGTAGTACTTCCGTCACGTAGCGATTCCGGCTTGTCCAAATATTATAGCATTGCGATGGCATGCTTACAAGTGTCAAGAGATTGCGAGTGCAGAAAACAGGCCAGTCAGGTCACCAACTCATCATTCTAAATTCACCATTTAAAACTCACCATTCATGAAAATACTGGTTATCAACCCCGGCTCTACTTCTACAAAGATTGCGGTTTACGAAAACGAAACTCCGTTGTTTATCAGCAATATAAAACATTCCGTAGAAGAACTGTCCGCTTTTCCCGAGGTAATAGATCAGTTTGAATTCCGGAAAAATCTGGTATTACAAGAATTGGAGAATAACAAGATCCCTTTTTCCTTTGACGCAATCATTGGACGCGGAGGTTTGGTGAAACCGATACCGGGCGGAGTGTATGAGGTGAACGATGCCATGAAACGTGATACAGTGCATGCCATGCGTACCCATGCCTGCAACTTAGGAGGACTGATTGCCAGTGAACTGGCCGCCACCCTACCCGATTGCCCGGCTTTCATCGCTGATCCGGGAGTGGTGGATGAACTGGAAGATATAGCCCGCATTACAGGTTCTCCGTTAATGCCGAAAATTACCATCTGGCACGCCTTGAACCAAAAAGCAATCGCGCGGCGTTTCGCCAAAGAGCAAGGGACGCAATACGAAGAGTTGGATTTAATCATCTGCCATTTAGGAGGAGGCATTTCTGTCGCAGTCCATCACCATGGAAGAGCCATCGACGCCAACAATGCGTTGGATGGTGAAGGCCCTTTCTCACCGGAACGCGCCGGCACACTTCCTGCCGGTCAACTGATCGACCTTTGTTTTAGCGGTCAGCATACCAAAGACGAATTGAAGAAACGTATCTCCGGACGTGCCGGATTGACTGCTCATTTAGGTACGACCGATGTGCCTGCCATCATCCAATCGATAGAAGAAGGAGATAAAAAGGCGGAACTGATACTGGACGCCATGATTTATAATGTTGCAAAAGCGATAGGCGCCAGTGCTACTGTACTTTGCGGGAAAGTAGATGCTATCCTCCTGACAGGAGGAATCGCTTATTCGGACTATGTGGTTTCAAGGCTGAAAAAAAGAATCTCTTTCCTGGCTCCCATCTATGTTTATCCGGGAGAGAATGAAATGGAGTCGTTAGCTTTTAACGCCATAGGAGCATTGAAAGGAGAATTGCCGATACAAGTTTACAAGTAACATAAACTATTGATTTATCGATTCTATCGGTTTCATCTTATTTTACTCTATACTTTTACCTGCTATCTCCTTATTTCTCAGCATTTCAAGAATTAGGTAAAATGGATGAACCGCAAACCTTGTAGTAACATTTATGGTACTTATTTCTTAAGAAAGAGTTACTTCTTCCAACAAGGCAAGCTCCCAGCTACGCCAAACAATAGTAATTAACTTCAGTTCACCTTTCGCCTTGGCTTCTGCCACCAGCTCATCTTCACTATAACGAAGTAACTGTTCGCGCGCCTCATCAGCAAGGGCACGTATTTCTTTTTCCGAAGCACCGGCTTTTGCATATTTCACCTCAAGCAGATAGGTGAAAGGAGGAAGTACGGGAACCGACAGACTAGGTTTGAAGAAGAAATCTGCAAAGCCTTTATTCAATTCGTATTCCGGATAAAGTTGATAATAACGATACATTCCTAAATAAGCAAGCAAGAAGCCTTTAATGTGCGCTTCACCTTCAATATATTCACGGATACGGCTTTGCTCACGAACAGCGTTGGCGATAAAATCGAACAAAGGTTTCCAATCTCCTCTGAAAGCCATATTCTCAAATAAAGCACTCATCTTGTTCATGTCTATTTTAAAGATATCATGCTTGATGTAGCCTTGTATCAAGAAGTTAAAAAGCTGCTCTCTTACAACTAAATTCGGTACATGCAGGATGGGTCTTCCCACCATATCTACACCTTTGATGGAAAGAAGTCCGAAATAGAATAATAAAGACTTGAAATTACTGGGGTCCGTCATCTCCAATGCAGAAAAATGAGTAACAATGTCAGTAATAATCTCTCCTTGCTCGGCTATTTCCTTTATAACAGAAAAATTCTCTCCCAATCCATGATCTAATTTTATCAAGTATGCCAACTTGTTAAAGTCAGTGCGAATGTTAGGGTCTACAATTTCTTTAGGCTTTTTATGATGAAGTACAAAAGATTTCAGAAAATAAAGTGCCATGTCAGAATTAAACATACACTGTTCCAATGTATCTTCACTAAAGCAATAATTGTCATAATTGGGTTTCATCATGGCAACTATTTCATCTATAGATTCTTGAAGCACTCCCTGCTCTTTATAATATGTCAACATCTCACGCAATTCTTTCTCACTGAATCCAACCAAATCATTAAACCATGAATCATTTGTGATATTGGTTCCGATGTTAAAGCCACTAGTTACATCATCCATCGTCACCGGACTCACTCCGGTAATAAACAACCGTTCAAGAGCAGCTCCGGTTCCGGTAGTGGCAGATTTTATCACGTTAAAGAAGCCACGAATAAAACCTTCGCCATGCGTTGCTTTTCTGTAAAACTCCGTACCGTAAGTTGAAAGAATGGTATTGGTGAAATTATCGTATTCATCAATAAGTAAATAAATACGAATATTTTTCTTACGGGTAGCATAGGAATTAATCGCAGACAGAAAAGCACCGGGTTCTTCTTGTATTTTCTCATCAAGAACATCCCAAATTTCTTTTCCTAACAAATCTTCATACTTAAAGACAAAATCTTTAAGTTTGCTACAACAATGCAGCTTAAACGATAGCTCTACTTCATTGACATTGGAACTCACTTCCGAAAAATTAAATCGCATGATGAGAAACTGATTGTGGAGCTTCGTCGGATGCCGACCTATGTATAGCTGACCAAACAACTCGTCAAACTGTTCAGCATGATTTACGTCATAATAGGCCTCTAACATAGCCAAAGTCAGACTCTTCCCAAATCTACGGGGACGTATCAGAAACAGATAAGGCGGTTGCATCTCTATTTTTTCAATGAACATTGTCTTATCTACATAATAATAATTCTCTTTCTGAATTCGGCTAAAATCAGTTATTCCGTAAGGTATTTGTTTCATCATATTGCGATTCCTTTCAATTTATCTGTCTCTTATTTCTGCAGACTTTTTTCAATATTCTGCAAACGGCGTTCTAATGCTGCATACTTTTCATCCTTTTCTTTTAAAAGACGCTCGTAGAGTTCAGTGATTTTGTCGATAGGATTGAAGTTGTTAACTCGACTATCATTAATACTATCTTCGGTATCAGACTTAACTATACCCATGCTGATGTTTGCCCCACCTGCACTTTGTTCTGAATTATTCACCGTATTATTTTCAAACACCACCGTCTGTGCATCCTCCTCCAAAGTCTTGAGATAATCGAAAGGGACATTCAATGCACGTGCAAAGCGTTGCAACATCTCATCATCAATCACCTTCATCTTCTCATATTTAGAAACAGCAGGTTGTGAGAGATGTACTAATTCACTCAAACCCTCCTGGTTCATATTCTTTTCAATACGGGTACGACGTATATTGCGTCCGTGATGGACTCTCCCAATTGTCAATTCTTCTGTTTCCATTTTTATTTTCTTTCTTTTTAAAATCCAACAAATATACAAATGAAAAGTTTCGCTCGAAGCAAATATACGAAAAAAACGAATAGATGTGATAATATGGATAAAATGAATATTACAACCTGACAAATAGAATAAAATGAATACTTCAAACAGCGTATAATGTGTTAAATTATCACGAACTTTACCGCACGAAAGGGCAACAAAACAAAAGAGCTTACGAACATGAAAAGAATATTGACAAATAAAGAATACAGGTTCATAAAAGAGCTCAAAGAATTGATGACTAAATACAATGCAGTGATCTCTACAGATGCACAAGGAAAAATTGAGATTGTTGTGAATGAAGACGACGAATCATTTGATTTTGAAACAGAAAGCACGATCTATTTAGGAGAATGTTTTTCGGATAATGAGCTAAATGAATTACTGGAAAAGAACTTAGCACACATAATACGAATAAAAGAGGAGTATAAAACAAACTTGTAAACGGATTTATATAATTGAAAAATCATTAATCCAAATTTCTATATAAACACCCCACCAGATTTCTTTAGAACCAACGGCCTCTTCCTTTTAAAGGAAGGGGGCGTTCCTTTAAAAGGAGTGAAGCTTTGGTTTTAAAGCAAGAAAAACGACCTTATTAACAGGTATATTTGCCTGTATCATAAACTTTTTAAATAAAAAAGCTCTTTCAAAGAAATTTTTCTCATATCTTTGCGACGTGTTAAGTTAATAAATTGATTAAGGTCGATTTTTGACTGTTTCGAATCGGGAAGTATGGGGGTACTTTCCGATTCTTTTTTGGGGAGGATATAATAAGGTGTCTTTCATCTTTTTAAAGGTTTTAATAAACTGGATAAATCTAATATATACTAACTCTATATATAAAACAGTTCAACTCCGGAGGATACTAATAAAAAAGAAGGCTGTTTCAAAATTAAATTTGAAACAGCCTTCATTATATATAGAAGCTATCGCTTTCTTACTTCTTTTCCGGTCTTGGCAACAATACCTTGCGTGAAAGTTTGAATTTACCAGTTTTCGGATCGATATCAATCAATTTTACTTCGATTTCATCACCTTCTTTGATTCCGGCTTCTTCTACTGTTTCCAGACGTTTCCAGTCAATTTCGGAGATGTGCAGCAAACCATCCTTGCCCGGCAAGAATTCGATAAATGCACCATAAGGCATAATAGAACGAACTTTACCTTTATAAACTTCGCCTACTTCAGGAACAGCAACGATTGCTTTAATCATGCGCATTGCATCATCAATACATTTCTTGTTTGTTCCGGAAACTTCGATGCGTCCCATACCATCAATTTCTTCGATAGTAATCACAGCACCAGTTTCTTCCTGCATACCTTGGATGATCTTTCCACCAGGGCCGATCACAGCACCGATGAATTCTTTAGGAATTGTCATCGTTTCGATACGTGGAGCATGTTCTTTCAGGTCGGCACGTGGTTCAGCAATTGTTTCAGTAATCTTATTAAGGATATGCATACGTCCTTCTTTAGCCTGGTTCAAAGCACGTTCCAGAATGTCGTAAGACAGACCGTCTACCTTGATATCCATCTGTGTAGCAGTGATACCATCTTTTGTTCCGGTCACCTTGAAGTCCATATCTCCCAAGTGGTCTTCGTCACCCAGGATATCAGACAATACAGCATATTTTTCTTCGCCCGGATTCTTAATCAATCCCATAGCGATACCCGATACCGGTTTCTTGATCTTCACACCTGCATCCATCAATGCCAATGTGCCGGCACATACGGTAGCCATAGAAGAAGAACCGTTAGATTCGAGGATATCTGAAACCACACGTACTACATACGGATAGTCAGCAGGAATCTGTCCTTTCAAAGCACGCCAAGCCAAGTGACCGTGACCGATTTCACGACGGCCTACACCACGTTGTGCTTTTGCTTCGCCTGTAGAGAAAGGAGGGAAGTTATAATGTAACAAGAAACGTTCTTTTCCGTGTTCCAAAACATCGTCGATAATCTTCTCATCCAGTTTTGTACCCAGAGTAACAGAAGTCAATGACTGTGTTTCACCACGAGTAAAGATAGCAGATCCGTGAGGGCCAGGCAGAGGACCAACCTCACACCAGATCGGACGGATTTCAGTAGTCTTACGACCATCCAGACGCTTACCTTCGTCCAAAATAGAACGGCGCATGGCTTCTTTTTCTACATCGTGGTAGTAACGGTCGATCAATGCAGCCTTTTCGTCCAACTCTTCTTCAGAGAATTGAGCTTTGAATTCTTCGCGGATCGCTTCGAAAGCAGCAAAACGTTCGTGTTTGTTGTTGTTTCCGGAAGCGGCAACTGCGTAAGCCTTGTCGTAACATGCTTCGCGAACAGCCTTGCGCAAGTCTTCGTCGTTTACTTCGTGGTTGTATTCGCGTTTTACAGTTTTTCCAACCTCTTCAGTCAACTCCATCTGCGCTTTGCAATGAATCTTGATAGCTTCGTGAGCTACCTTCATTGCTTCCAGCAATTCAGCTTCAGATACTTCATGCATTTCACCTTCTACCATCATGATGTTCTCATAAGTAGCGGCTACCATCAAGTCCATGTCAGCTTTTTCCAGTTGTTCAAAAGTAGGATTGATTACGAACTGACCATCGATACGTGCTACACGTACTTCAGAGATCGGTCCGTTGAAAGGAATATCTGAAACGGCAAGTGCTGCAGAAGCGGCAAGTCCTGCCAATGCATCCGGCATATCCACACCATCAGCAGAAAAGAGGATGATGTTCACATATACCTCTGCGTGATAATTATCGGGGAATAAAGGACGGAGAGCACGGTCTACAAGACGGCAAGTAAGAATCTCATAATCAGAAGCTCTACCTTCTCGCTTGGTGAAACCACCAGGGAAACGGCCGAATGCCGCAAATTTTTCTTTGTACTCTACCTGTAAAGGCATAAAATCTGTTCCGGGAACTGCATCTTTAGCGGCACAAACAGTAGCTAACAACATGGTGTTGCCCATGCGGAGCATTACAGAACCGTCTGCCTGTTTTGCCAACTTTCCCGTCTCGAGTGTGATGGTTCTTCCATCAGGTAACTCGATTGTCTTAACAATTGGGTTAATCATAAAAATTGTTTTATCTATACTTTTTCTTTCAAAATTCCTGCAAAGATATACATTTATCGTGGTAATCAGGTGGAAATGAGGTAAAAAGTTAGTGGTGAACTGATTTTTTTTCAAAATTAGGATGAAGAACCCGGCAAAATGCTTTGACTAATCTCGAAAAGAAGTATATTTGCATCTCGTTAATAACACACACTATATGAAAAAGGTTACTTTTGCAGCGCTCGCCGCACTTACTATTACTGCTTGTAGTTCCGGTCCTAAATTCCAGGTGAACGGGGATGTATCAGGAGCCGATGGTAAAATGCTTTATCTCGAAGCTTCCGGTCTGGAAGGTATTGTTCCGCTCGATTCAGTGAAGCTGAAGGGGGAAGGTACATTCAGTTTCAAGCAGCCTCGTCCCGAATCACCCGAATTTTATCGCTTGCGGATTGACGACAAAATCATCAATTTTTCTGTAGATTCTATCGAAACGATTCAGATCAAAGCGCCGTATGTGGATTTCTCCACAACTTACACGGTGGAAGGTTCGGAAAACAGCAACAAGATAAAAGAGCTGACGCTGAAGCAGATCCGCCTGCAAAAAGAGGTGGACGACTTGCTGGCAGCTTTACGCAGTAACAGAATGGGGCATGATGTGTTTGAAGACAGTCTGGCAACGTTACTCAACAATTACAAGGAAGATGTCAAAGTGAACTATATTTTCGCTGCTCCCAACACGGCAGCCGCTTACTTTGCCCTGTTCCAAAAACTCAATAATTACCTGATATTCGATCCGTTGAACAATAAAGATGATGTGAAATGCTTCGCTGCTGTTGCTACGAGCCTCAACAATGCGTTCCCTCATGCCGTACGTTCCAAGAACCTTTATAATATTGTAATTAAGGGGATGAAGAACACACGCCAGCCACAGGCGAAAGCATTGGAGATTCCTCAAGAGAAAATAGTGGAAACCGGAATTATCGACATCGCCCTGCGTGACGTGAAAGGAAATGTGCGCAAACTGACCGACCTAAAAGGAAAAGTCGTATTGCTCGATTTCTCTGTATTCCAGTCGCCTGCCGGATCTCCTCACAACCTGATGCTTCGCGAACTATATAATGAATACGCAAAACAAGGACTGGAAATATACCAGGTATCTCTCGATGCGGACGAACACTACTGGAAAACTGCGGCAGACAACCTTCCTTGGGTTTGTGTACGCGATGGAAACGGAGTGTATTCTACCAACGTGGCTGTATATAATGTTCGTCAAGTTCCATCTATCTTTTTGATTAACCGTAACAACGAATTGAAGCTTCGTGGCGAAGATATCAAGAATTTGGAAGCAGCTGTCAAGTCATTGCTCTAAGTTGTTATAATTTAGCATATTTCATTTAAATATGTTACATAGCATCTTTTTTCACTTGACACGTATCACTTAAAAGTCTATCTTTGCAAAGAAATAATGATAAGAGGGTTCCAACATGGCTCATGTTGGAATTCTTTTTTGTTTATATGACCATTTAAAACAATTAAAGGAGGAAAACATCATGGCTTATATGTCAGAAGAAGGTTACAAGAAACTGATGGCGGAACTGAAGGAACTGGAAACAGTGGAACGCCCGAAGATCTCTGCGGCAATAGCCGAAGCCAGAGATAAAGGAGACTTGTCGGAAAATGCAGAATACGATGCCGCCAAAGAGGCGCAGGGTATGCTTGAAATGCGCATCAACAAATTGAAAGCTACCATTGCAGACGCAAAAATCATTGATGAATCTAAGCTGAAAACAGATTCTGTACAGATTTTAAATAAAGTGGAACTGAAGAATGTAAAGAACGGTATGAAGATGACTTATACCATCGTTTCCGAAAGTGAAGCTAACCTGAAGGAAGGAAAGATTTCCGTTAACACCCCGATTGCACAAGGTCTGCTTGGCAAGAAGGTGGGTGATGTAGCCGAAATCACTGTTCCACAAGGTAAAATTGCATTGGAAGTAGTAAACATATCAATTTAACGTAAAGGCAGGTCTCCTTGTGGGGCTTGCCTTCATTTATCAATAAAAGTTATGGCAACAATATTCAGTAGAATCATCGCAGGCGAAATCCCCTGCTACAAGGTGGCGGAAAACGAAAAGTTTTTTGCGTTTCTCGATATCAATCCGTTGGTAAAGGGACACACATTGGTGGTGCCCAAACAGGAAGTAGACTATATTTTCGATTTGAGCGATGAGGACCTGGCTGCTATGCATGTATTTGCAAAGAAAGTGGCCCGTGCCATTGAAAAAGCTTTCCCCTGTAAAAAGGTGGGCGAAGCGGTTATCGGACTGGAAGTTCCTCATGCACATATTCATTTAATTCCTATTCAAAAGGAATCGGATATGTTGTTCTCGAATCCGAAACTGAAATTGTCGGATGAAGAATTCAAGTCCATAGCACAAGCAATCAACTCCTCTCTATAAAACATGATGATGAAATAAGCAAGAGCGTTCTGTGAAGGACGCTCTTTTTTTATTCCATGCCTTGAAACAAAGTGTTCCCCGGTGTGAAACGAAGTGTTCCTCACCGAGGAACAACCTGTTCCACACCGAGAAACTTTTATCGCTCCTTACTTTCGGCAACTTCTACCAAATAAACTCCGATACAGATAAAAATAATGGCAAACGTCTGCGTCCAGCTAAAACGGTCTTGTCCCAAAGCAAGGGAGGCAATAGTTGCCACAATCAGAATCAGATAACCATAAATGGCAACCACCGTTGTCTTCAGATATTTCAAACCGACAGGCAACAACATATAACTGATAGTGGTCGGGAAAATCAATACGAACATCAGGATAAGGAAAGGTGTCCAATGGAACGGCATGGAAAATACCGGAGCATCAAATCCCGTAATGAACGTTACTATTATAGCAGATACGGCAGCACCGGAAAAGGTATAGCGCAACATGGTTATTGCTCCGATGGCAGTCAAGATACGCTGACTAAGAATCAGATAGACAGCATATACCACAGAGCTAAGAAGACAAAGCATATTTCCCGTGAAAGCATCGGACGCCAAATCATCACTTTGCTGGGTTAAAATACAAACCAATGCTCCTATCAGACCGATAGAAATTCCTATTATTTTTTTAGTGGTCGCCTTCTCCTTATAAAAGAATATCATCATGAGAAAAACCCAAATAGGCTGGAGGCTGGTAAAAATAGAACTGGAAACAGGAGTTGTTTTACTCAATCCGGCCAGGTAGAGAAACATAAAGCCATAAAGTCCCAAGGCCCCCAACAGGAAAAGGAGCCATTTATCTTTGGCGGATGATTTTTCCGGAGGCATAAACCACCCGATTACCCAAAAGGCTGCTGCCGCAAACGTGCAGCGAAGGGTTGCTCCTGTCAGCGGACTCATCCACAAAGGCAGAAGATACTTCAGGGCATTCATATTTAACCCGCTAAAAACTTTCGAGACGGCCATGCTAAGATTGGCTTCCAGTTTCTTATTCTTCATTTTTTATTTCAATTGGTCGTTAAACAAAAAGGTATGACGACGCCGGTATGCCCAGAAAAGAGTAACAACAGTAATCAGCAGATTAAAGATAAACGGAAACTCTTGCGATTGGGTATGGAATACCCACTGGAAAAAATCGACGATAAAGGGATAGAGCAAAATAGCCAGGTAGTTCATCATCATCACAAATGCCAAAGCTAATGTGGTCTTTTGCGGTAATGCGGTCTGCGTGGTCTTGTCATAAAGCATGGGCTGGATAATGCCATACCCTAAACCGACCAGAATACACCCGGGAATAATCAGCCACTCTATCGGAGCTATCCAGATTAATAATAGTCCCAATGCCATCGACAACAGGCTATATGCCTTCGTACGTTCTTTAAGCAAGCCTACAATTTTATCCAGACAGAAGCCCGGAGCCGTGATAGCCAGGAAGAAAAGCGAAATCATCAGTCCGGAATTACCACTGGAGAAATGATGCTTTTCCATTAAGAAAGGCAGATTGAAGATCACTACTATTACGATATATGTAATCACCCCATAGAAAAGCATCAATTCTATCAAATGCTTGATGTGAATACCATATTTACTGCCTCCAATGTCTATGGCAGACTGTCGGGTAGCTTTGCTGTCGTCCGCTGAATTCGTCTCCGGCAAAGTCACCGTCGCCGCATTCGCAGTTGCTACATTTGCCGCCGCCGTAGTAGTAGCAGTAGCAGCAGTAGCAGACGAAGAAGATGCCGTAAAAGCGACTTCTCCGGACCGGTCTTCTTTCAAATGTCCCACCAGCAGAATGGAAACCAACGGAAGAAGATAAACAAGAAAAGGTAGGTGCCAACTGACTTCTGCCAGATAACCTGTCACGGCAGTTGCTATCACTAACGTAAAATTAGTTATGGCCGAACTCAACCCGAACTGTTTCACCCGATAAGTTCCCACAAAATATCTGGAAACCAGTCCGGTAGACAAAGGGATAATAAGTCCGGACCCGATGCCGAGCAGAGCACTAACCACAATCAACTGCCACATTCGATTGGATATCAGATACAGAACACCGCTTGCGGCAAAAAGCCAGAGTCCGACTTTCAATACACGGACATAATCGACTTTCTCCGTCAGTTTACCACCCAGCAATATAAAAGGTATGATGAGCAATGATGGCAGTGATGTCAACATCTGTATGTCCAGATCCGTAGCTTTCGGAAATATCTTTGTAAGGTCACCCAATATGGGTGAAACAGCGAGTCCTGGCAATGAAGTCAATGCCGAAATAGACCAAATGGCAATTAAAGTGATAAGAGGAATTGTTCCTCGTCCCGTCTGTATCTTCATAATGCTTATTCGTTAAAAGTTTAGGTTTGAAGAAAACAATAGTCGCTTTATAAAGTTCATTTATTCACCACAGAGGACGCAGAGGACACAGAAGGGAATCTTGTTCATGCCGGTACCGTTTTGAATAAAATAATGGAGTATTCTGGAAACGTTGTGGTAAATC
>NZ_QTNF01000020.1:0-113089 GCF_003603455.1 Bacteroides sp. AM37-9 | reverse complement strand
TCACTTTAAAGAAAGCTACAAATAGTTACCCCCAAGAAATTGCGGGTGAGCCGATGTTATCGCTTTGTCCGTTGTTTAGAGAAAGGCGGTCTACGTTGTCGAGCGAGAAACGCCCGATATCTATTTGTCCGGTTTGGCAGTCGGTCAGGGTGATTCCGTCATAACCGACAGCAGTATGTTGGGCTCCCAGGCTTCGTATGGATACTGTTTTCAGTCCGCCGATACCTCCGTAATCTTTTACGGTCACTCCGGCAAAGTGTTTCACCGCGTCGGAGACTTGCAGGGCGTGCAGGTTTTTCAGGGCGTCTTTGGAGAAGACTTGCAGGGGAGCGGTTGAGCGTACTTCGCGGGTCTGATAGATATCTGATACTGTTATTTCGGGAATAGAATATGTATGTGTCGTATCTACCTTTTGCTGTTGTGCAAAAAGTGGTATGGATAAGAATTGGCAGCTGAATGCTGCAAAGATCACTTTATTAAATGTTCTTTTCTTCATTTATTCCTTTTTCAGTCTGTTACTGTTTAAAAGTGTCCGGGCGAAATCCCTTCGACCGGACACGCATAAATAAACTTGGCAGAGTTTATCCGTTTTAACACACTTTCTCTGAATCAGAGTGATGAATGAAATGATAGACGACTTGTCCGGTTCATTAGACTCAACGCTTTTTCCTCGAAAGCAGTGAAACTTATTTGCATGGTAGGTCTTCTGACTTATTCCTGTTACAAACGCCTTCCCGGGTTGGTCTCCAGTGGCAATGAGTGAATTGCTTGTAACTTATATGGAACTTACAGCAGCGGGACTGTTCAGGACTTGCACCTGATTCCCTTTTAATTGCTTCCCCCGCATGGGAGTCGCAAACCAATGCGCGACAAAGATAGGGAGTTTATTTGTTTTTTCCAAAGGGATGTTCTTTTTCTTTCGTCTTGATACGAAAGAGAAAGAACCAAAAAGAAAGGATCAAGGCTGCGTTTTTTCAGCTACTCCGGTGCTTCCTTCGGCTAAAGGGCAGAAACTCGCTACGCTCAAACAGTCTGCCCTTTTTGACGCCGAAGAAAACACCTGCGCTTGACGCTGAAAAAACGAGGCCGGGAGACCATGCGGGGTGTTTGTGGGGTGGGTGTGAGGTGTTTGTGGGGCTTTGGAGAAATGGTGACGCTATCCGATATAAATAGTGACGGTATATGGCAAGGATACCGTTAGTATCTTGAGCATATACCGTCAATATTTTTTTATGTTAATCAAGTGCCTTATGTTGGTTCGTATGGTGTATGTTAATAGGGATTTTTGCTTATTTCTTATTGGCTTGTTTAATTTGTTGGTTCTTGTTTTGCTTTTTCTTGCGTATGTTAATTATTGCTTCTTATTAGCAGGTATTCTTCAACGGCTTGTGCGGTGGCGTCTTTTAGGAGTACGGTCTTTTCCTTGTTGAGAAGGTAGAGGGTGGGGATTGCCTTCAAGTCATATAGTTGTTGTTCTTTGATGGCAAATTTCTTGTCGTATCCGTTGATCCATTCTTTGGGGAATTCATTCAGGTGTTTTCTCCATTCGTCCAGTTCTTCGTCGGGATAGATGGAGAGGACTGTAAGTCTCTTTTGTTCCAGAAGTTGATTGATGATAGGGGCATTTTTCAGGGCGTCTATCGTTTCTGTGCAGGCGTGACAGCCGGGGTTGTTAATGAATAGGAGGATGTACTCTGCTTGCTGTTGGTAGAGGGAACCTTGTGCGCCGGAGGCTAATGTGTAGTTGAAGTTCAGGGCTTTGGTGCCGATACGGTTTTTCTGGGCTAATTCCCGGCGGGCTTTGGGACGTACTTTCTCTATTTCCTCTAACAGGGGGGAATCCAACATGGCGTCTAATACGGGAATGTAGAATTCTTCGTTACGCATAGGGGAGTTGGGGTCATATAGATATTTATCAGCCAAGTCGGTGATGTAGGTGAATACTTTTTTGTCTACGTTCGTTCGTTCGATTGTTTTCCGCATGGCTTCTTGTGCGGTTTCCAAAGGGACGTGGTTCAGTATGTCGCAATAGTCCGCCCAGGCTTGTTCGGTCACTTCGGGGTGGTGGATGTAATTGGTGTCGGCGAAGTTGACATTATCCCAATAGTGTTTTACTAGAAAATCTGCTCGTTGTTCGGGAGCTGTCATCATTGTGGGGATGGCAGGTAGGGTGATGGATTTAATAGTGTCTTGTACGGTTTCGTTTGTACTTTGGATGGAGGCGTTCCCGTTTTTGCATGAGCACAACAGGAGGAAACATAAAACCGGAATAATATTTATATTCATTTTCATAATTTGTTTTTTTACTTTGAGAGCAAAGGTAATTTCCTTTTTCCTTTATACAAAATAATCCTTTCTTTTTCTGTCTTTCTTTTGGTTTTGGGGTGCTGTTTTATGGGGGAGGTAATGAAGTATAAAATGTGCTGTTTTTAAGATAGTAAGGGGATGAGGAAGGATGAAAAAGAGATTGGTTAAAATGAAAATGGTATAAATAAATGTAAGAATATGCAGAATGTCGGTTTATTCTGTATGTATTTTATAGGAATATGCACTTTTTTTTCTAAATAGAGGCTTCGTTCCTCGGTGACAGACGCTCTGTTCATCGGTGAGGAAGGCTCTGTTTCTCGGTGAGGGAGGCTTCATTTCCCGGTGGGGAACTTGCAAAGGCTTGATTTTGCTCTTTGGGAGGGCTGCTTTGCTTTTCTTTATGGATGGTTGGGTGATGATAAAAAGTGCGGGTTTGGATGATGATTGGTAGTAAAAAGATGGTTGGTTGTGGAATTTGCTTTTGTTTTGATGGGAAATATACAATTCGTGTAAAATGGTGAATTTTCTTGTTTGCAAATGCTGCGCTTATTGTATATGTTCTTGTCGAGAGGGGGGGGATTATCCTCCTCTCTTCTGTTTAAATATTCCTTTTTTAAGGATGGTCGATTATATGTATGATGAAAGAATGTTTTTAACTGAATGATGCGTTGCTGTAATCGTTTGATTGCATGTGGATATTCCAGCAAGCAAATGAAAACGATGAAGGAGAATATGGTCTGTATGGGCTCGGGCGGTTATTTTTCTTTTGCCAGTGTAAATACGAATTCCAGTCCGCCTCCCTGATTGTTCTTGGCGGAGATGTTGCCACCGTGGATAATAACGGCGTTTTTCACAATAGCCAGTCCCAATCCTGTTCCGCCTAGTTTGCGTGAGCGACCTTTATCTACCCGGTAGAAGCGTTCGAAGAGACGGTTCAGATGTTCGGGTGATACACCTATACCAGTGTCGGCGAAGCTGAAATAGTAGAAATTCTCATCTTCACGGAAACAGTTGATATTTATCTGAATATTGCTTCCGGCGTATGCGATGGCATTGTCCATCAGGTTGCGGAAGATGGAATATAGCAATGAATAATTACCTTTGACTTGTATGCTCTTTTTCAGAGAGTTGATTACTGTGATATGCTTTTCGTCGAGTTCCAGAGATACTTCATTGATAATATTTCCGACAAGTACACTAATATCCACTCGTTCCATATCAATCATGCTGGCGGCTTCGTCCATGCGGGTGAGTACGGAGATGTCGCGTAGCAGCCGGCTCAAACGATTGCTTTGTGCATAACAACGTTCGAGGAATACGTTTATCTTTTCACGTGGAATATTCTCGTTGCTGACAATGGTTTCCAGATATCCTTGAATACTGCTGACAGGAGTTTTCAACTCATGGGCGATATTTTGAGTCAGTTGGCGTTTGAGTCTTACTTGTTCTTCTTCCTGGGTGACGTCGTTGATGGAAATTTCAAAGCTGGCATCCTGGAAGATGATACATTCAACGATAAATGTCCGCCCGTTCTTGTTGATGGTAACTGACATTCGTTTTTCACCTTTTCCTCTCGATCGTTCTTGCTGGTTCTTATTGATAAAATGAATAATCTCTTTTAGTTCGCTGATGGCAAAGACTTCTTCTGTTGTTTCCAGATTGGAGTCCGAAATCAGGTTACTGTATTGGGTGAAAAGATTGTTGACAAGAATCTCTTTCTTGTCTTTTGTAAATACTCCTAATCCTTCGTGCGAGATTTGGAGATGAGTGATTAGCTTTTCACGTTCGATGTAGAGAGCTTCTTTGGTTTCGTGCAATCGTTTGTAGATTTGGATGATGTGTTGTGAGATTTCTCCCAGTTCATTATGTGGAAAAGCGGATTGCATAGCCATTTCGATAGGCTCGTTTCGGTCGGCACGCATGGCAAATTCACGGAGCTGGCTGATGGAAGTGCCCAGTTTGTTGGTGAATTTATAGAAGATAATCATTAATAATAAGGTTACGATGATGGTAAACCATAGATAGTGCGGGTCTGCTTGCAGGTTGTTGATGAGGCTGACGTTATAAGGCAAAGCCGAACGGACAATATAATCTTTATAACGAGTGGCCGAATAAAAATAGGGAACTCCGGTTGTTTCGGAAGTACGGCGTACGTCATATCCGTTGCCATGCTTTATTGCTTTCTGTACTTCCGGACGATTCAGATGGTTTTCTATTTGGTTATTATGATTTGGATAACTGTCGTAAACAACATTTCCTTCTGCATCAATAAGGGTCACACGCAAGTCTTCCAGAATATGTTTGTTGATATAACCGCTGATTATTTCGCTATCAAGAGGTTGCTCTTCCAATTGTTCGTAGAGTCTGCTGTTGTAATCTTGCAGTTTTGTATTCAGCAGTTCTATTTTATATTCCCGTTCACGTTGATACTGGTACGCAATAAAACAAATGGCAAATACCAGAAAGAGTGAAATAACCGAAAGGAACAGCTTCCGGCTGAAAGAAAGAAAATGTTTTTGAGTTACAGGCAGGTTCATAATAATTGCTTAATTCGGTATTATTACTTATTCAGCTTCAAAACAGTATCCGTATCCGAGACGGGTGACAATACGTTTGCCGTATATACCTATCTTTTTACGTAAACGGGTGATGTTTACGTCGATGGTACGGTCGAGCACATACACTTCGTCACTCCAGATACGGGCCAGAATGTCTTCGCGTGAGAATACACGTCCCTTATTCTGTACCAGTAGAAGCAATATTTCAAATTCTTTTTTAGTCAATGGCACTTCTTCATCGTCGATGCTTACTTTTTTCTTCGTGATGTCAATAACGAGCGACTGATAAGTAAGACGTTCGGGTGCTCTTTCCGTTTCCGTTGTTACCGTACGTCTTAATACTGCTTTCACACGGGCAATGACTTCACGCAGCGAGAAAGGTTTCGAAATATAATCGTCTGCTCCCAGATTGAATCCGGTCACAGTATCGTTTTCAGTATCTTTTGCCGTGATAAAGATGATAGGCACTTTTGCTGTTTTTTTGTCTTTCTTCAATATGTTAGCCATTTTGAAACCGGAGATTTCTCCCATCATCACATCGAGGAGAATTAAGTGATAACTGCTGATATCCATCTTCATTGCTTCTTCGGCAGAATTTGCTGTATCAACCTCATAACCTTCGTTTTCAAGATTGAATTTCAGAATCTCACAGAGGTCTTCTTCATCGTCGACAACTAAAATACGGTAATCGTTCATAAGATATATGTATTAATGTGATATGACAAAGTTACGTTTTTATTTTATCCTTTGCAAAGATGAGGAGACTTTGTTACGGGCAGATGAAACAGACGTTACAATCGTGTTACATTCTGTGAATTCCGGGAATTGATACGGAATATGGAAGTTTTTGTTGATTGTAAGAGGAAAAAACGCTCGCTATTTGTTATCTTTGTTAGCGAGATACAATAGAAATGTTTGACTATAGAAACTACAAATAATGATAAAAATTGACTTAAAACGACATCGGAAGGAAATAATAGGATCTGTTGTGGTACTGTTAATTCTCCTTGGCGGTATGTCTGTGTTTAAATATACTTCATTCAATTCCGGTTTTGAGATTGTAGACGATCTGGGAGGAAATATATTTCCTTCGGCGATTCTGTCTGTTGCCACCACTGATGCACAAGTGATTGTTCCGTCGGATTCGACGTCTTTGGGGAATCCGAAGTCGTGTATTGCCGTTCGGTTGAAATCGAAGACAGCTTATAGTCGTGTGCGGATTGAAGTGGCCGAAACGCCTTTTTTCTCCCGCTCGGTGTCGGAATTTGTATTAAACAAGCCCAGGACGGAATATACGATTTATCCTGATATTATCTGGAATTATGAGGCACTGAAAAATGAGGTGCAGGCAGAGCCGGTAAGCGTAGCCATCACAGTGGAGATGAACGGAAAAGATTTGGGACAACGGGTGCGTACTTTTTCAGTGCGTAGCATTAATGAGTGTCTGTTGGGGTATGTGGCCAACGGAACTAAATTCCATGATACCAGTATTTTCTTTGCGGCTTATGTCAATGAAGAGAATCCGATGATCGATCAGTTGCTTCGTGAAGCATTGAATACTCGGATTGTTAATCGCTTTCTCGGTTATCAAAGTAAGGCTAAAGGGGCGGTAGACAAGCAGGTATATGCCCTTTGGAATATATTGCAGAAACGTAAATTCCGTTATAGTTCTGTTTCCAATACCAGCCTTTCGAGCAATGTTGTTTTCTCGCAGCGTGTCCGTACGTTTGATGATGCACTGGAATCTTCACAGATTAATTGTGTGGATGGGAGTGTGTTGTTTGCGTCGTTGCTTCGCGCCATTAATATTGATCCTATTCTGGTACGTACACCGGGGCACATGTTTGTAGGATACTATACGGATAATTCGCACACGAATAAAAACTTCCTGGAGACAACGATGATTGGTGATGTCGATCTGGATGATTTTTTCCCGGATGAACAACTGGATTCTACAATGGTAGGTAAATCGCAGAATGAGATGTCGTTACTGACTTTCGAGAAATCGAAGCAGTATGCTAATAAGAAGTATAAGGAAAACGAAGAAGGAATCCATTCCGGAAAGTTGAATTATATGTTTTTGGAGATTTCTAAAGAAGTGCGGAGGAAAATACAGCCGATAGGTAAATGATATTCGTTTTTAATTCGTATTTTTGCCCAAGTAATCATTTTAATATAAAAGGATGCAAGGCAAGAAATTTATCTCTCCCGGAGCATGGTTTTCTATGAACTATCCATCAGACTGGAATGAGTTTGAAGATGGCGAAGGCTCTTTTCTTTTCTATAATCCCGAAGTATGGACGGGAAATTTTCGTATATCCGCATTTAAAGGAAAAGCCGGTTATGGTAAAGATGTCATCCGGCAGGAACTGAAAGAGAATGATTCGGCTTCGTTGGTGAAAGTCGGAACGTGGGAATGTGCGTATAGCAAAGAAATGTTTCAGGAAGAGGGGACTTATTATACTTCCCATTTGTGGATTATAGGAGTTGACGATATTGCTTTCGAATGTTCTTTTACTGTACCTAAAGGCGGAGTTGTGAAGGAGGCGGAAGATGTAATCGCTACTTTGGAGGTACGCAAAGAAGGGCAGAAGTATCCTGCTGAACTGATCCCGGCCCGTCTTTCTGAAATCTATTTGATTAATGAAGCGTACGAATGGGTGGTATCCACCGTGAAGCAGGAATTGAAAAAAGATTTTCAGGGAATAGAAGAAGACCTGGAGAAACTTCAGCAGGTGATTAATAGCGGTAAGATTGGCTCGAAAAAGAAAGAGGAATGGTTGGCAATCGGCATCACAGTCTGTATAATTCTGACGAATGAAGTGGAAGGTATGGAATGGAAAACTTTGATTGACGGTAACCGGGAAGCTCCTGTATTACAATATAAAGACCGTATCATCGACCCGCTGAAACTGGCATGGAGTAAAGTAAAGGCAGGAGAACCTTGCGACATTATTGAAGAGTATAAATCCGTGATTATTAATCACTAATCACTAACCAACTAATTACTAAATTACGTGGCTGTACCTTATTTACAGATAGATAACCTGACCAAGTCCTTCGGTGACTTGGTTCTTTTTGAAAATATATCTTTTGGCATTGCTGAAGGCCAGCGTGTAGGATTGATAGCGAAGAACGGCAGCGGAAAAACTACCTTATTGAATATAATCGCCGGAAAAGAAGGTTATGATAGCGGTAACATTGTTTTCCGGCGTGACCTTCGGGTGGATTATCTGGAACAAGATCCACAGTATCCCGAAGAGTTGACCGTGCTTGAAGCCTGTTTCCATCACGGTAACAGTACCGTGGAACTGATAAAAGAGTATGAACGTTGCATGGAGACTGAAGGTCATCCGGGATTGGAAAATCTTCTGGCGCGTATGGATCAGGAGAAAGCCTGGGAATATGAACAGAAAGCCAAACAAATTCTTTCGCAACTCAAAATCCGCAACTTCGACCAAAAAGTGAAGCAACTGTCCGGTGGACAGTTGAAGCGCGTTGCTTTAGCCAATGCGTTGATTACCGAGCCGGATCTGCTTATCCTTGATGAGCCAACCAATCACCTGGACTTGGATATGACCGAATGGCTGGAAGATTACCTGCGTCGTACCAATCTTAGTTTGCTGATGGTGACGCACGACCGTTATTTCCTTGATCGTGTTTGTTCGGAGATTATCGAAATAGACAATCAACAAATCTACCAATATAAAGGTAACTACAGTTATTATCTCGAGAAACGTCAGGAACGTATCGAAGCTAAAAGTGTAGAAATAGAACGTGCCAACAACCTTTACCGTACGGAACTCGACTGGATGCGCCGGATGCCGCAGGCACGCGGGCATAAAGCCCGTTACCGGGAAGATGCTTTTTATGAATTGGAAAAGGTGGCAAAGCAACGTTTCAACAATGATAATGTGAAGCTGGAAGTGAAAGCATCCTATATCGGTAGTAAGATATTCGAGGCCGATCACTTGTTTAAGAGCTTCGGTGACTTGAAGATACTGGATGATTTTTCTTATATCTTTGCCCGCTATGAAAAGATGGGCATTGTGGGAAATAACGGGACAGGTAAATCTACTTTTATCAAGATATTAATGGGGCAGGTTGCGCCTGACAGTGGAACGGTGGATGTTGGTGAAACTGTTCGTTTCGGCTATTACTCGCAGGATGGCCTTCAGTTTGATGAACAAATGAAGGTGATTGATGTAGTGCAGGATATTGCCGAAGTGATTGAACTGGGGAATGGAAAGAAACTGACTGCTTCGCAATTCTTACAGCATTTTCTGTTTACTCCCGAAACGCAACATAGCTATGTCTATAAGTTGAGTGGGGGCGAGCGTCGTCGTCTTTATCTGTGTACCATCCTGATGCGTAACCCTAACTTCCTGGTGCTTGACGAACCTACCAACGACCTCGATATTATCACTCTGAACGTGCTTGAAGAATATCTTCAAAATTTCAAAGGTTGTGTGATTGTTGTTTCTCACGACCGCTACTTTATGGATAAGGTAGTAGACCATTTGATGGTATTCAATGGACAGGGAGATATTCGCGACTTCCCCGGAAACTATAGCGACTATCGTGACTGGAAAGACGCGAAAGCTCAAAAGGAGAAAGAAGCTGAAAAGCCGCAGGAAGAAAAGACTGCCCGTGTTCGTTTGAACGACAAACGGAAGATGAGTTTCAAGGAAAAACGAGAGTTCGAGCAATTGGAAAAGGAGATAGCAGAATTAGAAACAGAAAAAGTGCAGATTGAAGAACTCTTATGTAGCGGTACCCTTTCTGTTGACGAATTGACAGAGAAATCGAAACGTTTGCCTGAAGTCAATGACCTGATTGATGAGAAAACAATGCGATGGCTGGAACTTAGTGAAATAGAAGGCTGATTTGTGCCATTGTATCACTAGAATAGTCTGATAATGATAATAACTTTGATAATATATCCCGGACAACATATAACCTTGTATGACAAACCTAACCAATTATCATAGCCACTGTCTGTATTGTGACGGACGCGCCAATATGGAAGATTTTATTCGTTTTGCTATCAGTGAAGGATTTACTTCCTATGGCATTTCTTCCCATGCTCCACTGCCGTTTTCTACTGCATGGACGATGGAGTGGGATAGAATGGATGATTACCTTTCCGAATTTTCCCGTCTGAAGAAGAAATATGCAGATAAAATAGAGCTTGCCATTGGTCTTGAAATAGATTACCTGAACGAAGAAAGCAACCCTTCTTTACCCTGTTTTCAAAAACTACCACTTGACTACCGGATAGGTTCCGTACATATGTTGTACTCTCCGGAAGGAAAAATCGTAGATATTGATACTCCGGCAGATCTTTTCCGTCAATTGGTAGACAAGCACTTCGATGGTGACTTGGATTCTGTTGTCCACCTTTACTATAAGAACCTGCTTCGTATGGTAGAATTGGGAGGATTTGATATTGTCGGTCATGCTGACAAGATGCATTATAATGCTTCCTGTTATCGTCCGGGATTATTGGATGAACCGTGGTATGATGCATTGGTTCGCAAATATTTCACCGCCATTGCCGAATATGGTTATATCGTTGAAATAAATACTAAATCTTATCACGATTTAGGAACGTTCTATCCTAATAAACGATATTTCTCTTTCCTGAAAGAGTTAGGTATCAGAGTACAGGTGAACAGTGATGCGCATTATCCGGAACGGATTAATAATGGACGTGCCGAAGCATTGGCTGCTTTGAAGAAGGCAGGCTTTACTTCAGTTGCAGAGTGGCATAACGGAAAATGGGAAGAAAGAGAAATTGAATAAAGAAATAGAATTTAGTCAATCTCCAAAGTGCCTCCTTAATAAACTGATAATTTATTTTGTTTATTAAGGAGGCGCTTTCTTTAAGGATGTTTTGAGATGTTATTCAGTTCTTTTGCAAGCATTTGCCTGGAAAAACTCGTTCAATGTATCTTCATAGTTACCATGAAGCATAATATGATGATTTCCCAATGGATTCTTCAGAAAATACTCGGCTGGAGTATTCATGCGGATGCGTACTTGCGTGCGGCACATATTAATATAATTGGTATTTTCAGTCAATGTTCCAGTAGATAAGTAATATTCGTCCAGACATTCACCGCCGCATTTTATAATCGTTACGTCTCCTGTTGGAAGTAACCCTTGTATGGCAATTCCTTTTTCTGTTTCAAAATGATTGCGGATAATGTATCTCTCCGTTTGTTTGAGTCCTACGGTGCAGTGTGCCAGTATCAGCTCGTTCGTACGGGAATTAATCATGGAAGGATTTGCCATAAATCCGTCCTTGCCCGTAAGCGCTTTCACTGCTAATAGCGTAAAAATAGATTGAAGATCGCCTTCACAACCTGCTATTATCCCGTCATCATTCAATAAAGATAATGCCACGCATCCGGTAGTGTCGATTTGTTCAATCAATTTAAAGCAGCTCAATGTCAGTGCTTCCAGATTTTCTTCCTGACACACCTTTTTAATAGCCCGGTACAGCCTCATGGATTTGATTAAATCTTCGGGAGTTCCTTCGCGGCAGGCAAGAGCTTGCGATGCTACAGCTGCACATGATGCTCCGACTTGCTCATCCGTTATTTGTTGAAATTGTTCATAAATCCGTTCCAATGGAATATCTACATATTCAATTCCCCAACGACGTTTTGCCAACAGGTAGTCTACGTTACTGGCAACTAACCAGGAAGAAGGAGTTCCGATGACTCCGATACGTTTGCCGAATAAGGAACGTTGTGCACGGAAATTATTATAAAGTGTATGAATACGCAGGATGATAGCAGGTAATTCGCCATGTAGTATTTCGCTCTTCATTCCACGTCCCCGTAACCATGTGGAGATTTCCAATGCGGCAGCAAGAGAGTTCTGCATGCCGTCTGCCAGTAAAATGGCAGGGCGGGGGAGGTTTTCGAATTGCTGTATGACCAGTCTTTCCACCCCACCGGTAGCGATAAAAATGATTTTGAAATCATCACTACTAAGCTTGTCTATATCTTGATAATCGACGAGCTTTACGGTATAATATTTTTCAATTTCGCTTAAAATAGCTTCGTGTGAGCTACGTAGCGAGACTTGTTTGTGAAGGATTGAAGCAAATGAGATAAGGTGTATGGTCATTATGATATTGTTTTAAGTTTTCCGTATGACAAATGTATAGCTTTCTTTTCAAATTACCATAACGATTTTAACCTTGCTAAGGTTTTTAAAGTTTTTATGTCTCTGTATTCAAATTATTGCGTACATTTGCAGCTCCAAGTAGAAAAAGTAAATAGTAATTAAGTAATTTGTAGTTAAAATTATGCCAACCATATCCATTCGCGGAAACGAGATGCCTGCATCTCCTATCAGAAAGCTGGCTCCTTTGGCAGACGCTGCCAAGCAACGTGGAGTCCATGTGTTTCACCTGAACATCGGACAGCCTGATCTGCCCACTCCTCAGGCCGCGATTGACGCGATACGCAATATTGACCGGAAGGTATTGGAGTATAGTCCAAGTGCCGGTTATCGTAGCTATCGCGAGAAATTAGTAGGATATTATGCGAAATTCAATATCAACCTTACAGCAGACGATATAATCATTACATCAGGAGGTTCGGAAGCCGTACTTTTTTCCTTCCTTTCCTGCCTGAATCCGGGAGATGAAATAATCGTTCCGGAACCGGCTTATGCTAACTATATGGCATTTGCAATCTCTGCCGGAGCAAAGATTCGCACCATTGCTACGACCATTGAAGAGGGCTTTTCCCTTCCGAAAGTAGAGAAGTTTGAAGAACTGATTAATGAGCGTACCAAAGCGATTCTTATTTGTAATCCCAACAATCCTACCGGTTATTTGTATACCCGTCGTGAAATGAATCAGATTCGTGACCTTGTAAAGAAGTACGATTTGTTCCTTTTCTCCGATGAAGTATATCGTGAATTTATATATACCGGTTCTCCTTACATCTCTGCCTGCCATTTGGAAGGTATTGAGAATAATGTGGTATTAATTGACTCCGTATCCAAACGTTATTCAGAATGTGGTATTCGTATTGGTGCGTTGATAACCAAAAACAAGGAGATACGCGATGCTGTCATGAAGTTCTGCCAGGCTCGTTTGAGTCCTCCATTGATCGGACAGATTGCTGCAGAGGCCTCTTTGGATGCTCCGGAAGAGTATTCTCGTGAAACGTATGATGAATATGTAGAACGTCGTAAATGCTTGATTGACGGTTTGAACCGTATTCCCGGTGTTTATTCACCCATCCCGATGGGCGCTTTCTATACAGTAGCGAAACTCCCGGTAGATGATTCCGACAAGTTCTGTGCATGGTGCCTCTCTGATTTTGAATATGAAGGTCAGACGGTATTCATGGCTCCGGCTTCCGGTTTCTATACCACTCCGGGTTCCGGCATTAATGAAGTTCGTATTGCTTACGTATTGAAGAAAGAAGATTTAACCCGTGCGCTTTTTGTCTTGCAGAAGGCCTTGGAAGCATATCCGGGAAGAACAGAATGAAATTTAAGTATTAAGTATTAGGTATTAAGTATTAACCGTAGCTTCTTGTGTGTTTGCTCGTGTGTATAATTGCCTAATACTTTATGTCTAATACTTAATACTTTATACTTAATACTTAACCCAATGTCTCTATCACTTTTCATAGCTCGGCGTATCTATCGTGAAAGCGATGGCGGAAAGCAGGTGTCACGTCCTGCGGTCCTTATTGCCATGGCGGGTATTGCTATTGGTTTGGCTGTGATGATTATTGCGGTGGCGGTAGTTATCGGGTTTAAAAGTGAGGTGAGAAATAAAGTCATAGGATTCGGGTCACATATTCAGATAACTAATCTGGATGCGGTCAGTTCTTACGAAACTCATCCGATTGTGGTAGGAGACAGTATGATGACTGCTCTTGCTGATTATCCGGAGATAAGCCATGTGCAGCGTTTCTCTACCAAACCGGGTATGATTAAGACCGATGACGCTTTTCAAGGAATGGTGTTAAAAGGGGTAGGTCCGGAGTTCGACCCCCATTTTATAAAAGAGTATTTGGTAGAAGGGGAGATTCCTGTTTTCAGTGATTCAGTATCTACCAATCAAGTGCTTATCTCGAAAGCGTTGGCAACTAAAATGAAGTTGAAACTGGGAGATAAGATATATACCTATTATATACAGGATGATATTCGCGCTCGTCGCCTGACGATTGCCGGAATTTATCAGACGAACTTCTCCGAATACGACAACCTCTTTTTACTGACGGATCTTAATCTGGTGAATCGCTTGAACGGTTGGCAACCGGAACAGGTGACCGGTGTGGAATTACAGGTGAAAGATTATGATAAACTGGAAGATATAACCTATGAGATCGCAACTGATATTGACAACAGGCAAGATGATCTGGGAGGTGTGTATTATGTGCGTAACATCGAACAACTGAATCCTCAAATCTTTGCCTGGCTTGATTTATTGGATTTGAACGTATGGGTGATTCTGATTTTGATGATAGGAGTTGCCGGCTTCACCATGATTTCCGGTTTACTGATTATTATCATCGAACGCACCAATATGATTGGGATTTTAAAAGCATTAGGAGCCAATAATTTCACGATTCGCAGAACCTTTCTTTGGTTTGCTGTCTTTCTGATTGGCAAAGGCATGCTTTGGGGCAATGCCATTGGTTTGGCATTCTGTATTCTTCAATCTCAATTCGGACTTTTCAAACTTGATCCGGAGACTTATTATGTAGATACTGTCCCGGTATCTTTTAATGTTTTACTTTTTATCTTGATTAATTTGGGTACTTTGTTTGCTTCTGTATTGATGTTGATTGGTCCTTCATTTTTGATTACCAAGATCAATCCGGCAAGCTCCATGAGATACGAATAATCCTCTTTTTATCTACCCGTTTTCTACTGCATAAATAATTTAGTCTGTTGCGTGATGTGGAGTGAATAATATGT
Organism: Bacteroides sp. AM37-9; assembly: GCF_003603455.1. Taxonomy (NCBI): domain Bacteria; kingdom Pseudomonadati; phylum Bacteroidota; class Bacteroidia; order Bacteroidales; family Bacteroidaceae; genus Bacteroides; species Bacteroides sp. AM37-9. The sequence continues at coordinate 98,261 of NZ_QTNF01000020.1, read as the reverse complement.
CTATATTTGCGCCCAATTTACTTAATATCCTCTTGTAGGTTTAATTTTTAACCATTATGAATAATGTGTTAATCCTGTTGGATAATCTGGATGACTGGAAACCGTATTACGAGACAAGTAGTGTCCTGACTGTTTCCGACTATCTGAAAAACAAGCCGGTAGAAAAAGACCGGAAGTTAGTTATTAATCTTAGCGATGATTACAGTTATAACTCTGAAGGGTATTACTGTTCATTGTTAGCCCAAACGAGAGGACAGAAAGTCATTCCGGATGTTGATATAATCAACAAGTTGGAGACCGGGACGGGTGTTCGGATGGATCGTAGTCTGCAAGCCCTCTGTTACCAGTGGATACAGAAGAACAATGTCAAAGACGACATTTGGTATCTGAACATTTACTTTGGCAAATGTAGAGAGAAAGGTCTGGAGCGGATTGCACGATTTATTTTTGAGAATTACCCTTGCCCATTATTGAGGGTGGCTTTGAATACTCATCCCAGAAATCAGATCGAAAGTATTCAATTTCTTTCTCTGAATCGGCTCAATGATGAAGAGCAGGATTTCTTTGCCAACACATTGGATAACTTTAATAAGAAAATATGGCGTGCGCCTAAGTCGGCGAAAGCTTCCCGTTATAGTTTAGCTGTATTGGTTGATCCACAGGAAAAATTTCCGCCCAGCAACAAAGGTGCCTTGCATAAATTGGCAGAAGTTGCCAAGAAGATGAATATTCATGTGGAAATGATTACGGAAGATGACGCCATCCGTTTGCTCGAATTTGATGCCTTGTTCATTCGTACTACAACATCATTGAATCATTATACATTCCATTTGTCGCAATTGGCTGCACAAAACGGAATGGCCGTTATTGACGATCCGCTTTCCATCATCCGGTGTACGAACAAAGTATACCTGAAAGAACTTTTTGAAAAGGAAAAAATTTCTGCTCCTAAGTCAACGCTGATTTTTCAGTCAAACGATCATTCGTTTGAGCAGATCAGCGAACAGGTGGGGGCTCCTTTTATTCTGAAGATACCGGATGGGTCTTATTCCATTGGCATGAAAAAGGTTTCTAATGAGGAAGAACTGCAAGCAAGTCTGAAGATGCTTTTTGAGAAGTCGGCTATCTTACTGGCGCAGGCATTTACTCCTACGGAGTTTGACTGGCGTGTCGGCCTGTTGAATGGGGTACCGCTGTATGCCTGCAAATATTATATGGCAAAAGGACATTGGCAAATTTACTGCCACTATGATTCGGGCAGAAGTCGTTGCGGACTGGTAGATACGATTCCTATTTATCAGGTGCCTCGGGTAGTGTTGGATACGGCCGTTAAAGCTGCGAATCTGATCGGAAAGGGATTGTATGGAGTCGACCTGAAAATGGTAGATGATAAAGCCTATGTTATTGAGATCAATGATAATCCGAGTATCGATCACGGGCTGGAAGATGCCATTATCGGTGATGAAATGTATTACCGGTTACTGAATCATTTTGAACAGGCCTTGGAGGCGAAACATTATTGATGATGGAGACGGGTTTATTTGTTCGTAAAGCACAGCAGATTGATATTCCTGCTATTTTGGAAATAGAATGGGAATGTTTTCGGGAAGATAGCTTTTCGAAAGAACAGTTTGCTTATCTGATAAGCCGCTCGAAAGGAACTTTCTATGTAATGATGGAAGGGGATAGGGTAATCGCTTATGTCTCCTTATTATTCCATGGTGGAACTCATTATTTAAGGATCTATTCGATAGCTGTCCATCCGGATTTCAGAGGGAAAGGATTGGGACAAGCATTGATGGACCAAACGATTCGGACAGCTAACGAATGTAAGGCTGCTAAAATTACTTTGGAAGTGAAGGTGACGAACGCTGCCGCTATTGCGCTATATATGAAAAATGGCTTTATTCCGGCAGGAATAAAGCCATGCTATTATCATGATGGTTCGGATGCTATTTATATGCAACGGTTGATTCCATGAATTCATCTTCTCATGAAATCTCCTTTTCCTCGAAAGAATCGGCAAATCTTGAAATTCAGCGACTGTATAGGTTGGAGAAGGTCGAATAGCGGTAATGAGAAATAGTATTTCCGGTTTCCTCCCATTTCTTTGGCTGTTTGGTTAATAACGACAATTTGCATGATGAAGCGTAGTAACCAGATTAACAGTGCGATGCCTGCGACTAACCAATGAGAATTGAGGACGCCGGATGCGATGCCTGCTATACAGGAAACATAGAATAACAGACGGGAGAAAGTCTCAAATCCCAAAAGGTATCGTTGTATTCCCTGATAATATCTTGCGGTCGCCATATAGCTTATTTTTTCCTCTTTCCATTCTTTGTATCGGTACACAGGATTTATCCGTGTGGTGGCGTTGATGTCTGTTTCGACGCGGGTATTTGAAGGAGTTGCCAACTGGTTGATGAATAGGTCATCCTCTCCACGTTGCAGGTTCAGGTATTTGGAGAATCCTTTCTGTTGGAAAAACAACTCTTTCCGGTAAGCTAAGTTACGTCCGATACCCATATATGGTTTTCCGGCTAAAGCGAATCCCAGATAACGCAAGGATTGGAAGAGGGTATCAAATGCGGTACGTTTGTGCAACCATCCTTTTGTACGGTCATAGCCGCTATATCCCAATACGATTTGAGTCTGCGGAGTAAAGTTGCGTGCCATTAACTTTAACCACTGGTTACTTGCCGGCATACAGTTTGTTTCTGTAAATACCAGCCAATCATGTTTACTGGCTTTGATGCCTAATGTCAGGGCCAGTTTTTTATGACTGATATAACGTGCGCTTTCAGGGGTAAAACTATGGTAAAGATGAGGATATTTTTCTTCCATCATTCCCAGTATATCCTCGGTTTCATCTGTGGAAGCATCGTTGATGACAATCACCTCGAATTGCGGATAATCCTGTTCCAGAATGGCTGGCAGGATTTTACGCAGGTTTTCAGCCTCATTGCGTGCGCAGAGAATTACGGAAAGTGGAGGCAGTTCTCGTGAAAAATGTACCTCTTCTTTGCGTACAGCCTTATTATGGGCATGTATCCGATTGTACAGACCAAAATAATAGATGAGCTGAATGATAAAAAGAATGCCTGCCGCTGATAAAAGAATCAGTTCGACAGTATTGAATGTAAATGTTTCCATCAAATTTTAGTGTCGTTTTTACAACGGCAAAAGTACACAATTTTTCGGTAGTTCCGTCATCTCGACGGGAGGTTATTTCGTAAGTCCAGATATTCTTTTTTAAACATATCTACAAAAAGAAAGAATAGCGAAAGCAATAACGGGCCGAAGATCACTCCCATGAACCCAAATAACGGCAGACCGATGACTACTCCGAAAATGGTGATAAGCGGATGTGTATCTGCCATTTTCTTTTGGAGAATAAACCGGATCAGGTTATCTGACTGTGATACGACGATGGCTCCATAAGCAGCAATTCCGATGGCATTAAACCAGTCTCCGCTTATGGCAAGGTAAGCGGCTACGGGAAACCATACCAGTGCGGTGCCTACCATCGGAATAATGGTTGCAAAGCAGGTCAGAAATCCCAGCATCAATATGTTGGGTGCTCCGAAAAGGAGATAACCGATCATGGCTACTCCTCCCTGAATGATAGCCAGCAAGGGAATACCGATGGCATTGGAACGAACAATCATATTGATTTCGTGGATTACTTCTTGAGTATTGGTCTCGTTAAATGGCAGAATATCGTTGACGTATGCTTCCATTTTTTTTCCTCCGATCAACATGAAATAAAGTACAAAGATCATGACGAACAGGTTGATGGCGAGACTGCTGATACTCTCCATTATGATTTGTCCGATACGGGGAAGTATGGAGACAATGAATGTCAATGTATCTTTTCCTAATACATCATATCCTGTTTTCTCTTTGATAAATTCGGCTACTTGTTGGATCGGTGCGATATACGTTTGTGGGTCCAGATTGATATCTTGTAGTTTATTTACTACCATCCAGACGGTCAGTCCCAAAGGAATAAGGAAGACAAAAATAGTTTCTGCGGTAATCAGTAAAGCACTTAGGCTACGTTTTAGCTTTCGTTTTTCTACCAGATATCTCATCTGTCCGCGTACAAGAATATAAATAGTGAGTGCTCCCAATAATCCTCCCAGGAATGGAGTGATTTGTCGGAAGATGATGATCCCCATAAATAGGATGATGACGATGAGGGAATATTTCCAGTATTGTTCTTTGGTGCTCATATCATGTGAAATTCGTTTATATAATGAACAATTAAGGTATAGGAAAGGTTTGTTTTATGGTGAGATAACGAAATGAAAACAGTTTGGTTTCATTGAGCGGATATTCGTTAATATCCAATTGATTTATGTTAAATGTTAACGGATTGGTTGTTTCTATTAAACCATGTTATAAGATACACTGCTTTGACCTGAAAATTTGGAGATAACCGAAAAGCTCGTATCTTTGTAGTGTGTTTTTCATAGTATTAGATTTAAGGTTAACAAAGATTGGCTGTCTGGGATAGATAGCCTTTTTTTATGTTATATATTCTGCTCTGTTTGACTATCCTCTTGGTTTTTCACAAAAAGCATTTGATTCCCACGTCCCACTTTACAGATTATGCCTTCTTTGGCAAACCGCTTTAAATCCTCTAATGCTTTATTTTTCAGTCGTCCGGTCAGTTCGGTATATGTGGTGCGTGTGATGAATCCATATCGGTTGACGTGTTCAAGTAGTCTTCTTTTCAGTTCTTCGTCATCCAGTTGGCTTGAAGCTTGGAAAAATAGTTTTTGAGCCCGTTCCAGTTTACCCGTTGCTTTCTTCTTGAATGTTTTGGAAGCAAGGAAATTCACTCTGTTGAATTGAATGGAAGGTGAACGCAGGTCTTTTTTATCTTTCACCAGTCGGGATTTTATCTTTCCGGAAAAATAACCGAACTCACCTACTTCTACCCGGTAGCCTTGTCCTATGTATTCTCCCACGAGGTCTACAAGTTCCATCAGTGTACCTTCTACCACTCCCGGCTTGTATCCGGTGCGGGCAACGAGTTGTTTCAATAGTTGTTTGGTGTTGATAGTGCCGTTAAATACAATGCTGGGGTACAACACATCCTTTTCTCCCTCTTTTGTAGTGAGAGCCGGTTTCTTCTTAAAGTCGTAATATGCCATTATTCTGATAATTAAATATATTCTCTGTATTCTTTATTGTTTTTTACTGTAGCTTTTATGAAACTGCTTAGTATAATTTTGCTCGTCCTGTTATAGGGTGTCTATTGTCCTGTTATAAAAAACTATTTGTTTTCCTATAAGAAAATAATTGTTTTGTTGTAAAGGGATAATGAAAATTATGCAGTAAAGGTATTTGTTTTATGTGAGGCGGACAAGTAATTGATGCAATGTTTGGGAATAATCTTCTAATGTGTTGAACAAGTAAACGTTTCTTGTCCTGTGCCGAAAATTATGTTTTTCAGCATAAGTGAGTGTTTTTCTATACTAATATTATTGTATTCTAAAAAAAATCCCTTAATATTGCATTTGTATTATTTGTCAGACAAATAATACAAATCATAAAATTCTAATAATATGAAGATAGAAATTAATCAAACAACATTAATCGATCAGGTGGAAGACAGTCTGCTTACTTACTTTAAAAAGAATGACTTAAGGCGTGGAGATTCAATTCCCAATGAGAATAATCTGGCTGCAGAATTAGGAGTTGCAAGGAGTGTTGTCAGAGAAGCATTGAGTCGTTTGAAAATGATGGGGCTGATTCATGCACGTCCTCGCAAAGGAATGGTTCTGACCGAACCTTCTATTTTAGGAGGGATGAAAAGAGTGATAGATCCTCGTGTTTTGAGTGAAGAAACTATTTTAGATCTGTTAGATTTCAGAATTGCACTTGAAATAGGAATATCAAGCGATATTTTCCGTAAGATAACTCCTAAGGACATCGAAGAATTAAGCGAGATAGTGAAAATGGGAATTGTTTTTGAGAATAATGAATACGCATTAATCAGTGAATCGGCTTTTCATACGAAACTATATAAAATCACTGGAAATAAAATAATATCCGAATTTCAGGAAATCATTCACCCTATACTTGTCTATGTGAAAGAAAAATTCAAAGATTATTTGAAACCTATAAATATAGAAATGAGTAAAAGTGGTAAAATAGCTACTCATGCTGATTTGCTGGATTTTATAAAAAAAGGGGATGAAAAAGGATACCGGGATGCCATCGAAAGACATTTTGAGGTTTATAAGATTTTCAAGGTCAATCGGAGTCAGGAGTTGATGGCAGAAAAAGAAAGTAGTGAAAAGGTAGAAGGGATATGAAAAGACTACATTTCATCATTTTATGTTTATCCTTAATAATATTGTTTATGAATACATCTTGTTTGAGAAAAAAGGAAAAGAGGATAGAGGTGCAATGGGAAAACTCATTGCTGCTTCCAGGATGCGCCGGCATGCCGGAGAACGTCGGATTAGCAGGTGCATATTCCGGGATAGTGGAAGGAAAGTTGCTTGTGCTGGGCGGAGCTAACTTTCCTGACAAGTATCCTTGGGAAGGAGGAACGAAAACTTGGTGGTCTACTTTATATAGCTATGATTTACAAACGGGAAAATGGACTGTTTATGATGATTTTCTCGATCGCCCGCTTGCTTATGGAGTTTCAATAAGTCTGCCGGAAGGATTGTTGTGTATTGGAGGGTGTGATCGTACGCAGTGTAGTGATAACGTTTTCCTGATAAAGAAAGAAGAAGATTCATTTGTGATAGACTCTGTCAGTTATCCATCTTTGCCGGTTCCGTTGGCGAATGCAACGGGAGCAATGGGTGATAACTGTATTTATATTGCTGGGGGGCAAGAGACTATGGTAAATGAACAGTCGACTCATCATTTTTACATGCTTGATTTGATGCATAAAGAAAGAGGATGGCAAGAAATGCCGGATTGGAATGGTCCTTCTCTTTCCTATGCAGTAGGTGTGGCTCAAGGGGAACGATTTTATCTTTTCAGCGGAAGAAGTTATGCTCCGGATGAGGCGATGGTAGAACATACGGAGGGGTACGTATTTGAGCCAGGCGTTGGAAAATGGAGTAAAATGACCGGTTCTTTTCCTGTAATGGCGGGGACTGGTATACCATACGGGGAGGATAAGATTCTGCTATTTGGGGGAGTGGAAGAGATTCTTCCTACATCTTCCGAGCATCCGGGATTCAGCCGTAAGTTACGAGTAGTCAGTACAAGTACGAATTCTCTGGTAGATTCGCTCGAATGTCCTTATCGCATTCCGGTTACTACGAATGTTGTTTCTGTCGGAAATCAGGTATTCATCGTAAGTGGTGAGGTACAGCCGGGAATACGGACGCCATTTATTCTAAAAGGAAGTTTCTAGAAATAAAATGAAATATCAAATCTAATTAAATGCATTATGAACAATTATGAAAGACTGGAAGGGATGGTTGCGGCCACCTTCACCCCAATGGATGAAAATGGGGATGTAAATTTATCTGTTATTGAAAAATATGCTGATTGGATCGCATCAACTCCTATTAAAGGGGTGTTTGTGTGCGGTACGACCGGTGAATTCTCTTCGCTGACGATTGATGAACGTAAATTAATTCTTGAAAAATGGGTTGCTTCGGCTGGTAAGCGGTTCAAAGTGATTGCCCATGTAGGTTCAAACTGTCAGCGGAGTGCTATGGAACTGGCATGTCATGCGGAAAAAGCAGGAGCCGATGCCATTGCTTCAATAGCTCCGTCTTTTTTCAAGCCGGGAACGGTAGATGAGTTGATCGATTTTTTTGCTCCGGTTTGCAGGTCTGCCAGTGGACTGCCTTTCTATTACTATAATATGCCGTCGATCACAGGGGTTAATTTGCCGGTAGATAGATTTTTGGTAGAGGGTAAGAAGAAAATACCAAACTTGGTAGGTACTAAATTTACTCATAATAACCTGATGGAGATGGGGGCTTGCATCGATTTGGAGCAGCATAAGTTTGAAGTTCTGCATGGCTTTGACGAGATTTTGATTGCAGGTTTATCAATGGGAGCTGTGGCAGGCGTAGGAAGTACATATAATTATATTCCGAATGTTTACCATGCCATTTTTGAATCAATGAAGCAAAATGATGTGGAAACAGCACGTGCCTGGCAAATGAAATCTATACGTACAGTGGAAGTTATCATTAAATATGGTGGAGGCGTACGTGGAGGTAAAGCTATCATGAAATTAATAGGCATTGATTGTGGCAGTTGTCGTTTACCGATTAAACCTTTTTCAATTGAGGAGTATGACAAATTAAAAGGTGATTTGGATGCAATAAATTTCTTCGATTTTTAGATATAAAAAGAGGAGATGACAGTAAAAGTATATTGCTGGGGTTTAGCTATTTTACTTTCTGTCATTCCCCTCAAATCTAGTTAAATGCGTTCAAAATTACCTAAAATAAAAATACTATGAAAGTAAGAAGGGAAATATTAATTATATTTTCAATGATTTTATTATTGGTATTGCCAGCCACGTCTTTGGGTAAAGAAATAAAATGGGTGCTGGAACGACCGGTAATTCCTGTGTTGGTGAAGAAACCGGCAAGTCCTGTATTAAAGGTTACTCTAATCAGGGCAGACAATCAACCTTACGCCATTCAGCAAATAGATTTAGATTTATTAGGGAGTACGGATGTGGCAGATGTTGTTTCTGTTGCTATATATGGTACACAAGAAAATGGACTGATAGATACATCCCGTTTGCTATATAAAGCACTTCCCGCTGCACGTAAAATATCATTTACTGATAAAGTGCAGGTAAATCAGGATTCTTTGTCTTTTTGGGTAGCCGTGACGTTGAAAGATACGGTTTCATTGGATCACCGTATTCAGCTTAACTGTAACCGGATTAAAACGACTAAAGGCAATCTGAAAATCTCGGAAAAAGGAAGTAAACCTTTGCGGGTAGGAGTAGCGGTACGGCAGAAAGGACAGGATGGGTGTGTTTCGTCACGTATTCCGGGATTGGCTACCAGCAATCAAGGAACTTTGTTAGCCATTTTTGATGCCCGTTATGACTATTCTCGTGATTTGCAAGGAAATATAGACATTGCTCTTCATCGGAGTACGGATAAGGGATTGACTTGGCAACCTGTTCAGACTGTGTTAGATATGGGAGAGTGGGGCAGCTTACCGCAGAAATACAATGGAGTGAGCGATGCTTGTATTCTAGTCGATAAAAATACAGGTGACATTTATGTAGCCGGATTGTGGATGCATGGCCTGCTGGATAAAGATGGCAAGTGGATAGAAGGATTGGATGAAAGTAGCACGGTCTGGACACACCAGTGGAAAGGAAAAGGCTCCCAGCCCGGAACAGGACTAAAAGAAACCTGCCAGTTTATGATAGCAAAAAGTACGGATGACGGTCTTAGCTGGAGTTTTCCGGATAATATAACTGCAAAGACGAAACACCCTGAATGGTGGCTGTTTGCACCGGCACCGGGACAAGGGATTACGTTGAAGGATGGCACGTTGGTATTTCCCACACAGGGACGTGATGAAAAAGGACTTCCTTTCTCAAATATTACGTATAGTAAAGATCACGGAAAGACGTGGATAACCAGCAACTTTGCGTATCAGAATGTAACGGAATGTAGTGTCGTACAATTGAATGATGGCGCCCTGATGTTGAACATGCGTGACAACCGGAACAGAGGACATAAAGAGGTGAACGGTCGGAGAATTTGTACGACTACCGATTTGGGAGCGAGTTGGAAGGAACATCCTACTTCAAGAAAGGCACTGGTGGAACCTACTTGTATGGCAAGCCTGCACCGACATGAATATATAGAAGAAGGAAAAAAGAAAAGCATGCTTCTCTTTGTAAATCCGAATGATTACGGGAAAAGGGATAAACTGACTTTGAAAGTGAGTTTTGATGATGGAATGACCTGGCCGGAGGAACATTGGATTCTTTTTGACCAATATCGCAGTGCCGGATATTCCTGCATTACGTCCATAGATGAAAATTCAATAGGCATATTATATGAGAGCAGTCAGTCGGATTTAGCTTTTATAAAAATCGATTTAACGGAGATTTTAAAGTAAACAGGCATGAATAATAAAACTTCAAATATATATCCCTGGGTAGTAGTCGGACTATTGTGGGGTGTTGCCTTGCTGAATTATATGGACAGGCAAATGCTTTCCACTATGCGAATTCCGATGATGGAGGATGTCCGGGAATTGGAATCGGCTGCCAATTTTGGTCGTCTGATGGCTGTCTTTCTGTGGGTATACGGACTGATGAGTCCTTTGTCGGGTATCATCGGTGACCGTGTGAACCGTAAATGGTTGATTGTAGGTAGTCTGTGTGTATGGTCGGGAGTTACTTATCTGATGGGCTATGCCACCACTTTCAATCAACTCTATTGGTTGCGTGGGATTATGGGAGTTAGTGAAGCACTGTATTTACCTGCTGCTTTGTCTCTGATTGCCGATTTTCACAAAGATAAAACTCGTTCGCTGGCTGTGGGAATACATATGACGGGATTATATGTAGGACAGGCTATCGGTGGGTTCGGAGCTACTTTTGCAGCAATCTATTCCTGGCATACCACGTTTCATTGGTTTGGCATTATAGGTGTAGGTTATGGTATTATTCTGGCATTTTTCCTACGTGATAAAGAGAGAGGAAATGTCTCGGAGAATCAGAAGATGAAAAAGATTCCGGTATTGAAGAGCTTGGGAATGTTATTCTCTAATGTCTTCTTCTGGGTTATCTTATTTTATTTCTGTGTGCCGGGTACTCCGGGATGGGCGGCAAAGAATTGGTTACCAACTCTTTTTTCTGATAGCTTGTCTATTGATATTTCAGTAGCAGGTCCTATGTCTACCATTTCTATAGCCTTATCTTCACTCTTCGGAGTATTGGCAGGTGGATACATCTCGGATCGATGGGTATTAAAAAATGTACGTGGAAGAGTTTATACCGGTGCGTTGGGTTTGGGGCTTATCATACCTTCCCTGCTGTTTATCGGATATGGTCATTCTATTTTTGCATTGGTCATGGGAGCGGTGTTATTCGGAATAGGTTTTGGTATGTTTGATGCAAATAATATGCCTATTCTTTGTCAGTTTGTATCTGCACGTTACAGGGCAACCGCTTATGGTATTATGAATATGTGTGGTGTATTTGCCGGAGCTGCTATTACTAGCCTTTTAGGCGAATCAATGGATGCCGGACACCTGGGACGTGATTTTGCACTGCTTGCTATATTGGTACTGGCTATGCTGGTTATTCTGGTCACTTGTCTGCGACCTAAAACAATTGATATGAAAGATTAATTTTCAAATTTTAATTTTATATTTTATGAAAAACTCAATAAAGCATACGAATAAAATATTATCGGTGTTATTTGCTTTTTTATTTATTTCCCTAAATATTCAAGCAGATGATATCAGTTCTAAAGAAATTAAAGTTTCTGGTATAGTACAGGATCAAACTGGGGTAGAATTGCCCGGAGTTTCAATTTCTGTAAAAGGAGTAGATAAAGGTACCATTACCAATGCGTCCGGTGAATTCTCAATAATGGTTTCTCCTGACGCTACTCTTATTGTTTCTTTTGTAGGAATGGAAACAAAAGAAATTGCAGTCAAAGGGCGTAGAAATATTGTCATTGTTTTGAAAGAGAGTTCTGTATTGCTTGATGAAGTTGTAGCTATAGGCTATGGAAAACAATCAAGGGCATTAATAACCAATTCTATTTCTAAGATAAATAAGGAAGAATTCCAGAAGGCACCCGGACAGAATCCATTATTACAGTTACAAGGAAAAGTGCCTGGTCTGTCTTTACAGATTTCTAGTGGGCAGCCTGGAGCTGATCCTCAATTATTTATTCGTGGAGGAAGTTCAACTTCGCCGGAAAGTGATACGCCTTTAATAATTATTGATGGTATAATATCACAAGGTTTTAGAAATATATCAGATATGAATCCGGCAGATATAGAATCTATAGAGGTCTTGAAAGATGCTGCTTCTACCGCTATCTATGGTTCCAGAGCAGCCAATGGTATTATTCTTGTCAAGACTAAATCCGGTCAGAAAGGGAAACCTGTTGTGAGTCTGCGATACACATACGGAGTGGAACAACAACCTCAGCGAATCCCATTATTGAATGCACGGGATTATATAACATTATCTCGTTCGAATATTGCCAAATTTAATCAGGCAGACTTAACTTATAATGGAAAAGAAGATCAGGCTAAATTTTTGAGCGGTTCATTTGGTATGTCAACCGGAAATCCTAGAAATTCAAAGAATACGCTTGAGTTTTTGGATGTTTATCTTCAAAAGTATGGTCAAGGTTACGTCAGTAACTTGTTGGAAAACGAAGGATGGCAGACAATGGCAGATCCTGTTACAGGTAAACAACTTATTTTTCAGGATAATGACTTTCAGAAAGCCACCTTTACAACTGGGCAGAAGCATGAAATAGATTTGAGCATTAGTGGAGGGACGGAAGTTATTAACTATTATGTAGGATTAAGATATTTGAATCAGGATGGTATTCTTCGAGGTACGAATTATAAGAATTACAGCGTTTTGTTTAATGGAAACTATAAATTGAGTGAAGCATGGAGTCTGTCTACTAAAGCTAGTTTGCAGGTGAGAGATGCTGTAGGAGGTGGAAATACAGTTAATACCATATCACGAAGCATATTGACTCCACCAACTTACCGCTTGTATTATGAAGATGGAACTCCGGCTCCGGGTGAAGGAATTTCTTCTTTCAGAAGCAGATTGCATGAAATTTATTATAAGACTAACTATGATGATACCAATGTATATAGGACAACTTTCCAATTAGGTGCAATTTGGAATATTCTGCCTGGCTTGATATTAAAGCCTACAGCCTATTATTTCGGTACGGAAGGTATAGAAAATTATTTTCAGGCAGATAATGAAACAACCGGAAATACAATTCGTCCGGCTTCTGCCAAACATAATTTTGACAGGCATTTGCAGGGAGATTTAGTGCTTTCGTATGATAAGAAAGTGAAAGATCATAATATTGGAGTCGTAGCAGGTGCCAGCTATACTCATGATTATAGTTATAGGCTTTCTGCAAGTGGCAGTGGTTCTTCCATAGATTTAATTCCGACATTAAATGCAACGGCAGATAGTACTCAGCGGGCAAGTTCGACTAAAACAATGGAAGCCACTTTGAGTTATTTCGGACGTGTAAATTATGATTATAATGGCAAATATCTTTTCTCCATCAGTATGCGTGCCGATGGTTCTTCGCGATTTGCGGAAGATAATAAATGGGGATTTTTCCCGGGAGTATCTGCTGGGTGGAATATGCATCGGGAAAACTTCTATAAACCATTGGAAGCTATCGTTAGTCGTTGGAAATGGCGTGCTAGTTGGGGGCGCACAGGTAACAACAATTTGAGTGTGGCTAATTCGAGAGGAGAATATAAGATTACAGATACCAACTATCAGGGCTCTGTCGGTATATTAAATACAACATTGAAAAATTCGCAGTTGCGCTGGGAAACAACAGAATCCTATGACATCGGGGTTGATTTGGGCTTTTTCAATAATAGATTAGGACTGTTAATCGACTATTACAACAAACTGACATTTGACAGATTGTATGATGAACCTTTATGGAGTTCTACCGGATTTAGTTCCATTAAGAGTAACTATGGATCTGTAAGAAACTCCGGAGTAGAGATTGAGTTGAATGCTACTCCTATTCAAACTAAAGATTTCTCATGGGATTTAGGGTTGACATTTGCTTATAACAAAGGAGTGGTAGTAGACTTACCGGATAATGGAGAAGAAAAGCATCGTGTAGGAGGAAACTTTGTTTATGATCCTGCAACTGGAGGGACAAAAAAAGTGGGTGGTATTGCCGAAGGTGAGAGATTTGGCGGAAGATGGGCTTTTCATTACTTGGGAACATATCAGACTGAAGAAGAAGCGGCCAAGGCACCTAATGACCCGAACGCACAAGGAAGAAAGAAACATGCGGGAGATGCAATATTTGAAGATGTAAATAATGATGGATAATTGGACTCTAAAGACATGATTTTCATGGGATATGTTCGTCCCGATAAAGTCGGAGGAATTATTAATACATTGAAATACAAAGGACTAACCGTGCGAATCGTTATGGACTGGGCTATGGGGCATGTAATAGACAATGGCTTCAAAGGACAGATAATGGGTAGCTCACGTAATAATAATAATGCCATCAAAGAGGCAATGACCAATTCTTGGCAGAGTGCGAATGATGGAAGCAAATATCCTAAATATACTGTTCAGAGTGACTATGATTATCAATATAGAAATCATATGAGATGGGATAATCAGATCGGAAGCTCTGCAAGTGGTAGTACTAATAATAGCTTGTATTTTAGCAAGGGAGATTACCTGGCATTCAGGGAAGTGTCTTTAAGTTATATGTTGCCATTATCTTGGATTAGAAAGATGAGACTCAGTGCTGTGGAAGTTTTTGCAGGAGCGTATAATATTGGTTATATAAAAAAATATGATGGCATGTTCCCTGAAATATATACTGGTGTTGACTATGGTATTTATCCGAGACCCAGACAATATAACATGGGAGTAAAAATTAATTTCTAATTAAATAAGACTCATAATTATGAAACAATTTAAATCAATACTATTAGGCATTTCTTTATTCTTGTTACATTCGTGTAACTTACTGGATGTAGATACTGTTTCAAGCATTACCGGAGATGGATACTGGAATACAAAAGGCGATGTAGAAAGTTATATGATCGGTATTTATACCAAATTGCGCGATACATCGAATTCTACTCTTCATTTTGAAGACAGAGGAGATGCCTTTACAACAGGGCTGGAAGGTGGCCCTTCTAATTTATGGGCGCAAAACCTCACATCGCAAAATGGTTATAGCTGGTCAAGCTATTACTCTGTAATACAACATTGTAATATGTTACTGAAGTATACTCCCGGAATAGATTTTGGTGTAGAGGCTGATAAAAACAGATTATTGGCAGAGGCGTATTGTATCAGAGGGTATATGTATTTCTGTATTGCCCGGATATGGGGGGATGCCCCTTTGGAACTGGAACCGACAGAAAGTTCAAATAAGCCTAAGTTAGCAAGAGAACCCGCGGAGGAAGTTTTGGCACGTGCTCTAAGTGATGTAAATACGGCAATTGATCTTTTTCCGGAAGAAAGTTATGCAAATGGAAAAGGAAGGGCATCGAAGCCGGCATGCTATGCATTGAAAGCCGATATTTTGCTATGGAAAGCAAAAGTGATGAATGGATCGGAACAAGATTTGAAAGATGTCATAACTTATGCGGATTTGGCAAGTAAAGGACTTTCACTGGAAGATAACTTTGCAGATATTTATGGAACTAAATATGGGAAAGAAGTGATATGGACTATCCATTTCGAAATTTATGAAAAGGAAGCTCAGTATAGTCAGAGTCTGAAACCAAGAGATGTTTTTGTAGAAAAGGCGGTCAATAAGGATGAAATTCCTTATGCTAAAGGAGGAGCTCGCAGCACTTATGCACCAAGTCCGTTTTTGATAGGTCTTTTTAATGCAAATCCGGCAGATATCAGAACCAAAGACTCTTATATCACTGCAAAGGATGCGGACGGAAATGAAATAGGGACTTTTGATAATAAGATGAAGGGAACAAAAACAGAAGGAGATCGCACCTATGACTCAGATATAGTTATATATCGGCTTGCAGAGATGTATTTATTTAAAGCAGAAGCTTATGCGGCGTTAAATCAAACACCACAGGCTATTATTGAACTGAATAGAGTCAGAGACCGTGCCAAGATTGGAACTTATAATGGAAGTACCAATAAAATAGCAGTGGAGAAAGAAATTCTGAACGAGCGTGCAAGAGAGTTATATCTTGAGAGAAAAAGATGGCCCGATCTTCTTAGATTTCATTATGGTGGAACGATTGATGTTTATCAGGAGGTCCCGAACTTAAAGAAAAAAGTCGATGATAATATTATCATTCCATTATATCTTGCAATCCCATTGAGCGATATAAATATCAATCCTAATTTAAAACAAACTCAAGGATATGAAAACCTATAAGATTATTACATGCGTATTTCTTTTTACAAGTATGTTTACACAGGCTTGTCAAAAAGATGATGAGACACAAGGAAACCCAACTCCTGTTCCACCGGAAGAAGAAGTGCCTTCGTCCGAATTCAACTATATTTATAATCAAGGGACGGATGGTTTTGAACTCTATCGAATACCTGCTATTGTTAAAAGTAAAAGCAATACTTTATTAGCTTTTGCTGAAGCTAGAAAAGCTCGAAGTAATGGAGATAGCGGAGATATAGATCTTGTAGTCAAACGTTCGTCGGATAATGGAAAAACATGGAGTAAACAGATTACGATATGGAATGATGGACAAAACACTTGTGGAAATCCCGTGCCTATTGTTGACGACAGAGGTAGAATACATCTGCTTATGACTTGGAATTTCCAGACTGATAAATGGGGGGCAATAACCAATGGTACCGGAGAAGACAGCCGACGTCCGTACTATACATATTCTGATGATGACGGCATTACTTGGGCGCAACCAGTTGAAATAACTTCTTCTGTAAAAAAAGAAAAATGGGATTGGTATGCTACCGGTCCGTGCCATGGTATTCAGATTCAAAAGGGAATACATAAAGGAAGATTAGTTGCTCCAAACTATTTTACAACTCGGGAGAGTGGAAAGGTCACGAGTTATTCTCATATCATTTATTCTGATGATTACGGAAAAACATGGAAACCAGGAGAACCTACTCCTGTCGGTGGTGTTGGAGAATGTTCTGTAGCCGAGATAGGAGAGGGAACGTTAATGTTGAATATGAGAGCAGATGAAGGCTTTTATCGGAAAAGTTGTACTAGCATAGATGGAGGACTTACTTGGTCTTCACCTCAAATTAGCATTGATCAAATAGACTGTAAGTGTCAGGGTAGTATATTATCAATAGGAGGAGCTGTTTTTCTTTCGAATGCTGCTTCCGCTACGGAACGTATTAATATGACTATCAAAAAAAGTACGGATAATGGGAAAAACTGGAAGGGACAATATACAGTTTATGAAGGTAACTCTGGTTACTCTGATATAGTTGAGCTCTCTGATTCACAGATTGCTATTATCTATGAGGGAGGAGAAAAACGATATACGGATGGGCTGGCATTTAAAGTTGTTAGCATAAAATCAATACAATGAATTTAATACATTACTGATATGAAAAGAAAAACTATATATTTATTACAGTGTATTGTTGTGATATTGTTATTGGCTTGTTCTGAAGATGATTTGCAGTCCTTGCAAGCTGCTTTCGAATCAGATCTTCAGGAAGTCACAATCGGAGAAAGTATTACTTTCAAAGACATATCTACTGGTGAACCTTCTAAATGGAATTGGCGGTTCGAAGGTGGAGAACCAGAAACCTCAATCTTATTTAGTCCTAATGTTGTATATAATAAGCCTGGAGTTTATTCGGTTACCTTGTCTGTCGGACGCGGAGAAGAAGCAAACGAAATGGTGAAGGAACAATATATTACTGTTAACTATCCGTCGCAGATAACTGTTGACTTCTCTGCAGATAAAACTACTGCTACAAATGAAGATGTTATTTCTTTTAAAGATTTGTCCAAAGGCTATCCGAATGAGTGGTTATGGAGTTTCACACCTAAAGAAGGTGGAGCAGTTATCACTTCAACAGAACAAAATCCACAAATGACACTTTCTCCGGGAATCTATACTATTAAATTGACAGCTAAGAATCCCAAAGCGTCTTCGGACAAAGTAAGAGAGGATTATATTACTGTTATTGATAAAAATGCGATTGCCGCTGATTTTGGTGCACAATGCCGGAATACTTATGCCGGGGGATATATTAACTTCTTGGATAAGACATTAGGAACGGTTGAAGAATGGGAATGGACATTTGAAGGAGGTACTCCAGCCAGTTCTGTAGAACAAAATCCTGTAGTGCAATATAATAATCCAGGAAAATACAAAGTGACGTTGAAAGCTAAAAACTCAGTAAATAGCTCTACGAAAGAGAAAGAAGGTTATGTATATGTTGTTTCTGCAGAAAAGTTAGTATTGTATTTGCCATTCGATGGTGATAATAAAGATGCAGGTCCAAATCAATTGAATCCTGAGGAACTTACGGCAGGAGCTGGTTCCAGTGTATATAATTCTCAGGCGCGCTTTTCCGGAGAAAGTGCTGAATGTCGATTTGCAGCACACTTCCAAGGCGACAAGCAAAATTATTCAATTTTGTCTATTCCTGAAGAAGGATTGAAGAATCATTATACGGATAGTGAATTTACAGTTGCATTTTGGGTGAAGGTTTCAAATATGACAGCTAAGAATGCAGTCTTTCATCAAGGTGTGGGACCTGGTGCTACTTATACCGATCCTGTGCCCAGACAAAGTTGGTTTAGACTTGATACCAGTGGTAAAACTGTTGTTTTCTGTGTAGAATACAAGGGAAAAGCAGGAAACTGGGCTGAATATGAAGGTAAACGAATGGATGACGGTGAGTGGCATCACTATGTATGTATTTATAAGAAAGTGGATGGAAAAAGAGATAGTTATTTGTATATAGATGGGCAGAAAGTTATTGAAAAGAAAGGGGTTGTTGACAAGGTGGTAGATAATTGGCCATACTATATTGGTTGTAACTATCGATTTACTAATGGAGAATTTGCACCTGAGAACTTCTTGAATGGTTATCTGGATGATTTTATTTTGTATAACAGAATATTGTCAGAAGAAGAAATACAAGATTTATACAATAACTAAAAACTAATTGTGGAACTTCTCTTTTAATCAGTAAAAGAGAAGTTCCACATTCAATTAATATCAGAATATGAAAAAACTTTTTCTATTGATTTTCATGCTTGTAAATTGCATTGGTTTATATGCACAACAGGTAATGGAGACAAGTGAAGCATACAAGAAGGCGGATGAATTATTAAAGAAGCTGACAATTGAGGAAAAAGCGCTCATGGTTAGGGGCTATAATAAGTTTTTTATCAAAGGTTTTGAAGAAAAAGGAATACTTCCTGTTTATTTGTCGGATGCGACACAAGGGGTTAATATCCGGAATAATTTGCCTGATCCTAACGTTGTAAAGCAACTGGAACGTTCAACAGCTTTTCCTTCTCCCATTTTGCTAGCCTCAACATTTTCACCGGAGTTATCTTACCAATATGCTAAAGCTATTGGAGAAGAATGTAGAGCTGGAGGAATTGAGGTTTTGTTAGGTCCCGGATTAAATATCTATCGACAGTCTCAATGTGCCAGAAATTTTGAATATTTTGGAGAAGATCCCTATTTGGTATCTCAAATGGTCAGTCAATATGTGACCGGACTTCAAAGTACGGGTACAGCGGCATGTTTAAAGCATTTCTACGGGAATAATACTGAATTTTATCGTAAACGGAGTAATTCCATTATCGGAGAACGTGCTATGAATGAAATCTATTTGCCGGGTTTTAAAGCTGGGATAGATGCAGGAGCTATGTCTGTAATGACTTCTTATAATCAGATCGATGGCGAATGGGCAGGACAAAGTTCGTATGTAATAAAGAAGATTCTTAGAGAAAAGCTGGGATTTAAATGGTTGGTTATGAGTGACTGGAATTCTGTGTGGGATTTGGAAAAGGTTATTAAATCAGGTCAAAATCTGGAAATGCCGGGTTCATATAATTTTGGAGTATCAGTATTGGATTTATATCATGAAAAGAAAATAACAGAGAAGGATTTAGACGATATGATACGGCCCACTTTGGCTACTTGTGTTGCCATGGGATTTTATAGCAGGCCTAAGTATGACACGACTTTGTTAAGTAAATATCCTGAACATGAACAGACTGCGAGGCGAGTTGCAGAAGAAGGTGTGGTATTACTTAAAAACAGGAATGAAATTTTACCGCTTGATCCTACAAAAAATAGAAAAATATTATTAACCGGTAAATTTGTATATGAAATACCTCGTGGCTATGGTGCGGCAGAAGTGATAGGGTATAATAATGTAAGTCTGATTGATGCTTTGCAGAAAGTCTTTGGGCGAACTGTATATTATATTGAAAAGCCTACTGTGGCAGAGATAAAAGAGGCTGATGTTGTTTTATTGAGTATGGGTACACGGGATAAAGAAGCCGTAGAACGTCCGTTTGCTTTACCTAGGGAAGACGAATCATTTATGCGCTATATCACTAAAAATAATCCTAACACTATTGCTATTATCAATACTGGGTCTGCGATTGATATGTCAGCATGGAACGAACAATTAGCAGCTTTGATTTATGGTTGGTATGGAGGACAATCTGGATTTGAAGCACTTACTGATATTATTATCGGAAAAGTAAATCCATCAGGAAAATTACCGATGACTATAGAAAGGTCATTTAAAGATTCACCGGCATGGGGATATTTGCCACAAGGGGCATCACTCTATAATGAGCTTAAAAATGAGCATCTTATTAATGTGTATGATGTTAATTATAAGGAAGATGTATTAGTTGGATATAGGTGGTATGATACAAAGAAGATAGAACCGCTTTATCCTTTTGGATATGGACTATCCTATACAACATTTGCTTTGACAAAACCACGATTATCATCTAACAAGATGAATGATAAACAGACTATAAAATGTTCTGTTACTCTTACGAATACAGGTAAGTGTGAAGGAGCTGAGGTGGTACAATTATATATCAAAGAGAACCAGCCAAGTGTATTACGTCCCGAAAAAGAACTAAAAAGATTTGAGAAAGTATCCTTGAAACCTGGGGAAAATCGAATCCTTGAGTTTATAATAACTTCCAAGGATTTAGCTTTTTGGGATGATCAGACACATAGTTGGAAAACAAATACTGGACAATATACAATTTTTCTAGGAACATCCTCCAGGCATATAAATCAAACTCTTTCTTTTATAAAAGAATAGGAATACTTTTAGGGCTACTTTGTGGATGCCGATGATAGAATTTGCCTTTAAGCATAAGTTAATAAAACTACAGTCTGATAATTATTTAGATTGTAGTTTTTTTGATAATATCTCATTCATTTATTATTTAATGGTGGAGTTGTCTTATTTATTTGGCCAATTCTGTATATTTGCAGACATATATTACAATATCATGAAAATTATATTTATTAATACACTTCGTATCCTGATGATTCTCGTGATTATTATTTCATGTGGAGTTGCCTGTGTAGTATACGAAGATACATTGGCTGCCTGGTGGATACCTGTTGGAGTGGCACTTATAATAGTGATAGCAACAATTCCTTTCTATAAAGGATGGATTTGGCTGACAACAATGGATAATAAAGTAATTAATTGTTGTTGCCATTTGGTTTGTGTCGGTGCTATCAGTTGTGTATTGTTTCTTGGGGGGAATTACTGGTTCGCTGATTCTGCTTCCACGCATGAAGAGAAAGTCATGGTACAGAAAAAATATATAGAAACACATAAGAAAACCCGTAGGGTCGGCAGACACCGTTATGTGTCGGATGGCGTTCGTAAAGAATATTATTTGCAGGTAGCTTTTGAAAATGGGAATGTAGAAACATTGCATGTATCTCCTTCTACTTATAATAAGACAAAGACAGGTCGGCCGAAGATTCTGACTTTGCAAAAGGGCTTATTTGGGTTGCCTGTAATTACCAAAGGACTTTAATGAAAGTCATACCACCTTTAGAATGGGTTATATATCCTTTAAAAGCGATATTCTTCTTTTCTTTTATTTTTCATCTTGCTAATTTTGCATTTAGTCTACAAATGGGACGCGTTCGTCTCATTTGAAAAATTAGTGCTGATCTCTGCCTTATCTTCGTGAAGAAATTAAAACGGAATAAAATCATGAAGATGAATAAAACTAGATTATTAGAGAAAATATCTATTCAGTCGGGCGTCTCTTTAGATGAGTGTGGGACAGTGCTCAAAACTTTTGAAAAAGTTCTAAGTGAAGAACTTTCCTGTAAAATGTATCGTTATGGCGGATGGATCCTATTATTGACCGCTTTATTTGTGTCTGTAACAGTATTTAGCCAGACAACAGGACGGAAAGGACGTCCGATGCAGACCATCCGTGGAATTGTTATAGATGGAGACTCGAAGTTTCCGATACCGTATGCAACAGTAAAGCTATCTGAAAAAGAGGGGGCGGGTACGATAACAGACAGTCTTGGTCGTTTCAGTATACCGCAGGTTCCTGTCGGCCGACATACCGTAGAAGCTGCGTTTATGGGATATGAACCGGGCATTTTCAGAGAAATACTGGTGACCTCCGCCAAGGAAATATATTTGGAAATACCTTTGAAAGAAAGCGTGAACGAATTAAACGAAGTGATAATTCGTGCGCGGACGAACAAGGAAGAAGCAATGAATAAGATGGCTACTACCGGAGCACGCATGTTGAGTGTAGAAGAAGCGAGCCGTTATGCAGGTGGATTTGATGATCCCGCACGTTTGGTTTCTGCTTTTGCCGGAGTGGCTCCCAGTGTTTCTTCCAATGGAATTTCTATTCATGGCAATGCCCCACATCTGTTGCAATGGAGACTGGAGGATGTCGAAATTCCTAATCCGAATCACTTTGCGGACATCGCTACATTGGGTGGAGGAATCCTTTCCTCTCTAAGTTCACAAGTGCTTGGAAACTCTGATTTTTTCACAGGAGCATTTCCTGCCGAATATGGAAATGCCGTATCCGGAGTCTTTGACATGAAATTGCGTAACGGCAACAACCAAAAGAACGAAAATACCATTCAGGTGGGAATTATGGGAATCGACGTCGCTTCCGAAGGCCCTTTGAGCAAGAAACATAAAGCATCGTATATTTTCAATTACCGTTATTCTACAACCGGCCTTCTGAATCTTGAAGGAGGAACGATGGATTATCAGGACCTGAACCTCAAACTCAACTTTCCAACACAGAAAGCCGGAACGTTCTCTGTTTGGGGAACGAGCCTGATTGATAAGTTCACCAGTGATTTTGAGAAGAACACAGAGAAATGGGATTATTGGGGCGACCGCAGTGAATCAAGAGACAAGCAATATATGGCAGCCGGAGGTGTCAGCCATCGTTATTTCTTTAATAATGACGCATCGTTGAAGACCACGATAGCCGCTACCTATTCGCAACTCGACGGAGGAGCAACCTTGTTCAACCATTCGATGGAGTCTACTCCTTATATGGATCTTGATTCAAAATATACCAACCTGATATTTACCACTACCTTTAATCGTAAATTCAGTAACCGTTTTACGAACAAGACAGGATTCACCTATACCAATATGTTCTACAAAATGGATCTTTCCATTGCTCCTTATGAAGCCGAACCACTGGAAATTGTATCTCAAGGAAAAGGTAATACAAGTCTGATTTCAGCCTACAATAGTTCATCGGTGGGATTAACAGAGCGTTGGACCCTTAATGCCGGAATCTATGGACAGCTTCTGACTCTGAACAATAAATGGTCTGTAGAACCACGGGTTGGCCTGAAGTGGCAAGCTACTCCAAAAACAACCTTTGCGTTGGCTTATGGAATGTACAGTCGCATGGAAAAGATGGATGTATATTTTGTTAAAACGAAAAGTACAGGCGATCAATCCGTCAATAAAGATCTTGATTTTACAAAAGCACAGCACATTATGTTATCATTCGGTTACAAGATTTCTGATCGCATGAATCTGAAGATAGAACCATATATCCAGTTTTTGCATGATGTCCCAGTAATGGCGGATAGTTCTTACTCCGTACTTAACCGTTCTGATTTTTATGTGGAAGATGCGTTGGTCAATAAAGGAAGAGGACGCAATGTGGGAATAGACATTACCTTCGAACGTTTTTTGGAGAAAGGACTTTATTATATGATTTCGGGTTCTTGGTTTGATTCCCGTTACCGGGGTGGGGACGGTGTGTGGTATAACACGAAGTTTAACCGTAATTATGTGATAAACGGACTCATCGGTAAAGAATGGATGTTGGGAAGAAATAAACAGAACATACTTAGTGTCAACCTGAAACTAACCTTGCAAGGTGGTGATCGATATTCTCCGATTGACTTGGAGGCAACGATGAATCATCCGGATAAAGAAGTGCAATATGACGAAACGAAAGCTTTCTCAAAACAATATTCTCCTATGTTGATTGGTAATTATACTGTCAGTTATCGTATCAACAAGAGAAAAGTATCACATGAATTTGCAGTGAAAGGACTTAACTTTACGGGTGCTAAAGAACATTACGGTCATGAATATAATGTGAAAACTGGAAAAATAGATGTCAGCGACAATTCTACGATATTGACGAATGTGAGTTATAAACTTGAATTTTAGAGATACGGTATAGAGTCTAACCGGAAAAATGTTTTATCTTCGTCCCCAATAAAGCGTATGACAACTGAAACACTTGCAACAGGTAGTGAATCTACCTTTTTATATCGATTTCTCGTTAGTCCGGACTTACGATGGATGCGGTATTTGGTACTTATCCTGGTGCTGGGGACGATCTCTTTCAATCAGGTCTTTATTATCTTTTTGGATTATAAGGATATATTGGGCGGATGGATTTACACATTTACCTTTCTTTACCTGCTCACTTATGTAGCGGTTATCTACTTGAATCTTTTCCAACTCTTTCCGAAATATTTGTTGAAGAGACATTATCTGACTTATTTGTCATTGCTTTCTACTGCGATGATCGTAGCTCTGTTGATACAGATGTCAATAGAATACATGTCATATTTCTATTGGCCGGAACTCCATGCGCGAGGTTCTTATTTTTCGATGCACATGGTAGTGGACTATATTTCTTCTTTTATGTTATCTACGCTGTGTATGATAGGAGGTACGATGACAGTTCTTCTGAAAGAGTGGATGATTAACAACCGGCGTGTTTCACAAATGGAGAAAGCTCATGTCGTTTCTGAAGTGGAACGGTTAAAAGAACAGATCAGCCCTGAACTTCTTTTTAAAACATTGCACCAATCGGGAGAATTAACGTTGAGTGAGCCGGAAACAGCCTCAAAGATGTTGATGAAGTTAAGCCAACTTCTCCGCTATCAGTTGTATGATTGCAATAGGGCCAAAGTCTTGCTTAGTAGCGAAATTACATTTCTTACTAATTACCTGACATTGGAACAGACCTCCCGACCACAATTTTACTATGAATTTACTTCCGAAGGCGAAGTGAACAGAATGTTGGTACCACCTTTGCTTTTCATCCCTTTTGTACAATATATAGTCAAAGCAATAGACGAGCAACAGATACAGCCTCCTGTTTCATTGAAAACTCATTTGAAAGCGGAAAAGGGTACGATTATTTTCGCTTGCGCTTGTCCTGAAGTAAATCTCTTGTCGTCCGATAAAGGGCTGGAAAGAATCAGACAAAGATTGGATATTTTGTATGGAAGCCGTTACAGATTATCATTGGCTGTCGGCAGTATATGGCTGGAACTGAAAGGAGGTGAGTCATGAGTATGGATACCAATCATGGTAATGACTTCAATAAAAATACCACTGATAGAAACATGAATGATAAAAGTGTCACTGCATTTCTATTGAGTCCCCGTTATCGGATATACAGGCATTTGCTGCTGCAATTGGTTGTTGTTTTGATAACAATCAACGTCCTTTGGTATGAGCCTTTACAAACAGTCTCCTTTGGGAGGCGACTGGGCGGATGTCTGGCATATTTTGCTTCTATGAATATGGTGATATATATAAACCTGTATGTATTGGTTCCTTATTTCCTGTTGAAGAATCGTTGGGGTAGTTATGTGTTGATGGCAGTCATTACAAATATAGCAGTCATTACTTTTCTTTCAGTTACCCAAGGTTTGCTTTTTGAAGTGATTCTGCCCGGAAAAGATCCCAATGGCTTTGCCACTTTTATCAATGCTTTTTCGGGCATACTGACCATTGGCTTTGTCATGGCAGGCTCTGCGGCTATCTCATTGTTCATGCATTGGCTACGCTACAACCTGCGTATTGATGAACTGGAATCCACGACTTTACAGTCGGAACTGAAGTTTCTTAAAAATCAGATTAATCCGCATTTTCTTTTTAATATGCTGAATAATGCCAATGTCCTGATAAAGAGAAATCCGGAAGAAGCATCCAAAGTACTTTTCAAATTAGAAGATTTATTGCGCTATCAGATAAATGACAGTTCGCGAGAAAGAGTCTCGTTAGCATCGGATATCCGTTTCTTAAATGATTATCTGAATCTGGAAAAGATCCGTCGTGATAATTTTCAGTTTACGATGGAGGAACATGGAGAGACAGATTCCATTTGGATTCAGCCGTTATTGTTTATTCCTTTTGTGGAGAATGCGGTAAAGCATAGTTTTGACAGCGAGCATCCTTCGTATGTGCACGTTTCTTTTAAGGTTGATAATGATAGATTAGAGTTTCGATGCGAGAATTCCACACCGGAAGTTGCCGTTAGTAAAGGGAAAGTCGGAGGGATAGGACTTGTGAATATTCAACGCAGATTGGGGCTGTTGTATCCCGGTAGGTATGAACTGAAGCAGATAGAGAATGAAAATAAATATACTGTAATTTTAAGTATAACATTATGAATTGTATTATTGTAGATGATGAACCATTGGCACGTGAAGCCATGAAGCTATTGATAGAAGAATCGAATAACCTTCAATTAATCGGGAGTTTTAATAGTGCGTCCACTGCTTCTGATTTCATGGAGCAACATGTGACTGATTTGGTTTTTCTTGACATTCAGATGCCAGGGATTACAGGAATTGAGTTTGCACGTACGATTTCAAAGAAAACACTGGTCATTTTTACCACAGCCTACACAGAGTATGCACTGGACAGTTACGAAGTGGATGCGATAGATTATTTGATTAAGCCTGTTGAAGCGGAGCGTTTTCAAAAAGCTGTGGATAAGGCTTTGTCTTACCATTCTTTGTTACTGAAAGAAGAGAAAGAAGCCATAGAAACGGTGGTTACTGCCGACTATTTTTTTGTGAAAGCAGAACGCCGGTATTTCAAAGTCAACTTCTCCGATATTCTCTTTATTGAAGGATTGAAAGATTACGTTATAATCCAACTTAGCGATCAGCGTATTATCACCCGTATGAGTTTGAAAGCCATATTCGACTTATTACCTAAATCTACTTTCTTGCGGGTGAATAAATCATATATTGTCAATACCGGTCACATCGAATCGTTCGACAATAATGATATATTCATAAAATCGTATGAAATAGCTATCGGTAATAGCTACCGCGACGATTTCTTTGAGGGGTTTGTGATGAAACAAAGAGTGTGAGATCGTGATGTAGTATTATTCAATGTTTCTGCATTTTTTCAATTTGAAATATAAATAAGAAGATAAAGTGAAGTGCGAATATATGCAAATATGTTTGTTCTTATCATTTGGCATATATAAACAGCCCTCTATCCATCTTCTAAAGACGAATAGAGGGCAGTTGTCATGACGAGAAAAAAGTCGAAGTCTATTGCTTTGCTTCGTTATTTTGTTTCAGAAGAAATTCATCAATTGCTTTTTTAAGCTGGTCTTTAGGCATAGCTCCCTGCATGATTCTCGGTTCCTCTTTCATCGGAATCATCAATAGGGTAGGGATGCTGCGGATACCGAATGCTGCTGCCAGCTCCTGTTCTTTGTCCACATCAATCTGATAGATATCTACTTTGCCGCTATATTCTTTGCTAAGTTCTTCCAGAATCGGGTGCATCACTTTGCAGGGACCGCACCAGGTAGCATAGAAATCTACGATGGCAGGACGGCTGCCTTCAAATTTCCAATCGTTCGGATTGGCTTCATAGTTATATACCTTCTTTAAAAAATCTGCTTTATTTAATGCTACTACTTCCATTTTATTGTCCTCCTTTGTTGGTTCATTGCTTTTTTTATTTTCTCCGCTGTTTCCCGCGCAAGCTGTGGCTGCCAGTGTCAAGACGAAGACACTTAATAAGCTTTTTATCCGTTTCATATATTATCTTTCTTTTTGTTTTTATCTGATGCAAAGATAGGCGATATAAAGGGACCATAAAATAGCAATTTGACAGAAACTCTTGGCAAAACTTCCCTCGGATAGTTATTGAACACTAAAATTTGTCTATTAATCTTTGGAAGATATAAAAATAAGCACTACTTTTGCCACGATAAAATGAGTATTCACCCTTTAAAATTGATGGAAAGGGTATTAATTATGTTGGAGTTATAATATTTTCAAATTAGGACTAAGTTGTCTCGTCGGGAGGATGAGGCTTTGCAACTTATTATTTTTTTATATTGAACTGATGGTTCTTACATTGACCGCAATTCTACTAACAGGCGGCAATGGTTGATTAGTCCTGCAATCACATTTATTATTTTTAAAATTAATCACTTCAATGCGGTGGGAGGGTATTTTATATCCGTATCCTAAGCATTGGTATCACGTGTATTGCATCGTCGTTTGCCGGTGAGGCTGACAGGGAATGTTGTATGCGAATGAAAAAAGAGTATGGGAATACGATTAAAAGATTTAAGTAAACTGGGATATCGGGATAATGTTGCCCGTAGTCTGGTAGTGGACATTGTGAGCAAACATTGCAAATATAACACGAAAGAACAGATTGAAATGACATTGAGCGATATACTCGAGCATCCCGAGTCTTACAAAAACAATGAAATATGGAATAAGCTGGCCGAACGCCTTTCGCCGACTATAATAGCGAAAGAGTTTATAGCTTATGATTTACTGGATGAGCCGTTGATGTATAAAACCTATGGAGGTAAATTTATCGAGACGCTTGCCAAACAACAGATGAACCTGGCTATGCGCTTGCCTATAACAGTGGCCGGAGCATTGATGCCTGACGCTCATGCCGGATACGGGTTGCCTATCGGTGGAGTGCTTGCTACGGATAATGCGGTGATTCCGTATGCCGTAGGAGTTGATATCGGCTGCCGGATGAGTCTGACAGTATTCGATGCCGGAGCAGATTTTCTGAAACGGTATGCCTATCAGATGAAAGAAGCCTTGAAAGATTTCACCCATTTCGGTATGGATGGCGGATTGGGTTTTGAGCAGGAACATGAAGTGTTGGATAGGGAGGAATTCCGTCTGACGCCTTTATTAAGGGACTTGCATGGAAAGGCCGTCCGTCAACTGGGGAGTTCCGGTGGTGGCAATCATTTTGTAGAGTTCGGCGAGATCACTTTGCAAGAAAATAACGTCTTGAATCTTCCGGAAGGAAGTTATCTGGCGTTGCTGTCACATTCCGGTTCACGAGGATTGGGGGCTGCTATTGCAAAACATTACAGTCTGCTGGCACGTGAAGTGTGCAGGCTTCCCCGTGAAGCACAACATTTTGCCTGGTTGGATTTGAATACGGAAGAGGGGCAGGAGTATTGGATGAGTATGAATCTGGCGGGTGATTATGCCCGTGCCTGTCATGAACGGATTCATTTGAATTTGGCGAAAGCCTTAGGGTTGAAGCCTCTCGCTAATGTCAATAACCATCATAACTTCGCTTGGAAAGAGGAAATAATACCGGGGCGTATGTCAATCGTCCATCGTAAAGGGGCTACTCCGGCGCAAAAGGGACAAGCGGGATTGATTCCCGGAAGTATGGCTACTCCGGGGTATCTGGTTTGTGGCAAAGGGGTGGAAGAAGCGTTGAATTCGGCTTCTCATGGAGCCGGCAGGGCAATGTCCCGCCAAAAGGCAAAAGATAGTTTTACGCAATCAGCTTTGAAGAAGTTACTGTCGCAAGCAGGAGTAACTTTGATTGGTGGGAGCGTGGAAGAAATGCCGTTGGCATACAAGGACATTGACAGAGTGATGTATACGCAGGAGACACTAGTGGAAGTGCAAGGCAAATTTATGCCTCGCATTGTACGAATGAATAAGGAATGATGCGATGAAAGAAAAAGTCTATTTACAAATTACTTCCGGCAGAGGACCTGCGGAATGTTGCCGGGTAGTGGCTTTAGTGCTGTTTAGCTGTGCAAAAAAGAATAAGTATTTAATTAAAAAAAAAGAAGAAGATGATATCAGAGAAATATGGTCGTACCTATCACTATCCGTTCTCTCCCGGAACGACTAGTGATGACCGAATTAATCATACGTATTGGGAAGATATCCAACGGATTAAGACATTGGTGCATACCGAGAAGTTGGATGGAGAGAATAATTGTTTGAGTCAGTGGGGTGTCTTTGCCCGTTCGCATGCGGCTCCCACCACTTCACCCTGGACGAGGCAACTGCGGGAACGTTGGGAATTGATAAAGAATGATTTGGGTGATATAGAAATTTTTGGAGAAAATCTATACGCCATACATTCTATTGAATATCAGCGATTAGAAACGCATTTTTATATCTTTGCGGTTCGTTGCATGGATCAATGGTTGTCATGGGAAGAAGTGAAGTTTTATGCAGCTTTATTTGACTTGCCTACGGTTCCGGAGTTGAAGATAGAACCTGTTTCCGGTTTAACGCCGGAACTTTTAAAACAGGAAATCATCGATATGTCACAAGACCCGTCTGTTTTCGGTTCATGTGATCCGTGGACGAAAGAGGCTTGTACTCGTGAAGGAGTAGTCAGCCGCAATATCGAGGAATATCCGGTAAGCGAATTTGCGCATCATGTGTTTAAGTATGTGCGAAAAGGACACGTCAAAACAGATGAGCATTGGACGCGTAATTGGAAACGTGCCCCGCTTGTCTGGGAATTGAGTAATGAAAAGGAGAATAATGATGAATTGGAAATTGATAGAAGATAAATCATGGTGCTCACTCGAACAACAGTTCGAGTGGGTACGAGAAATGAATGTCGTCCCGCAAGATACTCGTTACCACGCGGAGGGAAGTGTGGCCGAGCATACCCGTATGGTGTTGGAAGCATTGCAGCAGTCTTCTGCTTATCAGACTCTCTCCACCTTGGAGAAAGAAATTATTTGGACATCTGCATTGTTACATGATGTTGAAAAACGTTCGACTTCCGTGGATGAAGGAGAGGGACGGGTATCTGCTAAAGGGCACGCCAGAAAAGGAGAGTACACTGCCCGTACTATTTTATACCGGGATTGTCCTGCTCCGTTCCATATTCGGGAGCAGATTGCGTCTTTAGTCCGGTATCACGGATTGCCTGTTTGGCTGATGGAGAAACCGGATTCTGTAAAGAAACTCTGTGAAGCTTCTTTACGGGTAGATACTTCATTACTGAAAATGTTGGCTGAAGCTGATGTCAGAGGACGTATTTGTGAAGATAAGAATGGGTTGTTGGAAGCTGTGGAACTGTTTGAGATTTTCTGCCGTGAACAAGATTGTTGGAGTAAACCGAGAGAGTTTGCCACAGATTATGCACGCTTTCATTACTTCCATGCAGAAGGCAGTTATATTGATTATATCCCTCACGAACAGTTTAAATGTGAAGTGACAATGTTGTCAGGACTTCCGGGAATGGGGAAAGACTATTATATTCAGTCTGCTGGCATGGATATACCGGTGGTGAGTTTGGATGCCATTCGTCGCAAGTACAAATTGAGTCCCACGGATAAGTCGGCGAATGGACGGGTAGTGCAAATGGCGAAGGAAGAAGCCAGGACGTATCTTCGCAAAGGACAGGATTTTGTTTGGAATGCTACTAACATAACTCGTCAGATGCGTGCCCAACTGATTGATTTGTTTGTTGATTATGGTGCAAAAGTGAAGATAGTCTATCTGGAACAGCCCTATCACACTTGGCGTCAACAAAATAAAAGCAGGGAATATGCACTTCCTGAATCTGTTTTGGATAAGATGTTGGATAAACTGGAGGTTCCACTGCTGACAGAAGCGCATGAAGTGGTATATCATGTGGTATAAGCAAAGGTTTCTATGCTACGGCTTTTCAAGTCATTCGCTAACTAACTACAAACCATTTGCAGGACATTAAGGGAAAACTTCCTTCCTATTAATTATAAACTTCTAAAGGATAGGGAGGAAAGTTATTTTTCATTAGTTGAAATCTATAAATGCAAGTTCTGTTTTTATAAACAGAACTGGCATTTATAAAAACAAAGCTTCTAATTATATAAATGAAAGCTTTATTTATAGTTTGCTGTTAGTGCATTGCAAGTTTGGTATTGGTTAAACACAAGTTTACTAGTAAGCAAAAGAAAGTTTATTATTAATAGATGAGTCGATGCGTCTATATGGATGGCAAAGTTCCTCTTGCAACAAGCAATTGCAGCAAGAGGAAGTTCATTTTAGAAGACTTATTGAATAACCTCATTTTAATTCCAAATGGATTTTACAGAAAAAATCTCCAGATTCTTTATATCAATATTATTTCCCCAAAAGCAGATTCCATCCTGATTGTTTTTTGCCGCTTTTCTTTCCATAGAATAAGAATATATCCCTCCGTCTATGAATACTTCGATGGAAGTTTTGTCTATGTATATATCGGCTGTAAGTTCCATACTGTTTCTGTCTTCGGGAGAATAAAACACACTGTTGATTGTATTTGCATTCATATTGTAATCTAAGATTCGCTGACCAAAAAGGTCAATGCCGGCACTTGTAGCATGAGATAGTTTGAAAGTCGTTTTGATTCTCAAAGTTCCGGCATTGCGAAATTCTTTAAGATGATCGTTTGCTTTATCAGATGTCAAAGATGCCCATTTTTTCAAAGGGGTAAATAATTGCTTGGTTTCTTTAATCGGATTACTGAATAGCCTAATTCCTTCTTTTGTCGTGTGAAGAGTTAGTTCTGTGGGCAATAGCATCATTCCATTAAATGGCATACCTGGGTGTGAAATACGTCCCCAGGCAATTTGTATGCGACGCCCGTCACTGTCGGGTATATTAGTATATGTTTGTCCTGCATACAGGCTTCCTTTGGTATAAAAATACTTTCCTGATTCCGGGATAAATGTTTTACCGTCAAATGAACCTAGCATATATGTACCTGTAGCTCCATACATTACCCATTTTTTGTTATTGGAATTTCCATCTACTGATAACTCAAAAAGTTCGGGACATTCCCAGAAACCTGTAACATGGCTTTCGTATTTCCAGATTTTCAGATCAGCGGAAGTGTATATGGAGTGTCCATCACGTTCATTCAACACCATTACCCAATGACTCCCGGGATTATACCAAAAAATTTTAGGATCTCGTGTGTCGTGACTATTCCAGATGTGCTTGGAGTCTATCACAGGATTATTTGTATATTTTGTAAATGTGCGTCCTTTGTCGAGGCTATATGCAATACATTGTACTTGCTTGTCAAGTCCGGCGGCCGTATATGCAACAATCATAGCCGGAGTGTCTCCTTTATTGTAACCGGCAGTATTACCATAATCTATGACTGCCGAACCGGAGAACATTCCACCTAAATGATCGGGATATAAAGCATCTGTCAATTCTTCCCAATGTACCAAATCTTTGCTTACAGCATGCCCCCAATGCATATTTTCCCATTCTCGCTCGAAAGGATTATGCTGATAAAAAAGATGATATTCTCCGTCATAATATACAAGTCCGTTAGGATCATTGATCCAACCTCTTTGGGTTGTAAAGTGAAATTGAGGACGGTTGTTTTCTTTATATAAGTTGTCCTCTCCTTTAATATTGTCATCCTGATAGATATTGCTTAATCCTTTTTCATTTCCTTCATAGCTGATTGTCAATGTTTTCCCTTTCAGATTGGAAACATCTTTAAATACCCAATAATCAGCTTCATCGTGAGCAAGACGTATAACAACCGATAGGGCAGGTTGGCCTTTTACCTCAAAGGTCATTTTATGTCGGTCCTCTTTATGAGAAACAGGGATATTTAAATATCTCTTATCGATTTTTATTTTGATTTCTCCTGCTGAAAGTGAATAGCCTATAAAAAGAAGAATATTGGCTAATATAGCTTTTTGAATAAGTAATTTCATGCTGTTTTTATATTATAACCTATTTGAATCTTTGGAATCACTGACAAATATATGTGTTTTTTGGTCTTTTTCAGTAAGTTCCTCTATCTTTATAAAGAAAATCATTTGTGCCTTTTAATGAGACAGACATTAAAGGCACAAATGATTATTATAATTTACCTATTGATTCCCTCATACAGGGATATATATTTGAAACTTCTTTATTTCCGGTCTTTTACATTCGGGAAAGTTAGCATTAGTGCAGGAATACCGGAAGCTGTATAAGAAGACAGGGGTGATGTTGATAATGGAACTCGCTCCAAGAACTTATTAGTCAGATTACGTTCCTTGTCACGGTTTTTCCAGCCGAGATTGATGCTGCGTTCTATATATTCGATGTATTGGGTTTGCCCGCAATCATTAATTAAAATAGGTATGTATTGGGCTAAGATGGCATTATAAATACCTTTTTCGTCTGCTACTTTATCTTGTGTTGGATCACCTTCCGGTCTTAATACTTTATTGGCTGTTGATTTTTTTGCTATAATATAATCCATAGCAGCTTTTGCATGATTCAGATAAGTCTGATCCTTTGTCTCAAGATAAAGCATTGCCGCCGCTCCCATACATGTAGCTTGGTTATAAACAGTTGTGGTCCAGTCGACACCGTCAGGATGCTCAGAGTCAGCTACCGCCCCTGTTGTCGTATTGAATAGATGTGTTGTAGACCATTGGTAAACATCTTTTGCTTTATCCAGATAGTCGGATTTGTTGGTAGCCTTGTATAATTCCATAGCAGCTATGACTGTTGGATAATTGATACATGCCATTTTTCCTAGAGCATCATCTTTCCAACCCCAGTACAAACCTCCGTTTATAGGGTCATACCCACCTGTATCTCTAGGATGCCGGTCTGGATATAATTCTATCGGTTTGCCGTACCATACTCTTTTGAAACCCTCTTCTGATATATCAAGGTAGTTTTTATCCTTAGTTAGCAGGTATGCACGGGCAAGTGAGCCTATCCACCACATCATATCATCGTTCAAATCCCAGTGGGAATAATCATACCAATCGAATGTGAATTCGTTAGAACATCCCTCGAAGTGCTTTTGCATCAGATCTAGATATTTATTATCTCCTGTGAGTTTGTAGGCGTTCATTATCATATCAAACATTGTGGCTTGTGTCCAACCTACAGCAATGTCTGATGTTCCGCCTCCTGCATCTCTGCGATAGACTTTGCGGGAATCTTGGAACAAGTTTTCATTGAATGAATCGTAAGCTGTAATTACATCATTGTATGTGAATCCTTGATCACCGGAATTGTTGTTGTCATTGGCATCGGAGTCGGAACATCCGAATAACATAGCCATCAGCATCCAACTGAAAACGATTATTGTTTTATTTTTATTCATAACTGTTCTTTTTTTATACATGTAATTAATGAAAGAGGTTATCCTCGTTAGGATAAGAGGATAATAACCTCTTTTCAAAATAGGATTGTTTTAATCTAAATTATACACCAGTAATTACGGAATCAATACTTCCATTGGTTCACTGTAATTCCAGCGGCGGACACTTTCTGTTGCGTAGTTTATACGGGCGGCAGCTCGTATAAATACTGTCCTGCCTGAGGGTATTGTGCCATTGGACTTAATGGTAACTTCTGTTCCGAAAAGAGGTTCAAAGTCTGTTCCCGTATATTCTATTTTGTTAGACCAACGATCGTCTCTTGCTCTATACCCCACAGTTGAAGAATAACTTACAAATAGTTGTATATCAGTCATATTCACGAAGCTGTCATTGTATTTCCCTAGAGGTTCTATCTTTTCTTTGAAAATTTCTTTGCTGACACCTCTTGTCACTTTTACTTTTGCTGTAATTTTACCATTACTAATTGTCGGCTCACCTACGAGAACTACTTTTAAGAAAGGCTCTACTTCAAAACGGACTTTTGTTACGCCTGATATTTCTTTCTCTATAGTTTCATCAGCTAAAGGTACTCCGTAGCCGTCTTCCCGCAATAAGGGGATGAATGGACCGTCAATACGAATATTGTAAGTGCCTTTGAATAATTTTGTATGCTGGAATGTACCGTCAGGCATACAATAAAAGTCAGGGTTATGCTGGACGTTATCGCCCCAACTAAGTTCGGTCAAGCGTACGCGAATACCTTCACTACCTTGGTCGGTCAGTATTCTTTCTCCTGTAGCTATATCTATCACTTCACCTTGCAATGTTTCCGCCGGTTCGTCGTAATTGTCAACGCTGAACATATCACAGGAACCGAAAGTGAACAGTGTACACAATAAAGTACAAAATGTTATCTTTTTCATATTCTATGTTTCTTAATTAGTTTTTTTTATATCACTTATCTTTTATCGATTAGGCTGCTGATCGATTACCGGACTCTTAGTTACTTGTCCACCTGGTATTCCGAAGTAGTAGTCAATAGTACTGTAATCGGCAGTTATGTTTGAAGTCCATTGGAAACGAGCGTCAAAGAAATACTTACCAGCTTGGGTTGAGAAGAAAGGATATAATCCACGGAAACGATAACGGGAATTACTGCTAAACTTATCTTTATCTCTTGTTTCACCCCAGAATCCGCTTCTATTATTGTAGTCTTGTACACGCCAACGACGTAAATCCCATTTAGTCTTATGTTCAAAGGCTAATTCTTTACGACGTTCTTTCCGTACGATGTCACGTCCTCCTTCTGTAGCTGTCAGGTTACTTGTCAACAGAGTAGCTCCTGCACGTTCACGGATATCATTTACCGCTTTGGTTGCCAGCTGGAGAAGATTTTCTCCATCAGGAGATGTTACTCCGGCTAAAGATAACTCTATTGCTGCTTCGGCCGCATTGAGCAGAACTTCAGCATAACGCATCAATATAAAAGGTTGAGCTGATTTTCC
This sequence comes from Bacteroides sp. AM37-9, assembly GCF_003603455.1. Classification (NCBI taxonomy): domain Bacteria; kingdom Pseudomonadati; phylum Bacteroidota; class Bacteroidia; order Bacteroidales; family Bacteroidaceae; genus Bacteroides; species Bacteroides sp. AM37-9. The sequence goes on along the minus strand of NZ_QTNF01000020.1, from coordinate 61,384 downwards.
TTCGCCTGCCGCAAACGATGGATCTGGGTTCAGCCATTTACGTCCATAAAATCCGGTTATTGCCGATTCTCCCTGGTCATAGAACGGACCATTTTCTCCTCCTGCAGTCATATCTTTACCGTCATATTTTACAACTTCTTGATTTTCCATCTTAGGACTGAGATATAATGTTTTGGGCTTGCCGGTATATGCATTTAAATCTTGGTAGTGAGTGTCAGCATTGGCAAAAGAGTAATCATTGAAAAAAGGTTTGATTGGAGTTGCTCCGGTATATATTCCCGCTCTGATTTCAATTTCTCTACCTTTAAACATGTCACCGGGGAAGATTACATAGGCACGTAAGCGAGGTTCCGCATTTTTAAAGAAATCCATCGGTGTATTAAACAGCAGATAGTTGCCATCGGTGTTGGAAGCACCGTCAGTTACTTTCATTGTTCCGTCAGCATAATGTTCGAAGCCATCAAATAATTCTACAAAATCAAGAGTTGGACACGTTTCAGATGATAGCGGAGCGCGGAATATTAGTGGAGCACTGTAAGCGTCATATCCGTGTGTGATGGTTGGATATATGTATTTTCTTACATATATATTTTCCGGACTAGTCAGATCGCTAAACATATCTACCATATTCTGGTATTGAGCTTCTTTATCGTTTGCTGCCCATTTTTTCTTATAAAGATCATAACCACCATTTATCATTACTTCACGGGCTGCTTTATAAGCTTCAGTGAAATATTTTTTGGATGCATCTTCCCATTGGCTCTCGTCGAATCCGATAACACGTACGCCTGTTTTGCGTCCTAATCCTGTAAGACGTCCTTGAACTGTTTCATTATATTTAGCAACGGACCCTGCGTATAGCATAGCTTCAGATTTGAATGCTAATGCGATGTATTTACTTGAATAGCCATCCTTTAACGGTTTGTTACTTAATAGTGATATGGCTGTATCAAAGTCAGATAACACCTGATTCCATGTCTCTTCCTCCGATGAGCGGGGAACTTCCAGCGTATTTTCGTCAGCCGGATATTGTATCACTCTCGTAACCAGCGGCACACCACCATAGCGCTTTGCCATCGTGTAAAAGACAAAAGCTCTTACGAAATAAGCCTCACCCATATAGTGATTATAAACATTACCAGCAAAGTTTCCTTCGTATTTCGGCAAGTTCTCAATTAAAAAATTGGCATCACGCAACAAAGGAAATGATTTTCCCCAGTATTGAGTATCTTCTCCTGTAAAGCTCTTGCAGATGTTATCTCTGCCTACGGCTTCACCTGTTCCTTCAATACCGAATGCACCTAACCAGGAATTGAAATCAAATCCCCATTTTGCCATATATTTAAAATCTTCGAAAGGCATATTACTGTACATTCGTGCCATATAAATATCCATTCCCGATTCACTTCCTATTAAGTCTTTATCGGTAATAAGATTCTTGGGAGCAATATCCAGATCATTGCAACCGCTGAATAATAAGATACTAAACAATGATAATATAAATATCTTTTTCATATAGATAATATTTTAAATTATTTTTTTGTCCAAAACCTTAAAAAGAAAGAGACATTCCTACTGTGTAGGTTTTGTTTAACGGATACATTCTACCCAGATCGTCGTCAGGATGTTCCGGGTCGACAAATTTCACGCCTGTTATTGTAAACAGGTTGTAGGCATTGGCAAATATGCGAAGGTTCATGGTCGACAAAGCTTTTATCCGAGGAAGGGTATAGCCAATTTCTATACTCTTAAGACGTAAATAAGCTGTGCTGACGCGATTGAATTCAGAGTTCCCTTTTGGATAATGGCCCGTATATCCATAGTGGCCGCTTACCCATTGAGTCTTCGGATCGTAGGGATCAGCCAAAGGGTCTGTCGGATGCCAACGATCAAGGAATTGCTCCAAAGCACCTCCGCCATTTTCACCCCATATATTGTATAAAGGTTCTTTATATTCCATAGAACCGAGGGCAGAACCTTGAAATAATATGTTCAGATCAAAATTTTTATATGCGAAATCCAAATTCAAACTGTAATTTAACCAAGGTGTTTGATCGAATGCGAAAGGATGTTCATCTTGACCATTGATTTCACCATCTCCATTCCAGTCTACATACTTGTAATCTCCAGGGAGTATATCTCTGTCTTTATAAATAGGGTATGTCCAGATATCATTCCAATCAGTGTAACGTCCTGCTGAATTATAACCGAATTGAACGCCTTGATAACGGTTGTTCAAATTATCATTGCGCCATCTGTCATAAGAACTGGACCAAGGACCTTTATCGACTGCAGTCATGTGTTTTCTGCGAGTAATAGTACCTATTGCTTTTACTTTATAAGAAAAATCTCCTATTTTATTCCGGTGTGTAAGCTCCAGGTCTATACCAAATTGACGGTCGCTGTTAACGTTCTCTAATGGAGCTTCAGCACCTACAACTGTTGGTAAATCTCCGCTACTACGGGCAAACATGTTCTTACGGCGGCGGTCGAAGTAATCAATCACAAAACCGAATAAACCATCCCATCCCTCAAAGTCTACACCAATGTCGAATGTTCTTGATTCGTACCATGAGATACCCTCATTAGGAAGAGGTTTCGGTGAGGCGGCATAAACGAATTTATCACCAAAAACAAATCCCGGAGCGTAATGATTATAATACCCTTTTTCTGCGTTTTCGCCGGTAGCAGGATAATTATATCCTTGTGCCCATTCATAATTCCAATTATTACTTAAATCATCTCCCAATACACCATAGCTGGCACGTACCTTCAACTGATTCACAAAAGAAAGAGCAGATATTGATTTGAAAAACGGTTCTTCAGAGATACGCCATCCTGCTGATATGGAAGGGAAGAACCCCCATTTATGCCCTTTGGCAAATTTGGAAGATCCATCATAACGGAATTGAGCTTCAAGTAGATAACGGCTTCCGTAAGCATAATTTATTCTACCTATTAAAGCTGAATTAGCTTCCTCGTAAAGATCGGAGTTACCCGAATACATTCCACCTTGTTGGGCAGTGTCTTCGCCTACAAAAAGATATGGAACGCTGAAGGCAAGATTGCGTTGGGCATAGAAATTATCTCCCTGACGTTTCTGAGTTTCCCAACCGACTAATCCACTTATGGAATGTTCTCCAAATGTGCGATTATAATTCAATATCAACTGAGCCAGAGTCTGTTGTTTATCGTACATTTTTCGGAGGAGGTTGCTCGGAGAACTGTTGTTGTATAATTTTTGAGTATAGGTATCAGTCAAATCATCATAAGCATATTGATAATATTCCTTACGGTAACTTTCATTGTTGTCCAATCGGTAATCGTAACTAAACAATGCTTTTGCCGACAAGCCTTTTAAAACTGGTGTTATTGTTCCAAAATCAAAATTGAGTGATGCTGAAGATTGGATATTTTTCTGTTTGTTCTTTTTGTATCCTGACACATCGGAAGTCATGAAGGCAACCGTATTATTTTCCAATTCTAATCCTTTGTAATTTAGCATTGTATTTTTCGGATCGGCATACGCAGGATACAATACCCCTTGTGACCAATAGTTGCGAATAATATCGACTGAACTGTAATAAGGAGAATTTCGTTCATCGAGGAAAGCACTAAGATTGAGTTCGAAAGTCAATCCTTTAAGAATTCTTGTCGAGATGTTAGAACGAATATTATATTTCTCATAATTCAAATCTCCTGATTTGAAAAATCCTTCCTGATAGAAATATCCCATACCTATATAATATTGGGTTCTTTCATTTCCTCCTGAGATGCTGATATCGTGTTGAGTTTGAGGAGAGTGATCTGAAAATATTAATGAATTCCAATCTGTAGCTCGGCGGGAACCATTGCGGAAAGCTTCGAACTGATCTTCACCGTATATAATATTCCCACCATCTACTTTATTCATCGCCTTTTCATTATATAAAGTCATTGTTCCATACGGATCGGCCAGTTTAGGCATGTCAGATGGCTGTTGGATGGTAAAGGAACCATTGTATGAGACTTTTGTTTTTCCCTCTTTTGAGCCTTTTTTAGTAGTTACTAATATAACACCATTGGCAGAACGTACCCCATAAATAGCAGCCGAGGCATCTTTCAGTACAGATATATCATCAATGTCATTAGCATTCAAACGCTGGAAGTCTTGCACGTCACGAGGAACACCGTCAATGATGACCAATGGAGCATCATATCCACGAATATCAAAGTTATTACTATAAGACCCGGGTTCGGCACTTTTTTGCCATACGCGTACTCCGGAGATTTTACCGGTAAGCATATTCTGCGGATTCTCATTTTTTGTTTTCAATAGGTCGGTACTTCTCACTCCTGCTATTGCACCAGTAAGGCTTACTTTTTTTTGTACACCATATCCCACAACCACTACATCACTAAGAGTGATGTCATTGGATTTCATAGAAACATTGATTTGTGTACGCCCATTCACTTTTTCTTCTATAGAATTATAACCTATAAAAGAGAATACTAAAGTAGCATTATCTGGAGCTTCAATACGATATTGACCATCTATACCGGTTATCGTACCTACGGTTGTGTTCTTGATTACAACATTAGCCCCGATTACAGGTTCATTGGTTTCATCTGTAACAATACCTGATATGGTTCTTTTCTGCGCCCATGATGGTGAGCTCAAAGTCAGAAGAAACACCATAAGAATGCAAGAATACAGATATTGCATTTTTTTTGCACGTTGTGTTTTCATCATAATGATAATTATTAAAATTTAGTTATGTTTTTATTCAGTATGAACTGGTTGCTACTCGAATCTTTAGCCTGAATAGGCAAACAAGCAAAAGATTCGAGTAAGAACAGTGTCTTTTTTAGTTTAATTCGACGCTGTGGAATACCAGCTTATTTTCATTGCTGCTCTTTTCTCCATTAAATACACCTATGGCTAACACTACATTACTGCCGTTAAATTGAGCTAGGTCGTATACGAATGTAGCATAGGTATTCGGGTTGTCCGGACCTCCTGCATCATGTTTGAACTTCCAACAACCATTTTCTGCAGCAGCTGCTTCTTTGGCCGTATTAGATATTGGATTTAGATTGACGAATGTTCCGTCTTCTTTGATAGCAGTAAGTTTAAAGAATGTCCATTGATCACCAAACGTGCGGGTTTTCAACGTTAATTTATTATTTCCTTCTGCAATTGCAAATTTAGCATAGAAGTAGGCCTCGGGTTTATTGGTATTAGCGGCTCCGTTCCCTGTTGTTTTTATCAGATAACCTTCACTGGGGAATACTTCTGGGTCTTTTACTGTCGGCATAAATGCCCAACAATAGGCTATATGATTTACATTTCGCCACTCACGGTATGCTGCATAATAATCGCCGCTACCACCGCGAATGGGGCTTATTCCAGTGAATGATTTAGTTGTTTGAACCATTGTTGAACGGACCATTTCTGCAGTTAACTTCCATTCTTCCAAACCTGTGATAGCGGTGCCGGGCAACCAGTTCCATCCTTCAACTTTTTGTGGAGCGAAGCGTATAGCGCGAAGAACCAATTGTTTCCAATAATCACCTGTTGCGGTACGATAGATTCCGATAGCTATAATAACTTCTTTTCCAACATAGTCACTTAAGTCAAAATCATAATCTGTATAACTTTGCGAACCACAGGTTTTGGTTTCTCCCACTTTCACAGCTACAGGTTCTGCAGCAGAAAGATCTACTACTTGCACTCCAAAATACGCCGGTGCTTTGTCATCTGCATTATGGGTGCGGATTCTTAATGACAAAATCTTATTATCTTCCGTGATTTTCTTGCTACCATAAGTATAAGAATCAAATGCGTCCAGATTAGCCGGATTTTTTTGTTCGTCACCTGTATTTCTGATCCTTAAAGTGCTTCCTTCATTCTGTTCTTCCATATTACCCCAGAAACTCAAAGTACACATATAATCGGTTGACCAATCCCAATGAGGATAGCTATCAGCATTTTTTCCGCCTCTGTATTCATTATAAAGCCATTTATCAGCCTCTTTCAAATCATCAGCTGTTAAACCTGGTAATACTTCTACTCCACCCAGACGAATATCGAGAGTGGTTATCTTATCTATAAACTGGGCTTTCTTGATATCCCTTGAAACTGCTACATAACCGGTTTTACTAAATGTAATAGAATAATCATCAATAATGAGACTTTCAAATAAGTATGTACCATCATTGGCGGTAGTTGTAGTCAATGAACCCAGTTTTACTGTTACCCCTGCAAGAGGAGCATTGTTGTTCTTAGCATCAGTTACAGTACCCATCACCTTTGCTGCTGCACTTAGCATCTGAATACTTATAGATGCTACTTTATTAGCATCGAACTTGCTGGCTAAAACAGTTGCGCTGGTAGTCAGATAATCTTTTTTGGTGAATGTAATGGTACGTTTATCCATAGGTGCATTGGAGAAAGAGTACTTTCCATCGGCACCAGTAGCTGTAGAACCTTCGACATCAGAAATAGTAACTGCAACACCACTGATAGGCGTGTTGTTTTCGTCAGTTACCATACCTGTTACAGTACCATAGTCAGACTTGGTCGAATCATCGTCATCGCTACACGAACTAGTTGTGAAAGCGATAGCTCCCACTAACATAAAGAACGTAAACGTTCGTAAGTTTTTCATTAGTTTCATACGCAATTCAAAATAAAGTTTTTTGTTTTTCATAATTAAATATCTATGTATTGTAAGTTTACCGGAATTGTCAAATGTGTTTTTCTTTTTTTCGATTTTTATATGCATTATAATTCGTTGTGTAATTTTTGGCAAAAAAAGAGTATGACGGTTAATTTATAGGTTAAAAAGCGGTTATTTATCTAGGAAATACATTAATCTTTGCCATTTAAAGTCAATATTTTGATATATCAATAATGTTGAGAGTTCATTGTTTTTCATTAATGTAAACATATACAGAAGTTTTTTTCTATAAATATGATACCTGGATATATCTCTGTGGAACTAAGCGCTTCTTTAATAGTGGTTTATTTAAAAATAGGAGAGATGCTAGTTATGATTATTTCTTCTTGGAGAATAATTTTGAAAAAAAAATGAATATTAAAGGTGTTAAGCTTATTGTAATTTGATATTTTATTTTAAATTTGCATTCAATTCTTTGATTAGAAACACACAAATAAAATATTATGAAGTTGTCATCTTGCCATATCATAGCTATAATAAGTATACTTTTCTTATCATCGACCTTATACGGGCAAGGATTAGAATTTAAAGGGAATGATTATCCCATTGATGAGCGTACATCTTATAATGTTTTTAATGATACACCTATTCAGTTTTCGGATAAGTTTAATATAAGTTTTGAAATGTCATTAACGCGTCCTTCTCGTTTAGGTTATATCGTTAGGATAAAGAATGAAAATAATAAGATTTATAATTTATCTTATTATAACGATGGTATATTCTCTGTGTTTAAACTAAACGAAGAAGGAAAGAATAGTCTTATTGCTGCCAAGTTTGAGACTAAGGATTTAGTAGCATCTCGTTGGTTTCAAGTATCGATGGAATTTGATTTACAAAAAGATTCTTTATGTCTTGCAATCAAACAACAAAAATTTTTTGTACACAACCTTGAGTTACCTTCTAAATGGACTCCAGACATATATTTTGGAAAGAGTGATTATATGATTGATGTGCCAGTTTTCTCAATAAGACAACTTATAATTTCTGATGATAAACAACAGTACAATTTTCCCTTAGATGAAAGTGAAGGAGAGGAGGTTTACTCTATTGAGGGAAAAGTATTCGGACAAGTTAGTAATCCGAAATGGCTTATAAATGAGTCTTATAATTGGGTACAGAAGTATAAGTTTACATCTTCTAGTGTAGCAGGCTATAATTTTGATGATCTTACGGATAATATCTACATATTTAATAAAGATACTCTTATTACCTATAATTTGTACTCGGGTGACGTAATATGTAATAGTCTTGCAAATAAGTGTCCTATCGATATTTTTCTGGGAACAAATTTTTGGAATAGTGGGGCTAATAAACTTTATGTATATGAAGTTCATGTAGATGATGCTGGCAAACCAACAGTTGCAACTTTGGATTTGCGAGCGAAAGAATGGACTGTAGTGAGTAATGAAAACTTACCCATGCAACTTCATCACCATAGTGTTGCTTATGATCGGGAGAATGAACGGCATTTCATATTTGGCGGTTTTGGAGACATATACTATAGTAAAGAATTGTATGTGTATAATTATAACAAAAACAGACTGGACTCGGTCGTTTTGAAAGGAGACCGGATAGAACCACGCTATTTTTCATCAATGGGATACCGTAAGGATGACAATTCTCTCTATATATATGGAGGTATGGGTAATGAATCAGGCGAACAAATAGTGGGACGTCAATATTTTTATGATTTACATAAAGTAGACTTGAACAATAACACGGTTTCCAAGCTGTGGGAAATACCATGGAATAGAGAAAACATAGTTCCTGTAAGAGAAATGGTTATTCAGGATGATTCTTATTTTTATACGCTTTGTTATCCGGAACATTGTTCTAATACTTATCTCAAATTATATCGTTTTGCATTCAAAGACGGAACTTTCCAAATATTGGGTGACTCTATACCTATACGTTCCGAAAAGATAAAAACGAAAGCTAATTTGTATTATAGTGACAAACTCAATAAACTCTTTGCGGTGGTTCAGGAATTTGACGACGATGATATATCTTCCAGTGTGGGTGTGTATTCATTGGCTTTTCCTCCGATAAGTCATGCGTCATTGAGTGCATACATACCTCACAGTAGAAATAGTGAATTTACTTTCCAAATATTGATAGCATTACTTATATTATTAGTTATAGTAATTATATCTGCTTTGATCTTTTTTATCAGACGTCGTTCCCATGAGAAACAAGGAGCAAATGATAAAAAAACTGTTATAAATCCAGTAAATGTAAAATGTTCCACTTCCTTGGAACAAAATTTAGTAAAAGCTAATAGCGTTTATTTGTTTGGGGAGTTTATGGTACGTGACAGGCAAAATAAGGATATAACCTATATGTTTAGTACCAAATTAAAACAGGTATTCTTATCAATTCTTCAATATAGCCCTAAAGGAGGTATCTCATCACAGAGGTTAAGTGAATTGTTTTGGCCCGGTAAATCTGAAGATAAGGTGAAAAATTCACGTGGGGTTGCCATTAATCATGTAAGAGGAATCTTAAAAGAAATTGATGGAATTGAACTTGTATATGATAAAGGTTTGTTCAGGATTGAATACACGGATGAATTTTATTGTGATTATCTTGCTTGCGTCAAACTTTTGATGATAAATAATACTGGAGGAAATGCGACAGAACTAATTGGAATTGTATCTCGCGGGAAGTTTCTTCGGTCAATTGATATGCCAGAGTTCGATTCTTTCAAAGGAAATCTTGAGCAAAAATTAGAACCGGTATTATTGATTGAGATCGAAAATTGTTTTAAAAAAGAAGCGTATAAGATAGTTGTTGCACTTTGTGAGAGTTTATTTTATATTGATCCTATAAATGATGAGGCTCTTTGTTATGCAATTCAGTCTCTGACAAAAATGAATATGGTAAATGAGGCAAAAGTGCAATATTTAAAATTCAGTGTCGAATATATGAATACGATGAATACAGAATATCCTTACTCATTTACCGATATACAAAAAAGAGTATGATGTTGTCCCCTTCATCTTTTGTTGTAAAGGCTGATAAATAGGTATATACAAGGTGAAGGATAGCTGATTCACCCGCCCTTTCCCCGTGTACTTGTTTGGTGAATATAAAGCTATGCTTTAGAGTATGCAAAGCATAGCTTTAGCCTACTTAAAGCGATGCTTTACAAAAATCAAAGAGTTTGTTTCAATCATTTAGCGTATTTAAAATAAATATCCCAATGTTTGTTTCAACTATCAGGAAGAAAAATAAATGCTATGAGCATACTGCATTTAGCTATAAGCATATTCCGATTTGCTATAATGAAATCGGGAGTGAACTCTTGGTGAAGGGCTGCCCTTCACCCGCAAACACCGATGAACAGGGAAAGGTGAAGGGGTGAAGGGATAAATGGCTTTTGCTTCATATCTCTATTTGTTCTTTATGCACTTTGGGTTTGTTAACTGAAAATATAAACAATAATTCCGGTAATCGCCACATACACCAACGCATAAGGAATAGCTGCTTTCAGTATTTCACCTTCTTTTCCTTGTTGGTTTCCCGCAGAAGTAGCAATGGCAATACTTTGTGGAGAAATAATCTTACCACCTGTAGCACCTACTGTATTTGCAGCGGACAGCCAATCCGGACTGACATGAATTTGCCCTGCAACACTTGCTTGCAACTTTCCGAAAAGAATATTGGAAGAGGTGTCGCTTCCGGTGATAAACGTTCCCAGACAACCGATGACCGGAGCAAACAGTGGATACAAACTTCCCGTAGCCGTAGCCAGTGCCGTGGCAATTACAGCAATCATTCCGGCACTATCCATAATTGTGGATAATCCCACAAGGCAGATCACGGTGATGAATGTTTTCTTTAATTGCTTCACTGTATTCCAAAGAACGATGAACAGGTCTTTTACTTTAGCTCCTTGAATCAATCCACCGATAAAAGTTCCGATGAAAAGCAATACTCCGGCATGAGTCAGCCAGGAAATGGTATAATTGACGGTGGAAGCATTGATGGGCAAACTGATTCGGGTTATCCAGTTATTCTCTAATGTATGACGCAATTCCGGGAAGAGGGGACTGGTCAGAATGATTAAAAATAGAATCAGCAAATAGATGCTCCATGCATTCAGTATATCTTTTGTTTTCAGATGGCTTTTCCGTGCTTTCTCTTTTTTAGAGGCAGTCAGTTTTCCATAAAGAACAATCACGATAATCGAAAGAATACTGCCGATAATGGCCGGAGATTCAGCACCCATATACTTGGCAGCCAGATACTGGCTGACTAAAGAAACTCCGCCTACTAATAAGGCAAGAAATATATTTTTGGGAAGCGATTTAAGTTTGGAGTCAGTAAGGAAAAGCAAAACCAGCGGAATCAGGAACATCAAAACGGATAACTGCAATACGACATTCGTGCTAAGATGCAATACATCCAAATTCGTTTCTTTGGCTAATACCAACACCGGAGTTCCGATCGCTCCGAAAGCGGTGGCTACACTGTTGGCAATCAAACTTACAGTTGCCGAAAAGATAGGCTTAAATCCCAGACTGATAAGAATGGCTGCCGGAATGGCAACTGCTGTCCCGAAGCCGGCCATCGCTTCCAGTAGTCCGCCGAATCCCCAAGTCAGTAATAACACCTGAATACTTTTATCGGTAGAAATGGAAGCGAATTGCTGTTTGATAATCTCCATCTTTTCTGTTTTCAACAATACGTTGTAACTGAAAATAGCCATCAGGATAATGATTAAGATAGGAGAGACGGCTTTTAACGCCCCATATAAAAAGGAGTAAAACAGATTGTCTACTGAAAAAGCGAAGCCGAAAATAGCAATCAGCATCGTCACGATCAGAGAAATGATACTACTTTTGTCACCCGGCATTTTAAAGAATGCCATTAATATAATCAACAGTAACACCGGAATAATAGCAAGGATCAAGGTCATAATTATCAGATTTAAAAAGTGGAACGTCGTTTATTATTGATATAACAAACAAACGTCCCACTTTGGTCGGTTGAATAAAAAGATTTTTCTATTTATTTCATCTTCACGCTAAGAATTTGTTGTAATTGTTTTAAGTTGGCCAGCGCAGCTTCGTTACCTAGCTTTGCTGCCTTTCGGATAGCTGTTGGCTACCTGATACATTTCGTTCAGACTAAGGTATTTCGGATTTTCCCGTATAATGATGCGACCTTGTTCAACATCGAAGTTGACAACGGTATAGGTTTTATTAAAAATGATAAGCGATAAACAGAAAAGCGGGGAAGTTTGTTGTCGCAACCTGCAAAAAAAGCTCCCTAAATAAATGGATAAAGATGTTTTAAGGCATAAATGCTAACATTTTCCACACATGAGGCGTTCATTATATAAAAGTACTTTGTGTAATCAATATGACAATGATTTCATATATTACTGTTTATTTTTACACACACATACAACTTTAATAACTACAGCCTATGAAAGAGCTTATTAACAACCTGGAAGAACTGAACAGGAAAGCAGAAAAAGGCGGCGGAGACGCTCGCATTGAAAAACAACATTCTGTGGGCAAACTGACCGCCCGTGAACGCATCGATTTATTATTGGAGAAAGGTTCGTTTATCGAACTGGATAAGTTGGTAACCCATCGGTGTACCGATTTCGGTATGGAAAAGCAGAAATTTGCCGGAGACGGGGTAGTGACGGGATATGGTATGATTGGCAAGCGCCTGGTTTATGTCTTTGCACAGGATTTCACCGTATTTGGTGGAGCTCTTTCGGAAACGCACGCTAAGAAAATTTGTAAAGTGATGGACATGGCTATGCAAATGGGAGCGCCTATCATCGGACTGAATGATTCGGGAGGTGCACGAATTCAGGAAGGGGTACGTTCTTTGGCCGGATATGCCGAGATATTCTTGCGCAACTCTATGGCATCCGGAGTGATTCCGCAGATTAGCGCGATCATGGGCCCATGTGCCGGAGGTGCGGTTTATTCTCCTGCATTGACAGATTTTATCCTGATGGTGAAAAACTCCGGTTATATGTTTATTACAGGACCGGATGTGGTGAGAAGTGTGACACAGGAAGAAGTCACTAAAGAGGAACTCGGCGGAGTAGGCGTACACATGACAAAGTCCGGTGTAGCCCATCTTTCTGCGGAGAATGATATTGAGTGTATTAATTATATTCGTGAATTGATTTCCTATCTGCCGGGAAATAATATGGAAGAGCCTCCGTTTGTAGCTACAAACGATTCGCCGACCCGCCTGACTCCGGAACTGGCTAATTTGATTCCAACCAATCCGAATCAGCCGTATAATATAAAAGAAATGATTGAAGCAGTGGCTGATGATAATAGTTTCTTCGAACTTCAGGCAGAATATGCAGCGAATATTGTGACCGGCTATATCCGGCTGAATGGAAAAACAGTGGGAGTGGTGGCTAATCAGCCATTGGTACTTGCTGGTACACTGGATATTAACGCATCTGTCAAAGCTGCCCGTTTTGTCCGCTTCTGCGATGCTTTCAATATCCCCTTGTTGACACTGGTAGATGTGCCGGGATTCCTTCCGGGAATCGATCAGGAATATGGCGGAATTATCCGCAATGGGGCAAAATTGCTTTATGCTTATTGTGAGGCTACAGTGCCGAAAGTTACGGTTATTACCCGCAAAGCATACGGTGGCGCTTATGATGTGATGAGCTCCAAGCATATCCGCGGAGATGTCAATCTTGCTTTTCCTACTGCCGAAATAGCTGTGATGGGACCGGATGGAGCTGTGAATATTCTTTTCCGTAAGGATATAGATAAGGCCGGAAACCCCGAAGAAAAACGGAAAGAACTTCAGGATGATTATCGCGGGAAGTTTGCCAATCCTTACCGGGCGGCGGAATTGGGATATGTGGATGAAGTGATTGATCCGGCAGTAACCCGTTTGCGATTGATTCGAAGTTTCGAGATGCTTGCCAACAAACGGCAGTCTAATCCTCCTAAGAAACATTCGAATCTTCCGCTTTAATAAGTTGAGAGTGGAGAGTTGAGAATGGAGAGTGTTCATTAAAAGAATAAAAAGATTATGATAAAGAAAATATTAGTAGCCAACCGCGGTGAAATAGCGATGCGAATCTTCCGTACCTGTCGGGTGATGAATATCTCGACGGTGGCTGTTTATACCCATGTAGACCGCGGAGCTTTGCACGTGCGTTATGCGGAAGAAGCCTATTGCATCTCTGAATCGCCTGAAGATACTTCCTATCTGAAGCCGGAATTGATATTATCCATTGCCAAAAAGACCGGAGCTGCTATTCATCCGGGATATGGTTTCTTGTCGGAGAATGCGGATTTTGCCCGTCGTTGTGAAGAAGAAGGAGTGATTTTTATCGGACCGAGTGCGGACATTATTTCCAAAATGGGAATCAAGACAGAAGCCCGTAAGATTATGCGTGAAGCAGGATTACCCATTGTTCCCGGAACCGAGACACCTGTGCAGGGGATTGATGAAGTGAAGAAAGTGGCCAATGAAGTAGGTTATCCCATTATGCTGAAAGCACTTGCCGGAGGTGGAGGAAAAGGAATGCGCTTGGTACGCACGGAAGAAGAAGTGGAAACGGCTCTTCGTTTGTCGCAATCCGAAGCAGGGACTTCCTTTGGCAATGATGCGGTATATATTGAGAAATACATCGAGAATCCCCATCATATCGAAGTTCAGATCATGGGAGATAAATATGGCAATGTGGTCCATCTTTACGAACGTGAATGTTCCATTCAGCGTCGTAACCAAAAAGTGATAGAGGAAAGTCCTTCTCCTTTTGTGAAAGAAGAGACGAGAAAGAAGATGTTGAAGGTTGCTGTGGAAGCCTGTAAGAAAATAGGATATTACAGTGCCGGGACATTGGAGTTTATGATGGATAAAGACCAAAACTTCTACTTCCTCGAGATGAATACCCGTTTGCAGGTAGAACATCCTGTGACGGAGGAATGTACGGGAGTTGACCTGGTTCGGGATATGATAACAGTTGCTGCCGGAAATCCGTTACCTTATAAACAGGATGATATTCAGTTTAGCGGAGCAGCTATCGAATGTCGTATTTATGCGGAAGATCCGGAGAATAACTTCATGCCTTCTCCCGGGGTGATTACTGTTCGTGAAGCTCCCGAAGGGCGTAACCTGCGTCTTGACAGTGCCGCTTATGCCGGATTTGAAGTCTCTCTGCATTATGACCCGATGATTGCCAAGCTATGTTGTTGGGGACGTACCCGTGCTTCTGCCATTTCCAATATGGCACGTGCTTTGCGCGAGTATAAGATTCTGGGAATTAAAACAACAATTCCTTTCCATCAACGTGTATTGAAGAATGCAGCTTTCCTGAAAGGCGAATATGATACAACGTTTATTGATACGCGCTTTGATAAGGAAGATCTGAAACGCCGTCAGAATACCGATCCGACGGTGGCTGTCATTGCTGCCGCAGTGAGACACTACGAACGGGAGAAAGAAGCGGCTTCCCGTGCCACAACGCTTCCGGTGGTAGGCGAATCGCTCTGGAAGTATTATGGTAAGTTGCAGATGACTGCTAATAATTATTGATGTAAGACTAAAAAATAACAGAACAGATTATGGGTACAACATTAGCTACATATTACGCCAAGCTCCAGGACATGCCGGATAGTGAATATAAGGTGGAAATACTGGAGGACGGACCAATCAAGAAGATTGCAGTCAATGGCAAAATATATGAGGTCGATTATAACATGGGTGGCGACTCTATCCATTCAATTATCATCGATCACCACTCGCATGGAGTGCAGATTTCTCCCTCTTCCAATAATTCATATACAATCATGAATAAAGGGGAGCTTTATCAGATTGAATTGCAGGGAGAAATGGAGAAGATACATAATGCCCGCACTGCTGCCGAGTCTGTGGGACGTCAGGTAGTACAGGCACCGATGCCGGGAGTAATACTGAAGACGTATGTAAAGAAAGGAGACAATGTGAAACGTGGCGATCCGCTTTGCGTATTGGTGGCAATGAAGATGGAGAATGAGATACGTTCGGTGACGGATGGAGTAGTCAAAGAGGTGTTTGTGGAAGATGGCATGAAGGTGGCATTGAACGACCGGATCATGGTAATTGAATGATTTTCAAAAAAAAACTGGCTTTTGCGTACTTATCTTCAAAAAAATATTTACTTTTGGCAGATAAGTACGCATTTATTCTGATATATCATGAACACCGAACAAAACCAAAAAGCACTATTAGAACAGCTGGAAGCGCTAAAGAAAGAAAATGAGCAGCTCAAAAAGGAGCTTTCTATTCTTAGGAATGAGAATATAAGTAATCGTCCCGTTAGTTTCAAAGAAAAATATGCTGTCAGGATTCTGGACTCTTTGCCGGATATGCTGACTGTCTTCAATCAGAACGAAGTAGGCATTGAAGTTGTTTCCAATGAAGAAACCAATCATGTCGGGATATCAAACAAAGATTTTAAGGGAATGTATATGCGGGAAATGGTTCCACCGGAAGCATATCAGAATATTCACTCCAATATGCGTCAGGCTGTCAGCACGGGAGCTGTTTCAACTGCCCATCATGAATTGGATTTTAATGGTGAACATCATCATTACGAAAATCGTATCTTTCCGTTGGATGAGGAGTATGTATTGATTATGTGTCGTGATATAACGGAGCGGGTGACCACGCAAAGGCAACTGGAGGTTTTCAAGAGTGTACTCGATAAAGTGAGTGACAGCATTCTTGCCGTATCGGAAGACGGGACATTGGTTTATGCAAATAAGCAATTTATAGAAGAATACGGAGTTACTCAACAGATGGGTACCCAAAAGATATATGATCTGCCCGTCTCTATGACAACAAAGGAGGCGTGGGAAAGACGTCTTCAGGAAATACGTGACAATGATGGCACTTTTGCTTATCGTGCTGCCTATATGCGGAAAGGTGAAGATAAAGAGCGGATGCATCAAGTATCTACATTTCTGATTCGTGAGAATAATGAAGAACTGACTTGGTTCTTTACACAGGATATTACTGATGTTATAAAGAAACAGGATGAACTTCGCGAACTAAATCTATTGCTGGATGGTATTTTGAATAATATCCCAGTCTATCTGTTTGTGAAAGACCCGGAAAATGATTTTAGGTATTTGTATTGGAACAAAGCATTTGCCGACCATTCAGGTATCTCGGCGTCTAAAGCGATCGGACATACGGACTATGAAGTATTTCCGAGTCATGGAGACGCAGAGAAATTCCGTAAGGATGATTTGGAATTACTTCAGACCCATAAGCGTATTGATATGCAAGAAACATATCTTTCCGCCAACGGGGAAGCGCGTATTGTACAGACGTTAAAGGCGCTTGTGCCGATGGAAGGACGCAAACCGTTGCTGATTGGTATCTCTTGGGATATTACTAATCTTCAGAATATTGAGCAGGAACTGATAAAGGCAAGGATTAAGGCAGAGCAATCCGACCGATTGAAAAGTGCTTTCCTTGCTAATATGAGTCATGAGATCCGGACACCCCTGAATGCAATTGTAGGATTCTCTCAATTATTGCCTGCTGCCGAAACTGCTGAAGAGAAAAAGCTCTATTCGGGTATTATCAATCAGAATTCGGATATTTTGTTGCAACTGATTAATGATATTCTGGATTTATCGAAGATAGAAGCCGGGACACTGGAATATATCAAGCGTCCAATGAATCTGGGAGAAGTTTGCCGGACAATTTATGCTGTTCATAAAGAACGTGTGAAAGAAGGGGTAACTCTTGTTTTTGATAATGAGGATGAGAATTTATTCATTGAGGGAGATCAGAACCGTATCATGCAGGTGATAACGAATTTCCTGACTAATGCGAGTAAATTTACGTATGAAGGAGAGATTCGTTTGGGTTTTGAGCGGACGGATAAAAATATTCGTGTATATGTGAAGGATACAGGAATAGGAATAGAACCGGAAAAGGTAGACCATGTCTTCGAGCGTTTTGTCAAACTGAACTCTTTTGCGCAAGGCACAGGATTAGGGCTATCTATCTGTCAGATGATTATCGAAAAGATTGGTGGAGAAATAGGGGTGACTTCTGAATTGGGTAAAGGCTCTACGTTCTATTTCACGATTCCTTATGAAGAAGCCGGAGAACTCGGCGAAATCTTTAAAATGTCAAAGACGGAATCTAAAGGAAATACTGTAAATCGTGTGCAACAGATCAAAAAGATTTTGGTAGCGGAAGATGTAGAAAGTAATTTCATCCTGCTGAAGAATCTGATCGGCAGGGAATATACATTGCTTTGGGCTAAGGATGGGGTGGAAGCCATTGAAATGTATAAGCAGTATCAACCGGACTTAATTCTGATGGATATAAAAATGCCACGCATGGATGGATTGGAAGCAACGCATATCATTCGTTCTTATTCCAAAGAGGTTCCTATTATTGCTTTGACGGCTTATGCTTTTGAAACGGATAAAGAATTGGCTTTGGAGATGGGATGCAATGATTTTGTGACTAAACCGGTTTCAAAAGAAGCATTGGAAAAAGCATTAGAGAAATTCTCTGTGTGATTGATTCGAATCTAAATATATGATGGAAGCAGTAGAATTTCAGATTTCGAATTCTACTGCTTTTTGTTTATACAGAGATAGGATAAGTTTACTATTTCTCCTCTTTTACAACTTTCCTTCTTCTTTTTCAATGGCTATTATACTCGGTCATCGTTTGGCATTCGTAAACCTTCTGCTTGGTGTAGCTGTTTGCTGGTAATACGTTTAATGCGGAAATAAAAATCAGAGTATTATGGATGAAAAAGAAAAAATTACAGAAGTGACCAAAGTCGTGGAGATGCCTGATTTGGTGTCTTATATGCAGTTGGTAATTGAACAATTGGAAAATGCCAGGAAGCGTCCGGCGGCACATACGTATACCTATGCGCTGCGATCCTTCACGTTGTTTTGGGGTGAGGGTATGCCGATACCGGTGGATAAAGTTTTCACTTCCGGCAAATTGAAGGAGTATGAGGAATGGATGAGGCGGGAAGGGAGGAAAAGGAAAGACGGAGAACCGAAAGGTTTAAGTCTGAACAGCATCTCTACCTACCTGCGGAATCTGAAAGCAGTGTACAACCGCCTTGTTGATGAAAAGCTGCTACCTTATGACTCCAAACTTTTCGATGATGTGTACACGAAAGTAGAATCACAGATCAAACGTGCCCTGGATACGGAGCAGATGAATGTGTTGCTGTATACCGATTTTGAGCAATTGCCGAAAGGGTTACAGAGTCCGTTGGTTCATTTCCGGTTGATGTTCTTGTTCCGTGGAATGCCGTTTATTGACCTCGCTCATCTTCGCAAGCAGGATGTGATAGGAAATTATATTATCTATAGCCGCCATAAAACAGGGCGTCAGATGACAGTTCGCATTCCCCAGGAAGCGGCATGGCTGATGGAAAAGTTTAAAAATACGAATCCTGGTTCCATCTACCTATTCCCGATCCTGGACGGACAAAGCAGCTATCTATCTGCACTTCGCAATTTCAACAGAAAGTTGGAGAAGATAGCAGCATTGTTGCTGCCGGACGTTAAGTTGAGTTCATACACACCACGGCATACGTGGGCTACCCTGGCATTCTACTCCGGTGTAAGTGTCGGCATTATTTGCAAGGCATTGGGGCATTCTTCTATTAAGGTAACAGAAACTTACCTGAAACCTTTTGAGAATGAACGGGTAGACGTAGCAAATGATGAACTGATAACCTCTGTTGCAAAATGTGGAAAGAAGAAAAAAGTAGCATCGAAAATACCTTGTAACAGGTTTGGACAGTGGTTGTTACTTACCAAGTAACGGATTTGTTACGCTGGCAAAGTTCAATATATTTTCTTATAAAACCAAACAAAAGTTATAAAATCTTCGGTTAACCATTAAATTATATCTATTTTCAAACACAATATCCCCATAACTTCATACCATATTATACTTCTGTTCGCTAACGGACACGAAACCTCTTTCCATCTTTGAACTGTCAAAAATGGACTGTACGGCTCTACACAAGAAATATAAAGTGATTTTTATCTGCCACCTGCCACGAAACGGCTGTAACTATCCGGTATAGAGTAAATTGCGCCGTTGCAGATAGCGTTGCAGATAGGTGGCAGATGCGGGTATCTGCCACCTGTCCGGAGCGTATCTTATTATCTGTATCTTCTTCTATGCCACCTTCCTTTCGGTTTCCGGCTTTGAAACTTTGGTTTCCTCGTTGGAAATTGTAGTTTCCACAGTAGGATACTGTAGTTTCCACGGTTGGATACTGGAGTTTCCATGGTAGGATACTAGAGTATCTTCATAGGGATACTGGATTCCCCATAGTAGTGGACCCGGCGTTCAACAGCTCTCCCCTGACTGTTTGCCTTATTGACACACTTCTAAACTCCTGTCGGACGCAAGTGTGGCAGATACCTGCATCTGCCACCTATCTGCCACACTATCTGCAACGCTCCAATTTGTTTTATATCAGATAGTTGCGACCGTTTTGTGGCAGATGGCAGATAAAATACACTTTTTATTTCTTGTGTAGAGAAAATAAATTCCGGAAACAGGCTTTCTGTTACTTGGTAAGTAATAAACTTCTTTTTCAATCCGTTACTTGGTAAGTAACGGTCTAAACAAAACAATTATGGTATTAACACAACTCACACAAACAGCTATCGCCATATTAAATGACATTACTTTACAGTCCGACACGCAATCGGCGAATATCTCTTTATCGTCGGAGGTGTGGAAAGAACTATTCCGAAAACTGGAATCCGGGGGATTAGTTCGTCGGTTACCGGGTAAAGAAGAATTTGTTCTTTCCTCCTACGAGATATGCCGCTCTATTCAGAAACTATCCTTACTTGAACTTCTGGCAATTATTGATGAACCTCTCCATTTTGAACGGCAGGTTTCTGAAACATCTTATTTTCATCACGGAGAGGGAGCCAAGAAACTGGGAATCCTTACCGAGGTGGTGCGTATATTCCTATCCGAAATAAAAATATCCGACTGGTAATTCAGCAAATCTCTTTCTTATGAAATCTTTGTTCTTATGAATAAGTTAATTGTATATATCAAACGTTTTACTGTCTGTTGCGGGCTATTATTCATTTTTCTGCTTAATAGTTACGCCCAACGTGATACCATTGGAGACAAATGTAGTCAGTCGATGGTGCTCTATTTTCGTTTTGACAGGGCGATAGTGGATAAGGGATATATGGGCAACAGCGAAACGCTCCATCATTTGGATGAAGTGCTTTCGGACAGTGCGTTAACCCACCGTATCGATTCTATCCGTATCCTGTCTTTTTCTTCACCGGAAGGTGACAGGAGCTATAACGAACGCCTGACCCGGAAGCGTTCTGTTGCCGTAAAAGGCTATCTGGTGTGGAAGTACCCGCATCTCGATCAACACCGCATCCATCTCCGCCCACAGGGAGAAAACTGGCAGGAACTCCGCCGTATGATAGCGGCTGATGAGAAACTGCCTAATCGGGACAAGGTGCTGCAAATAATGGACCATACCCCTGATGTGGACCGCTGCAAGAAGTTATTGCGGCAATTAGATGGTGGAAACTCTTATCGCTATATCCGCGACCATCTGCTGCGGTATCTGCGTAATGCTGCCGTATGTATGGTGTGGCTGCAACCGGATAGGCCGGATACATTGTCGACATCTGTTACTGAAAAAGACCGGTTGGTAAAGCAGGCCGAACAGGAACAAAGACGGCAGGAACAATTGCGACAGCAAGAGCAGGAACAACAAGAGCAGGAACAGTTACATCGGCAGGAACAGTTACAAGAACAACAAGAACAGTTGCAAGAACAACAAAAACAACAGCAACAGCAGCAATCAAACGCCCCGTTACTTAAAGAAAAACGTCCGTTTTTTGCTTTAAAGACCAACCTGTTGTTCGATGCCGCCCTGATGCCCAACATAGAACTTGAAATACCGATAGGCAAACGCTGGTCAGTGAACGCCGAATATATGTTCCCGTGGTGGCTATTCGACGGTGACAAATATTCCATGCAAATCCTTATGGGAGGTCTGGAAGGCCGCTATTGGTTGGGAAGCCATAAGAAACGCGAAAATAGTGAAGTGCTGACCGGGCATTTTCTCGGACTATATGCCGGAGGTGGCAAGTATGATCTGCAATGGAAGTACAACGGCTATCAAGGTGAATTCTTCATAGCTGCGGGTATCAGCTATGGCTGGGCGACACGCATAGCCCGTAATCTGCATTTGGAACTGAATATCGGTATCGGTTTATTGCGGACCGATTACCGTCATTATCACGTCCGCGACAATTACCAGACCTTGCTTTGGCAGGAGAACGGTAAATATACCTGGTTCGGACCGACCAAAGCGAAAATCTCGTTCGTCTGGTTGCTGAACCGTAAAGTGAAAGCAGGGAAAGGAGGTGTACGATGAACAGTGAACGATTCATACCTGGTGATGAACGGACCTCACTATTATTTGTCCGGATATGCGACAGGATAAATAATGGTATATATAAAAGGCCGGACGATAGGAGATGGATGATGTTTCTATGTTTGGTACTTCTTTGCCTAGTAGTTCTTTTTACGGGTTGCGAACGTCGCGCCCTCACCTATTACGAAGTGACGGAGCTTCATATCCTTGTCGATTGGAGCCAGTCCGGCCTGGCTGCCGAAGAAGAGAACTATGGTTCGACTATCCTCTTTTATCCGCGGGACGGTGGTGCTCCACACATTTTTCAGATGGGGGAACGCACTGGGGAAACCGTACGGTTGCCGATGGGGACTTATGATGCCATCATCTTCAACCGCTCTTTCAATGACTTTAGCAATATCGCCTTCCGTGGAGACAGTTATGAAACGCTGGAAGCGTATGCCCGGAAAGTGGAAACCCGCGTGGACGAAGTGACTCGTGTGGAAACACGTACCATCATCTCCTCGCCCGACGAACTGGCCGTCGCCACCCTCGAAGGCTTCATCGTGACGGAGGATATGCTAGGTAATTATAGCCAGACCACTTACGGGAGAACTGCTGCTTCCCGCACGGTGGAAGAGGAAACGGATGAAATTTATACCCTTCGCTTTGTCCCGAAAAAGTTGACTCGCAAGGTGGCTGCCGTGCTCCATATCGAAGGATTGAACAACATACGTTCGGCAACCTGCCGTTTGAGTGGAGTGGCAGAATCTATTTTCCTTGCCACCGGAAGGACGTCTGCCAACACTGTGACGCAGGAGTTTGAACCGTCGAATCCTGAATTTTATCCCGGTTCCCCTTTCAACGGTACACTAAGCTGTCACTTTGAGGTGTTTGGTCTCAATTACGCAGACAATAACAACCTGTATCTGGAAGCATTGCTCGTGGATGGGAAAACTGAATTCACCGGCGATTGTACCAATGTGAAGATCACAGAAAATGAAGATGGGACAGGAGTTATCACACTTATCCTGAAAGCCGATGCTACCGAAAAAGTACCGGATGTGAAGCCCGAAGGAGGTTCCGACTCCGGCTTCGATGTGGATGTGGACGGATGGGGAGACGACATCCATACCGATATTCCCATCAACTGATAAATGGAACAAATACGCAATAAACTTATATATGTATAATCACTTAAAAAAACAGAGACAATGAAAAGAATGAATGTTATGCTGTCAGCGTTGGTGCTATTGCTGCTGTCAGCCTGTTCGCAGAATGAAGTGACGGAAGTCAGTCCGGACGCCCACCCGCAGGTAGGATTCGGAGTGTATACGGGAGTGCCTACCAGAGGAGTGGACATGACTACGGAAAGTATGAAGGATGATCCGACAGATCCAAACAAGTACGGCGGTTTCGGTATCATGGGGTATTTTACGGGACAGGACGACTTTGAAACCGTAAAAAACAACGTGACCCCCAGCTTCATGCACAACCAGATGGTGGAATATAAGAATGGTGCCTGGACCTATTCTCCGGTGAAATATTGGCCGAACAGGGAACATGATAAGATTTCCTTCTTTGCTTATGCGCCTTACGAGGACGACTGGCGGAACGGTACGAAAGCGGGAGTTACAGTTTCCGAAGCTACTGTTAAGGGGATTCCTTACATCAGTTTCCAGTTAAAGCCGGAAGACAAGCTCGACAGAATGGTGGACCTTGTAGTTGCCGACCAGCGTGACAAGGAATATACTTCCTCAAATGCCGGCAAAGTAAGTTTTACTTTTGAACATACTCTTTCACGTATTTCCTTCAGGGCACAGTTGGGAGCCGGAGATTTCGCAGGTATGGACGGCACGAACAGTTTCGTCTATATCACCCACATGTGGATTGTAGGTACGGACCACAGTGCTGCCGGCAGTAATCTTTCGCTGATAGATCCGGCTTCACCCGCCAATGCAAAATCTAAATTCTACACGAAAGCCAAATGGGCGGAATTGCACTGGAACTACGGTTCGGATGCTGTCATTGCCGGACCTGACTTTAGCCTCGACAAAATGCTGGACGTGGAAAACCCGGGCATCGAAATTTCGAATCCTACTACCGGACATAATGCGGCTACAAAAGGGATCAGAATTTCCAGTAGTTCGCAAGGGACGGTGGACAAGGCCATTCCTCTTTTCAAGGATAAAACTTATCTTTACCTGATTCCGGTGGGAGAGACAAGCGGTACGGACTTGGTCCAGAACAAGGGATGCGCCCAAGGAGATATCAAAATAGGTTTCCATTACGACATTGCTACCAAAGACCAATCGAATCCCGGCAAGTTTATTGTAAGCCATGCAGAAGCTTTCATCAACCTGCCTGCCGGACACATGAAGCGTAAAGAATCTTATTTGTACACGCTGAAAATCAACCTGCGTAAGATTGAAATCAGTGATGCTGTAGTTACTCCGTGGACCGACATCAAGAACGAGGTTACAGTTGAGTAATCAAGTAAGAGATGACGGTTGAGTAACCGGTTCGTCCGGGTTCCACTCAAGGACCGGGCAGAGCTACAAGGCCGGGCGGGGTTGAATGTCCCTTTCCGGTCACTATGGAACAATTGAAAAAAGAAAGTTGAAAATGAATGGAACAAGTATGATGAACGGTATGAAATTTTTTCCGGTTATTGCTTTGAGCCTGTTGTTTGCCGCAGGTTGCGCTCCGGAGGGTGACGAAGTGGAATCGCTTCCCGTACCACTTACATTCTCCACTTCGGTAAGCGCGCAGACTCGCGCAGAAGAAATCACCACGGACAACCTGACCGCTGTGGGAATATTCGCCAGCCTCACACAAGGAGGATTTAATGCAATTACCGCCACACCCAATTTCATGTACAACCAGAAGCTGGAGAAAAGCGGCGGTGCGTGGACGTACTCTCCCATGAAATATTGGCCTGACAATAAAAAGGATTGCGTCAGTTTCTTCGCTTACGCCCCATACGTGGACGAGAAAGTGACAAGCGGCAGAAACCCGACATTTTCGGGCAGTACGGCAAAAGGGTATCCGACACTTACCTACTCTGTTTCCAATTCGACGAAAGACCATAAGGACCTGCTTGCCTCCGTTCCGTTACTGGACCGGACGTATGAAAATACGGCAGGAGGCCGCATCGGGTTCACGATGAAACATGCCTTGAGCAGGGTGAAGATCAGCATTAAAAGTGAGATGGCGATTAAAATAGTTACTTTGGGCATAATCAACGTCCCGATGACGGCAACACTGACATTTAATGACAGTGGCTTCAGTTGGGGAAAGTATACGAATACGACGTCCTGCATGGCAACTCTTAGTGGCAGTGTATCGGTGCCGGCCAATGCCGCCCAGGCGAAGGATTTGGCCACATATTTTCTCTTTCCCAACAAGGCTTCCGCTATCATTTCCCTCACCTACAGGCAGGAGGGGGAATCCAGTAATGTTTCGAGACAGACCGACTTTCCCACCGACCTGGTACAAGGCGAGGGGATGAGTATCCAGCTCAATGTGAAAAAAGGCGGCCTCTCGGTGACTGCTACCGCGGATACGGAATGGGGCAATGGCGGAGAACAGGCGGTGGTAAGTGATGTTGCCATCCCCGGTTATAGAGCCGACGACCTGAAGATAGGCGATTACTATTACAGCGACGGCACCACCTCCGATGGCGGTTACCGCAAATATTACGACGGTACCACCGAACTGCTCGAAGTCACGCCCGTGTTGACAGATGCAAGCGGTACCTCACGTACCGTTGTCGGCATTGTATTCCACGTGGGAAGGCATAAAACGGATACGGACTCCTATCTTAATACGGGACTCAAGTATGGAAGGGTTCGTGGTTATGTGCTGGCATTGAAGGATGCGCCGGGTAAGTATCTATGGGAAGACAAAGGCGGGTCTCCGCAATTTCCGGTCACGGGCATATCGGCTAATGAGAGTGACTGGCAGGGATTTTATAATCAGCAACAGGCGGAAACATTCGTAGCGAAGGCTGAGGAATGGGAAGGCTGGCAGATGAACAATTTTCCCGCATTTTACGCTTGCAAGAACTACACTCCGGCAGCTCCCGCAAGGAGTAGCGGTTGGTTCCTCCCTTCTCAAGGTCAATTGAAAGCTATTGGTGAAATTGCATATACACAGAGTCTGACGAATCAGGCAAATATAGCACCCAATATTTTGAGAGCAGGAGGAGAGGACTATGATAAAGAGGGTGGCTATTACTGGTCGAGTTCCGAGACTGAGAATGGCAATCGTGATTTTGCTTACAGTTATAACGTTTATGCGGCACAACGTCCCGGATTTTTCCACACCAGAGATGTGCCAAACTATGTCAGGCCCATTCTGGCTTTTTAGCAACTAATTTATTTTTAAAGATGAAACAACATATTCCATTCCCATCCTTATTTTTCGGTCTGCTTCTTATAGGTATATGGGGCTGCACCGATGAGACGGACCTGCCTGGCGCAGGCAGTGACAACGACGGACGAGGCACCATCACCGTGAGCGTCACCGACGACGGCTATCTCGCCTCCGCGGAAGAAGATACCCCTGCTACACGTGCCCAGGAGCTAGGTTATAAAACCGTTTTCACCGCAGGCGACCAGATAGGATTGTATGTCGTGAAGAACAATGCTGTCATAACGGGTTATGACAATCTCTGCCTCACTCTGGAGGCTGACGGCACATGGACACCTCCCGCAGACGTCACTCTGACCTACGAAGGCAAGGATATAGCCCGCTACTATGCCTATTATCCCTACCAGGCGGAAATGACAGGCAAAGTGACCGCTACCGCCACCAATGCTGACGGTTTCTTCAAACCGCTGGTGGATGGCTGGACTCCCGCCACCGACCAAGGTAACTATACCAAATATACCTCACAGGACCTCATGACCGGCATGGGCACGATAAGCGGCTATGCTGACAAGAAATGGAAGCTTACCTTCAGTCTCTCGCACCGCATGACACTGGCATTTATCAAAACCTCCTGTACGATCTATGAGTTCACAAATGCCTCATTACCAAACTACATTGTCCCCCCTATGAATTTAGCATTCGACGGATTCGCTCCTTTCCTCTCGGTAGATAAAGGCCTGTACCGCTTTCTCGTAAAGCCGGGTTCCACGACATCACTCGGAGGTGGCTACACGGATGCAACAACAGGCAGAAAAAGAGGATTTACATTTACACCCACTATTCCCGATGCCGGAAATTACAAAATTTATGATGTGGATAATGCAGTGATCACATGGAAAACGCACACGCTGCAAGTAGGGGATTTCTTTATGCAGGACGGTTTGCTAGTGGCAAAAGACCAGACGTTAACCGCTGAAGAACAGGGCAAATGCATTGGTATTGTTTATCGGATAGGAACAGGCAGCGGTGATGCGGTGGAGAATTACGAAGATAAGTTGACGGCCATCCACGGTTATGTGTTGGCGTTGCAGCAGTCATCGCAAAAGTGGGGAGACGCTTCCCGCGTGTTCGGTACAGGTACCAGTGGCGGTGCTGAACTTGGATATAAGAGTACCCGGATGATTATGGCTGTTGCTGCCAGTGAATCGAAGAGTTTTCCAGCATGTTCCTACTGTGTGAATTATACACCCGCGTCTGCCGGAATTACAAGCGGCTGGTATTATCCCACAACAGGGCAGGTACGAAATTTTGCGATTAGTGCCAACAGTAATGGGATTAACACCCAATTGGGTAAAATATCGGGCGCTACAACCTTCTCGGGGACGTACTCCTCAAGTTCCGAGCCTAGTGCAAGTCAATGTTGGGGAGTGCAGGTAGGAAGCAGTTCTTATTACTATGTCGGCAAAAGTTCCAGCAGGTATGCGCGTCCGGTGCTCACCTTTTAGCCTTACACTTTCTACTTTCAGAATATAAAGTAACTCGTTATCCGTCCCAGCGGATTTATAATCCGCTGGTCTTTCGTATCAGGATTTATAATCCACCTGTCTTCTCCGAACGTTTAAAATCTTTTGTCTCTTTCGATTTAAATCGTACATTTATCCTCTCTAATCAAATTAGTATACCAATGGATACTGCGAATCGAGTTTTAGATGAATTATATTTTGTTACTTCTACCGTTGTTGATTGGATAGATATCTTTACCCGTCCTAAATACAAGCATATAATTCTGGAGTCACTAGCCTATTGTCAGGAGAAAAAAGGCTTAAGAATTTATGCCTGGGTATTAATGAGTAACCATTTGCATATGATTGTCAGTTCCGGAACAGAAGCATCTGTTTCGGATATTCTTCGAGATTTTAAAAAGTTCACTAGTAAACGTATTATGGCAGAACTCGAAACCGATCCTCAAGAAAGTCGTCGCGAATGGATGCTGGATCGTTTTCGCTTTGCCGGAGCTAATGACAAAAAAATATCTAAGTATCGTTTTTGGCAAGAAGGTAATCATCCCGAATTAATTTATTTGCATGACTTCTTTCTGCAAAAATTGAATTATATTCATAATAATCCGGTGAAGCAGGAGATTGTTGCACGGCAGGAAGATTATTTATATAGTTCGGCGGTGAGTTATGCGGGTGATAAAGGACTGCTAGAGGTGATTGTAGTTTAGGAAGGCAAGAGGTTAAGGAGCGGATTACAAATCCTGATACTCAAGCAATCGGATTGCAAATCCGATTGAATGGAGCAGATTGAACAGAGAACGGAAACCTACTTTAAATGATTTTATGGCGAACTTTCATGTAAGATGTGATGTTGTTTAGATAGAAAAATGTATCTTTGTAATGTAGTAAGTTTGATTCATTCATGCATTTAGAAAGAGTAAGAAATGAAGAGACCGGAGATTATAGAAGCTATTCGTGAAACATTAAAACGTGTTGCTCCCAATGCGCAGGTTATTTTATATGGCTCTGAGGCGCGTGGGGATGCCAGGCATGATAGTGATGTTGATTTACTCATTTTAGTGGAAGGTGATAAAATGACATTGGCTAAAGAAGAAGCTATCACATTACCTTTATATGAATTGGAATTGAAAACAGGTGTTAGTATTAGCCCGATAGTTGTTTTGAAGAAATTTTGGGAGAACCGGCCTTTTAAAACACCTTTTTATGTAAATGTGATAAACGAAGGTATTGTCTTATGAAAGAAATTCTAGATAAGGAAAGTAAGAAAGCACTGGTCGCTTATCGGATACAACGTGCTTATGAAACATTGAGAGAGGCTGAGGTTATGATACGTGAGTCATTCTATAATGCTGCTATTAACAGGCTGTATTATGCATGCTATTATGCAACTGTAGCTCTTCTTTTAAAATATGATATTCAAACGCAGACTCATAATGGGGTGAAGACGATGCTTGGTCTGCACTTTATTTCGACAGGAAAACTTCCTGTAAAAGTAGGAAAAACTTTTTCTACATTATTTGAGAAAAGGCATAGTGGAGATTATGATGACTTTGTATATTGTGACGAAGAAATGGTAAACAACTTATATCCACAAGCGGAGACTTTCATAAATAGTATTCAAGAATTAATAAGAGATAAAGAGTAGGAATCTATACAAAGAAGGTGATCCGTCCCAGTGGATTTTGAATCCGCTTGCTTCACTTATGTGTTGTTGGTTTTTAAAAGAAGAGATTATGAGCAATAAAATTTATCCTATCGGTATTCAGAATTTTGAAAGCCTTCGTCAGGATGGTTATTTTTATATTGATAAAACGGCATTGATGTATCAAATGGTAAAAACCGGGCGTTATTACTTTTTGAGTCGTCCGCGCCGTTTCGGAAAGAGTCTGCTCATTTCTACTTTAGAGGCTTACTTTCAAGGAAAAAAAGAACTGTTTACCGGCTTGGCAGTAGAAAAGTTGGAAAAGGATTGGATTAAATATCCTATATTGCATCTCGACCTGAATATCGAGAAGTATGACACTCCGGAAAGTCTGGATAAGATATTGAATGATAATCTGGAATATTGGGAAAGCCAATACGGCACCCGTCCATCCGAGACATCTTTTTCCTTGCGTTTTGCAGGTATCATTCAGCGTGCTTGTGAGAAGACCGGACAACGTGTCGTTATTCTGGTAGATGAGTATGACAAACCTATGTTACAAGCTATCGGCAATGAAGAACTTCAAAAGCAATTCCGAAATACCCTGAAGCCATTTTATGGCGCTTTGAAAACGAAGGACGGGTATATAAAGTTCGCTCTGCTCAC
This sequence comes from Bacteroides sp. AM37-9, assembly GCF_003603455.1. NCBI lineage: Bacteria > Pseudomonadati > Bacteroidota > Bacteroidia > Bacteroidales > Bacteroidaceae > Bacteroides > Bacteroides sp. AM37-9. Next base: position 31,045 of record NZ_QTNF01000020.1, on the reverse strand, counting down.
TGGCGTGACAAAGTTTGGCAAAGTCAGTGTATTCAGTGACTTGAACAATTTGGATGATATTTCAATGTGGAATGAGTACGTCGAAATTTGTGGTGTCAGCGAGCGTGAAATCCATGAAAATCTGGAAGCGGAACTACATGAATTTGCAGCAGCACGTGGAATAACGTATGATAAACTTTGTGAAGATTTGAGAGAATGTTATGATGGCTATCATTTTACGCACAATTCAATCGGCATGTACAATCCGTTCAGTCTGCTGAACGCTTTCAAGCGTAAAGAGTTTGGTAGTTATTGGTTTGAAACGGGCACGCCTACCTATTTGGTGAAATTGCTAAAAAAACATCATTATGACCTGGAGCGGATGGCACATGAAGAGACCGATGTCCAAGTGTTGAACAGTATAGATTCTGAATCCACCAATCCCATCCCGGTAATTTATCAGAGTGGATACCTAACCATTAAGGGGTATGATGAACGTTTTGGCATGTATCGCTTAGGTTTTCCCAACCGTGAAGTAGAAGAAGGATTTGTTCGTTTTTTGCTTCCTTATTATGCAAATGTAAATAAGGTCGAGTCCCCGTTTGAAATTCAGAAGTTTGTCCGTGAAGTGGAGGCGGGTGATTATAACTCTTTCTTCCACCGCCTGCAAAGCTTCTTTGCAGACACTACTTACGAAGTGATTCGGGATCAGGAACTACATTACGAAAATGTTCTTTTTATCGTTTTTAAACTGTTAGGCTTCTACACCAAGGTAGAGTATCATACGAGTGAAGGGCGCATTGATCTTGTCTTGCAGACTGATAAATTTATTTATATCATGGAATTTAAGCTGAACGGTACGGCAGAAGATGCTTTACAGCAGATTAACGACAAGAATTATGCTCTTCCTTTCGAAATGGACGGACGTAAACTCTTTAAAATAGGAGTAAATTTCAGTGCGGAAACCCGTAATATTGAAAAGTGGATTGTAGAAACAAAAAACTAGCCCGGCAAATAGTGAGGCTAGTCTTTTGAAGTCATAAGTCTTTTTATTCTTTTATTTCCGGAACTAATATAAATTTCGTATCCGGGAAATACTTCTTCAGCCAGTTTTGAATGAAGTTCATCGTATCATTCTGAATCGTTTTATCTTTTACGGTAGGATACATATTATAAAGTACTGTATCCAGTACAATACCGTGTTTTTGTATGGCTTCAAGGCTAAGCAAAGTATGATTGATGCTTCCCAATTTACCGGAAGTAACAAAGATAAGCGGATAATTCTCTTGGGCAATGTAGTCTATTGTCAGAAGCTCTGTTGTTAGCGGAACCATTAAGCCACCTGCGCCTTCGAGCAGAACAAAATCATAGCGTTCGCTCAACTCTTCCGTAGCACGTTTGATTTTGCCGAAGTCAATGGGACGGTTATCCAGTTGGGAAGCTAGATGCGGAGAGGCGGGATAAGAGAAAATTTCCGGCATAGTCAGTCCTTTTTTGTCTTCTTCTGTAAAGGAGATTCCCATGATACGACGATGCAAATCAATATCCTCGGAGTGACCAATGTTTCCTGTTTGGATAAACTTTTGAGTGATGGTACGCTGTCCGTTCTTGTTCCATTCACGAGCTAGAAATCCGGTGGCGTAGCTCTTGCCGGCATCGGTGTCGATACCGCTTACGAAATATACATTCTGTTTCATACTTTTTTCTTTTTTGCGATGATATAAATAGGGTGATAGGTCAGGGACACTGAAGTGCCTTGGGTAAATTCTTGTGTGTAACGTTCACTGAATAACTGCAAGTCACGACGTGTCCGCAGTTGTTGGGAAGAGGTGCCGGATATTCCGGTTACTCCTGTCTGCTTCAAATGATAAAGTACTTTTATGGGGTTATCAAACGAAAGAGAAATAAGTTCTTCTTCCGAATGGAGTATGTCAAAGTGGGATGACAAGGCTGTTACAAGCTCTTCCCGTGAACGATAAGGGAGCCCGTTTCCTGTTAACTCTCGTATCTCTTTCATATTCTCTTTACCGAAAGTGCTGAAAGCGAAATAGCCTTGGCTATTAAGCAGGGCGTTGCACCTTTTGAAAAAGTTTTCAGGAGATTCGAACCATTGCAGAGCCGAGCAGGAAGTAATTAATGTACTTTCAGCGGGGAAAGGAACTGTTTCTGCATCTCCCGGAAGAAAGGAAACTTGTTCTTTTCTTAATATATCCTCACAACAATACTTCATTTCCGGGCAAAGGTCGTTTAGTAATAATTCTTCCGGCCGAAGAGCCTGAAGTAGCATACGGGAATAAATACCTGTACCGCATCCGAACTCAATCACTTTTGAACAAGGAAAAGAGATGTGTTCTGTAAGCAGGTGAATCATTTTATCTGCTATCTGCCGCTGTACGTTTGCTTCCTGGGGATAAGTAGCAATGGCTTTAGAGAAACGTTCGGCGATTAGTTGTTTATCCATAAATCGATCATTAGTTGATTTGCATGATTACATTATCAAAAAGGTCTTGTTGATAATGAGCGGCTTCTGTATATTCAAGGGAATCCACTTTGTTTCTCCATGCCAACCATTGGCTATCCGGCAGGAAGATACGGTCGCTCTTTCCTATGATGGCTCTTTGCCATGCAAAATCCGACGGTGGCAATGATAAGTATTGCTTTTGTATGGCAGCAAGCTCTTCTTTGAGCTCTTCAACGGGACGTTGGGGAGCTACTGTCTGAAAAGCCTTGTAATCGGCTGCTGAACCGCACATTCTTCTTTGAAACTTTTGCAGGGATTGTTCATTCAGTCCTTGCAGGGTTCCTTCAAAAATGGTAGGAGTAATCCCTTTCGTTTCATGTATAGGAGAAAGAGTCCCATTGATAGCGATACTTTGGGAAAGGGGCAGGGATGGATATTGTTTCATTATCTGTGAGGCTGCCCATACTCCCATTGACCAGGCAATGAGGGTGATTTCGGAATATTCTTGCAAAATGTCGGCATCGAACTCTAATGAACGATAATCATAGCAAATCATCCAGTCCTTATCGGTCGGGTGAATTTGCAGGAATGGAGTTTCATCCATTCCCCAGCCTGCGAAGAAAAGCAATAGATGCTTTTGATTATTCTTTATGATAAAATACTGTTTCATCCGTTTATCAGTTTAATGAGTTGGTCGATTTCATGTTCAGTGATGTCCGCTGTCAGTGAGAAGCGGATGCGTGAAGTCCCTTCGGGAACCGTAGGCGGACGTACCGGCAATGCGTAAAATCCTTTGCGTTGGAGTTCTTCTGCTTTCAATATGGTATCTTCACTTGCTCCGACAATCATAGGGACAATGTGGCTTACCGAGGGGCAATTGTATCCTTTGGTTGTAAGGGCTTCCTTTAGCTTTTCACTGATTTGTAGCAGGTGAGTTCTCTTATGTTGTAAAGCTGGAAGACGTTCTAACACCCATGAAGTCCACTGAATATTGATAGGAGGAAGTGCAGTGGTGAATATAAACGTGCGCATTTTATTGATTAGATATTCCCGAATCAGTTTCCGGCAGACAATATACGCTCCTGCCGAGGCAATGGCTTTCCCGAATGTACCTATTAGAAAGTCTATATCGTTGATACATTCTTGTTCTTCAGCACATCCTAATCCTTTTTTCCCTCGTACACCAAAAGCATGAGCCTCATCTATATAAAGAAGAATATTGGAATAGCTCTTTTTGAGTTGAATGAGAGCGGGAAGATCAGCTTCATCGCCATCCATGCTGAAGATACTTTCGGTAACAATAATAATCTGCTCATAAGCGTTATGATTTTCAGCAATCAGTCGCTGCAACTGGGAAATATCATTGTGACGATACCGTATACATTTAGCTGATGATAATTTAATCCCGTCTATCAGGCTTGCATGCACCAGCTTGTCAGCAAGAATCAGGGTGTGAGTATTGCAAATGGCAGGAAGTATTCCTGTATTGGCATGATAACCACTATTGAATATGAGTGCACTTTCGGTTCCGAACATGGTGGCTAGCTGTTGCTCCAACTTCTGATAGTCACTAAAATTACCGGTCAATAACCGGGAAGAAGAGGAGGTGGGCAGGAAAGTTTCGGGAGTGAGCGTCCTTAAGAATTCTTCCCTCAATGAAATGTCATTAGCCAGTCCGAGATAATCATTAGAAGATAGGTTCAACATTCGTTGTCCGTTCAGCAGAACATCTCGCCCCTCGTGGATTAGCGGTGGGAGAGAACGGTAGTTCTTTTTCTCTTTCAAGGTCTGGAGTTCCTGGTTTATATACTCTAATGTCATGAATTATAGGTTGTTTTTTTGAATAACTTTAAGTAACCCGGAAGTCAGTTTGCTTAATTGTTCCGAAGTAATGATGAAAGGTGGCATCAGATATACCAGTTTGCCAAAGGGACGTACCCAGATTCTTTCTTCCACAAATCGTCGTTGCATATAGGCCATATTTACCGGACGCTTCATCTCAATGACTCCGATAGCTCCGAGTATTCGTACATCAGCTACTTCCGGAAATTCCCGTGCAGGTGCCAGTTCTTCTTTCAGTTGAGTTTCGATTCGCTTCACATTCTCTTGCCAATCGGATTCGAGTAATAGGCGAACGGAAGCGCAAGCCACTGCACACGCAAGTGGATTACCCATAAATGTAGGCCCGTGCATAAAAGCTCCCGGTGCATGGTTGGAGATGGTATCTGCTATCCGGTTACTGGCTAATACGGCAGAAAGTGTCATATATCCTCCGGTCAGTGCTTTGCCGATGCACATGATATCCGGTTCTACTCCGGCGTGTTCCCACGCAAAGAGTTTGCCGGTACGTCCGAATCCCGTTGCTATTTCGTCGAAGATTAGAAGAATATCGTGCTTCCGGCAAAGTTTTTCTGCTTCACGCAGATACTGCGGATGATAAAACCACATTCCACCTGCTCCTTGTACCACCGGTTCCAGGATAAGCGCCGCCAACTCTTTTGAATGTTTTTCAATCATCTCTTGCAGAGGTAGTATATCTTCCGGATTCCATTCTCCGTCGAACCGGGAAGTGGGGGACGGGACAAAATAACGTACAGGCAATGCCGAACCGAAAAGACTGTGCATACCCGTCACCGGATCACATACAGACATGGCATTCCACGTATCACCGTGATAGCCGGAACGGATAGTCACGAAATTGTTCTTTTCCGGTTCTCCTGCTGCATACCAATATTGTACAGCCATTTTCAGTGCCACTTCTACGGCTACCGAACCGGAGTCTGCATAGAATATTTTCTGCATGGAGGGAGGAACCAAAGGCAATAATAGTTTCCCCAATTCAATGGCCGGTTCATGCGTCAGTCCCCCGAACATGACATGAGACATTTTATCTAATTGTTCTTTTGCCGCCTGATTCAATACCGGATGATTATATCCATGCACTGCACACCACCAGGAAGACATTCCGTCAATGAGTGTCCGTCCGTCTTCGAGGGTAATAGTGGCGCCGTCTGCCCGTTTCACTTTGTAGACAGGAAGCGGATCGGTGGTAGAAGTGTACGGATGCCAGATATGTTCGCGGTCAAATTGGGAATCGGCGAAATGATAACCTTCTTCCTGAATCATCTTTTTGTCTTCCGATACTTTGGAACCGAGAGTTGTCAGCAGGTCGCCTACGATAGCCGAGTTGATTCCGATATATAATGCTTTGTGCATGGCTTCGGAAGATAGTTGTGAACGTCCTCCGGCAAATCTAAGAAAAGCTGTCGGATTAATAAAACGAAAGATAGCGATGGTTTTAAGTATTTCTTCTTCACTTAAAGGCCGCTCGTTTTCCAGTGGAGTTCCCGGAATCGGACTAAGCAGGTTGATAGGTATGGACTGAACATTCAGTTCTTTTAGAGTGAAAGCAAATTCAATCCGTTGCTCCATCGTTTCTCCCATACCGATGATACCTCCGCAGCAGATATCCATGCCTACACGACGGGCTGCATCAAGAGTAGCTCGTTTTTGTTCTTGTGTATGCGTAGTGCAGAGTTTGGAAAAATAAGACGGAGCCGTTTCCAGGTTACAGTGATAACGGGTGATTCCGGCTTCGTATAGGGAACGTAGCTCTTCTTCGTTAAGTAACCCCAAAGAAGCACAGAGCTGAATAGACGAGTGACGTCGCATTTGGCGAACGGTATCGCAAAGTTGGGTGATTTGTTTGGAAGATGGTTTTCGTCCGCTGGTAACGAGAGAGAAACGGTTGACGTCCTGGGCTTCATTGTATTTCGCCTGTCGGAGACATTCTTCAGCGGGAAGGAGATCGTAAATCTCGGCTTTAGTCTTGTAGTGAGAGGATTGTGCACACCATTTACAGTTTTCCGGGCATCGGCCGGACTTGGCGTTGATGATGGAACACATGTCGAATTCGTGCGAAGCACGTGCGACGGTAATCTCATGCGCGGCGGCATATAGCGCCTCGCTGTCAGCCATGTTGGCTAGCCAAGCGGCTTGGTCGGGCGAAATATCAATGCCTGCCAACACTTGGTCTTTGATTTCCTGAAGTGTCATAAATGTATGATAAGGGATAGTAATTTTAGCATTCTGCTTACGAAGGGCAACGTCCACAACATTGATGTGCAGATGACCGATTTGGAATTCACGTCCCATACTCGCAAAAGCGGCATAGTTCTTTCTGCCCCAATAACGGAAGCGGGAAAGAAGGATACGTGTGGTCTGTATGTGGCGTTGTTGCTTCATTGATTTTTTACTTTTGTTCGTTAGAACGTGGCAAATGTACAAAGATTCTTTGGATAAGCAAGCAAGTTTACGATTTCTGATATCCGTACTTTTATTTCTTTTTCCTGTATTCTTTGCGCAAGTTGAAATTGAATCCGGCATATATCTGAAGAGTGCCGAAACCATTGTCTACAGAGAAATTATTCCGGTGGTAATTATAGTTTTTCCCAACGAAAGAAGTACCTACAAAGTATTTTCCGTTATTATAAACAACCCCTGCACGGAGTAGAAAATCCAGATTAAATTTGCCGTACCATGCTTTTCCTTCGTGAGTTTCCGCATCTACATCAGAGGCTTTATAGGCAATGGCAGGGGTGAGAGACAAACATGCCAGGCAGTTGCGGGCAAAGACCCAGTTGTAGGCATATCCGAAACTGATATTGGCATTGGTATATTTTATATCCTTGACTTTCATGCCGGGATTCATTGTCTGCTGTAGAAAATCAGGAAGTTCTGTGTAGTCGAAGTCGAGATGATGCTTTGAAATAGAAAAACCGGCAATAAATGTTCCCGCGTTGCGTCGTTGGTTGGTGGACTGGCTGAAGGCGGCCGGATAAGAGAATTTTCTGTTATTGAAGATATAATATAAGTTCAGCCCTTTTATATCCACCTTTATTCCACTGAAATCCTCGGAATAGTTGGAGGGAATATCTTCAGAAAATCCTCTGATCTTATGTATCTTGTAATTGTTTCCGGTACGGCGGTAGAATATATCTACACCAAGTTTGGAACTATATAAGCTAAGGTCAAATTCTGTACCTCTATTCTTCCGGTTGGTTTTCCGATAGATATCATCCACATCTACGGACCATCCCAGGAAAATCCATCGCCAGCCGAAATACAATCCTATTTTATTATGCGGGTTGGGAGAGAAACTAAGTTTTTGTGGTTGAGGCTGTTCGCTGGTGACAGAGTAATATTCGAAGTTGCTGAAATGAGTAGCCATCAACGCATAATTATAACGGTTCGGGCTGATATAGAGCGTATCGAAATCACTGAAATTCATAAATTTCTTGATTGCTCTTTTGAAAGGACTGGGCTGGGTGACCGTTGTGGAATCTATTCTTGTACTATCATTTGTAGAAAGGGCTTTCTTTTCACTTTGCGCCTGTAAGGACAGTGAAAATAACAGAAAAAGATATAGAATAACCCGTTTCCCCATGTGGTTCTTTGTTGTTTTAGCTATTTTTCGTTTCACGAATGTACTACCTTTCGTTGATTTATGCTAGCAATCTTCTAAAAAATGTTTCGTTTCCTAAACAAAAAAGTTCAATATACTGTTAGTTACAACAAGCAAATAAATCTTAAGCCACAAAATTATGAGAATCTATTTACGTTTATTAGTCGTGTCTCTTCTGCTTTTTGCAGGAAATATAGTATATGCAGAAGCACAGCAGGAGAAACGCGTGACGGGTACGGTGACTTCTGAAGGGGAGCCCTTGCCTGGTGTCTCCGTACAATTGAAAGGAGCATCCTCCGGCACCATCACCGATATTGATGGAAATTATTCAATTGAAGTTCCTGCTACCGGCACTTTAGTGTTCCGCTTTGTAGGAATGAGATCGGTAGAACAACCGGTGAATAACCGAAGTGTGATTAATGTCACGTTGGAATCGGAAAGTAAAGAACTGGAAGAAGTAATGGTAGTAGCTTATGCTACCGCTAAGAAGTATAGTTTTACCGGAGCAGCTTCGACGATGAAAGCGGGTGAGATTGAAAAGCTACAGACCTCGAGCGTATCGCGTGTATTAGAAGGGACGGTGTCCGGAGTACAGGCTAGTGCGGCAAGCGGGCAGCCGGGTACGGATGCGGAAATCCGTATTCGTGGTATCGGATCTATCAATGCATCCAGCGCTCCGCTTTATGTGGTGGACGGAGTTCCGTTCGACGGTAGTGTGAACTCTATCAATCCTGATGATATATCTTCGATGACAGTATTGAAAGATGCGGCTTCTGCTGCTTTATACGGTTCACGTGGCGCAAATGGGGTGATTATTATCACAACCAAGCAAGGAGATCAAAATACCAAAGCGACCGTAAAGGTAAAAGCCTCTTTAGGAGGTTCCAATCGTGCCGTGCGTGATTATGATCGTGTCAGTACCGATCAATACTTTGAATTGTATTGGGAAGCACTTCGCAATCAGTACGCCAAGAGCGCGGATTATACTCCGGCAACTGCTGCGGCACAAGCATCCAAAGACCTGGTTACGAAATTGATGGGAGGTGGACCGAATCCATACGGTCCCCAATATACGCAACCGGTCGGTGCAGATGGAAAATTGGTGGCAGGTGCCCGTCCATTATGGAATTCAGATTGGAGTGACGCCATGGAACAACAGGCACTTCGCACAGAGTTGAATCTAAGTGTTTCCGGAGGCGGAAAAGCAAATCAGTATTTCTTTTCAGCCGGCTACCTGAATGATAAAGGTATTGCGCTTGAATCCGGTTATCAGCGTTTTAATCTTCGTTCCAATATCACCAGCGAAATGACTTCCTGGTTGAAGGGAGGAGTCAATTTGAGTTTTGCACATTCTATGCAGAACTATCCGGTTTCTTCTGACTCCAAAACCAGTAATGTGATTACCGCAGGACGTACCATGCCGGGATTTTATCCGATTTATGAAATGAATACCGACGGTAGCTACAAATTGGATGAGAATGGAGACCGCATTTATGACTTTGGCTCTTATCGTCCTTCCGGTTCGATGGCAAACTGGAATCTGCCGGCTACTTTGCCTTTGGATAAATCAGAACGAATGAAAGATGAAGTTTCCGGTCGTACTTTCCTGGAAGCTACGATTGTTGAGGGATTGAAATTCAAGACAAGTTTCAATTTTGACTTGATTAATTATAATACGTTGGATTATACGAACCCTAAATTGGGTCCGGCTAAAGAAAACGGCGGCGGCGTCAGCCGAATGAATACCCGTACTTTCTCTTGGACATGGAATAATATTGCTACGTATGACAAGACAATCGGTGAACATCATTTTAATGTCCTTGCCGGTGTGGAAGCCTATTCTTACCGTTATGATGAACTGACAGCATCACGTTCCAAAATGGCGCAGCCTGATATGCCGGAACTGGTAGTCGGTTCACAGTTGACCGGAGGTTCGGGGTATCGCATCGACTATGCGTTGGTGGGTTATCTGACTCAAGCATTATACGATTATCAAAATAAATATTTCTTCTCGGCATCCTATCGTCGCGACGGTTCTTCACGTTTTGCGCCGGAGACCCGCTGGGGAAATTTCTGGTCGTTGGGTACTTCCTGGCGTATCGACCGGGAAGAGTTTATGGCAAGTACTTCCGACTGGTTGTCTGCCTTGACTCTGAAAATGAGCTATGGTGCGCAGGGAAATGATAACCTGGGTACTTATTATGCAAGTAAAGGACTTTATACCATTGTTTCCAATTTGGGAGAAAATGCGTTAGTGTCCGACCGTATGGCAACTCCGAATCTGAAATGGGAAACAAACCTCAACTTTAATGTAGGTATCGACTTCTCCCTGTTTAATAACCGTTTTTCCGGTTCATTTGATTTCTTTACACGTCGTTCGAAAGACCTGCTTTATTCACGTCCGATAGCTCCTTCCTTGGGATATGGTTCTATTGACGAAAATGTAGGAGCCTTGAAGAATACAGGTATAGAAATGGTACTTAACGGAACGATTATCAATCAGAATGGTTGGGTATGGAAACTGGGTATGAACTTGACGCATTATAAGAATAAGGTGACAGACCTCCCATTGAAAGATATGCCGCGAAGTGGTGTGAACAAGTTGCAGGTAGGTCGTTCGGTGTATGATTTCTATATGATAGAGTGGGCAGGAGTAGATCCGGAAAATGGAGATCCGCTGTGGTATAAGGATGAGAAAGATGCAAATGAGAATCCGACCGGAAGACGTATTACAACAAATGATTATGGTTCGGCTGACTATTATTATGTCAACAAATCGTCTCTTCCGAAGGTGTATGGCGGATTTAATACGTCTCTTTCCTGGAAAGGATTCGATCTTTCGGCTATCTTTGCTTATAGTATCGGTGGATATATCTACAATCGTGATGTCACAATGATTCTGCACAATGGAAGTTTGGAAGGTCGCGACTGGTCGACGGAGATTCTAAGAAGATGGACTCCCGACAATCGCTATACCGATGTTCCTGCTTTGAGCACTACTTCTAATAACTGGAACTCGGCTTCCACTCGCTTCTTGCAGAATAATTCGTATATGCGATTGAAAAACCTGACGCTTTCCTATAACTTACCCAAACAATGGATTAGTAAGTTGTCATTGAGCAGTGTGCAGGTATATGTACAAGGAGATAATCTGTTTACCATTCACCGGAATCAGGGACTAGACCCTGAACAGGGAATTACCGGTATCACTTATTACCGTTATCCGGCTATGCGAACCATCTCCGGAGGTATCAATGTTTCTTTCTAAATTCAGACTAAATTATGAGAAAAATAAAAATTCAATCCATTCTTGCGGCAGTTGCCGGACTTTTCCTGGCAACGAGTTGTAGCAGCAGTTTTTTGGATACGGACCCCACAGATGCGGTAAGTTCGGATAAGGTATCTGTACCCGAAAATGCGGAGGCACTTGTGAATGGTGCCTGGTATAATCTGTTTGATTATTCAAGTACCTATGCCAATATCGGTTATCGGGCACTTCAGTGTCTGGATGATATGATGGCAAGTGATATTGTTTCCCGTCCGAAATATGGTTTTAACTCTTCGTATCAGTTTAATGATATAGCGCAATCCTCAAATGGTAGAACAGAGTTTGCCTGGTATCTGATATATAAAACGATAGATAATTGTAACACTGCCATTTCTATCAAGGGGGATTCGGAAGAACTCCGTCAGGCACAGGGACAAGCATTGGCATTACGCGCCTTTTGTTATTTGCACTTGGTACAGCATTATCAATTCACCTACTTGAAAGATAAAGATGCTCCGTGTGTTCCTATATATACCGAACCTAGCAATAGTTCCACTGTACCGAAAGGAAAATCAACAGTGGCACAGGTTTATCAGCTTATTTTCGACGACCTCACTCTGGCGAAGGACTATTTGAAAAACTATGTCCGCAGCGGTGATAATCAAAAGTTCAAACCAAATGTAGCAGTAGTCAACGGTCTTTTGGCTCGCGCTTACTTGCTGACAGGACAGTGGGAAGAAGCTGCGAAAGCTGCTGAAGCAGCACGTGCAGGATATACGTTGATGACAACTACAGCCGAGTACGAAGGTTTTAATAATATTTCCAATAAAGAATGGATATGGGGATTTCCTCAAATTCCTTCCCAATCGGATGCCAGCTATAATTTCTATTATTTGGATGCAACATACGTAGGAGCATATAGCAGCTTTATGGCTGATCCCCATCTGAAAGATACATTTACCGAAGGTGATATTCGTTTACCTTTGTTTCAGTGGATGCGTGAAGGATATTTGGGATATAAGAAATTTCACATGCGTGCAGATGATACGGCTGATTTGGTCTTGATGCGTGCTGCTGAAATGTATTTGATAGAAGCGGAGGCGAAAGTTCGTGACGGCGTAGCGTTGGCACAGGCTGTAGCTCCATTGAATACATTGCGTAATACCCGTGGAGTAGGGGATTATGAGGTGACAGGAAAATCACAGGAAGATGTAATCAATGAGATTCTGATGGAACGTCGCCGTGAACTTTGGGGAGAAGGATTTGGTATTACCGATATACTTCGTACACAAAAGGCAGTAGAACGTGCTGCTTTATCGGATGAGATGCAAAAGACAGAAGTCGATTGCTGGCAGGAGGGTGGTAGCTTTGAAAAACGAAATCCTCTGGGACATTGGTTCCTCAACTTCCCGAACGGTAAACCGTTTACAGTAAATAGCACCTATTATTTATATGCTATTCCACAGAAAGAAATTAACGCTAACCCTAACATATAAATAGCTCTCTTAATTTTTTGACTTTGACCTTAACTTGTAGACCGGTATACGTCGTGACGATGCATACCGGTCGTTTTCTTTGGAAAAGAGGGAGCGCAAAATGTGACACACCCCATTTTATTTAATCTAATCTTATTCTATTTTTTTCTTCTTCAAATTCGGTAAAAAGAATGTGACCAATCCTAGTAGCGGCATATAAGCACAGATATTATATACATATTCAATGCTCGTTTTATCCGCTAAATTACCGAGTACGGCAGATGCTACACCAGCCACCCCGAATGCAAATCCAAAGAATAACCCTGATATTAATCCGAGCTTGGTAGGAAGCAATTCCTGTGCATAAAGCAATATGGCGGGAAAAGCGGAAGAAAGCATCAATCCCACACAGAAGCTAAGGATAATAGTCCACATCAAATTAGCATGTGGCATTAGTAAACTGAATGGGGCAGCTCCTAAAATAGAAGCCCAGATTACATACTTCCGACCAATTCGGTCACCGACAGGTCCACCAATTAATGTTCCGATAGCAGTAGCAACAAGGAAGATAAATAAATATAGTTGCGATTCTTGTACGCTTACATTAAATTTATGGATCAAATAGAAGGTATAATAACTGGTAAGACTTGCCATATAAATGTACTTGGAGAAAATCAAGATCAGCAATATCGCGATTGAAAGGGCTGTCTTATCCATAGGCAAAGGAAGATGAACAGGTTTTCTGACACTGACGGTCTGTGCTTTCATCCGGTTTAGATATGATTTATACCATTTGCAAATTGGGTACATCACTCCGATAGCAGCTAAAGCCACAAATGCAAATACGATGAGATGTTGTCTGCCATAAGGAGCCACCAACAGAGCAACCAGTAAAGGACCTAATGAACCTCCGAAGTTACCACCTACTTGGAAGAGTGATTGTGCCAGTCCACGTTTCCCGCCAGAGGCAAGGAATGTGATACGGGAGGCTTCCGGATGCAGTACGGAAGAGCCAATTCCGATTAAGAATACGGAGGCTAATATCCAGTATAGATTATCAGAGAATGCTAAGTTTATCAAACCAATCAGTGTAAAGCTCATTCCGATAGGCAACGACCATGCAACGGGATATTTATCAAAAATGATTCCGGTAATCGGTTGAAAGACCGAAGCCGAAAGCTGATAAACCAGTGTGATAAGGCCGATTTGCGCAAAACTTAATCCTAAATCATCTTTGAATAGCGGATAAGCTGCTGAAACAACGGACTGTAAAAGATCATTGAGACAGTGTGAAAGACTTAATGCGATTAAGATGGAAAATGTAATTTTTCCTACGGGTTGTTCCTGATTTTGTACCATGATACCTATTGCTTTAGAAGTGTTCCTGAAAAATTGGCTGCAAAGGTACGCAAACTTTCCCGTTTCTCTAAGACTAAGGATTCTAAATTGTCGTTAATTCAGTTTTGACTAACCGAACTATTCTCCGTACCTGCTGTTGTTAAATAAAAAAGGAGGATTATATGGGCTTTATATGGTATATCATTATTGGTATTGTGGCTGGATTCCTCGCAGGTAAAGTAATGCGCGGCGGAGGTTTTGGTCTTATTATAAATTTATTACTTGGTATTCTTGGAGGTGTACTGGGCGGTTGGGTATTTGCCCTTTTCGGACTGTCAGCTTCAGGATTGATCGGAAGTTTGATAACTTCCACTGTAGGGGCTATCCTTGTATTATGGATTGCTTCCTTATTCTCGAAATCTAAATAGATATTTATATAATTTATTTTTAATCCTAAAAACAGAACTTAATTATGGAATGTAGACATGGAAATTTCTGGATTGGACTCGGAATTGGGTCAATCCTCGGCGCAGTAGCTTATCGTCTTTCACGTACAGCAAAAGCAAAACAGTTGGAAAGCGAAATTTATAATGCTATCCATCGCATAGGTCGCGATGCTGAAATAGCAGCTGCTCATGCTGAAAGAAAAGCAATGGATCTTGGACTTAAAGCAGTAGAAACCGGTGCGGAAATTGCTGATAAAGTAGCGGCAGAAGCCGACAAAGTGGCCGGAAAAGCAAAAGATAAGTGGGAAAAGTAAGAATCCCAAAATGGGTAATCGATTTAAATAGAATCGGTTACCTGTTTTATTTTTTGTATATTTAATCTTTTATCTCTAGCTTTATTTAGTCATTGTATCAATGTGTGTGCGAACACATTTAGGCTAATCTTCTTTATTATTCTCGTTTCCTTCAAGAATCAGGAGTTACTTTCTCTCTAACTTTTCATCTGAAAAGAGTCTTTTTCTCCATACTATCTTTACTTTTTCTTATGTTTAACAACATGTATGTTTTTTGTGTATTAGAGTTAATTCTTTGATTATTAGTTATATGTGTTTGTTTTAGTGTAATGTGTGTGCGCACACACTATTGCTTAATTCAATAATTCATTTTACTTTTGCCGATGAAAAACAAGATACTTATCAATATATGGATAAAGAGTTTTCAAATATTCGGATTGTAGACATTGCCAAGATGGCAGGTGTCTCTGTTGGCACGGTAGACCGTGTAATCCATAATCGTGGAAGAGTATCTGAAGAAAACAGGAAAAAAGTACAGGCTATCCTGGAAATGGTACATTACCAACCAAATCTGATGGCACGTTCATTGGCAGCCTCCAAAAAACAATATCATATCCTTGCAATAACTCCTTCTTTTGTGCAGGGGGAGTATTGGGAAGCTATTTCGGAAGGTATAGATAAAGCTGCGGCGGAAATGGAATCATATAATATCACCATTACCAAACTCTTTTTCGATCAATATAATAACAAGACTTTTGATGATATCATCCGAAATCTGCTGAATGAGAAAGTGGATGGGGTATTGATTGCGACTTTGTTTACAGATTCTGTTATCCGGCTTTCGCAGGAGCTTGACAGGAATGAAATACCATACGTGTATGTTGACTCCAACATTGGAGGGCAACATCAACTGGCTTATTTTGGAACGGAATCTTATGATGCCGGAGTGATTGCTGCCAGATTATTGATGGACAAGCTTCCTTCTTCTTCCGATATATTAATGGCACGGATTATTCATAGTGGGAAGAATGATTCTAACCAGGGAAAGAACAGGCGCGAAGGTTTCTGTCATTATCTCACTGAAACAGCGTTTAACGGAAATCTGCATGAAGTAGAGCTGAAAATAAATGATTCAGTGTATAACTTCATGAAACTGGATGAAATCTTTGAAGCTAATCCGAATATTAAAGGCGCTATTATCTTTAATTCAACTTGCTATATTTTAGGAAATTACCTGAAAGCAAGAGGAATGCAGGCTGTCAAACTGGTTGGTTATGATCTTATCGGCAGAAATACGCAATTACTTTCCGAAGGTGTGATAACCGCATTGATTGCGCAGCGCCCCGAGCGTCAGGGGTACGATGGTGTTAAATCATTGTGTAATCATTTGCTGTTCAAGCAGAATAGTGAGAAAGTGAATTTGATGCCTATCGATATTCTCCTTAAAGAGAATCTGAAATATTATCTGAACAATAAATTATAAACATATAAATTTATAAGAACCATGAATGAATTATTTAACGTAAAAGGCAAAGTAGTTGTTATCACCGGCGGAGCTGGTATTTTAGGTAAAGGTATTGCTGCGTATCTCGCAAAGGAAGGCGCAAAAGTGGTTGTACTCGACAGAAGTGAAGAAGCTGGAAAAGCATTGGTAGACAGTATCAAAGCAGAAGGAAATGAAGCAATGTTCCTTTACACTGATGTGATGGATAAGGAAGTGCTGGAAGGCAACAAAGTGGAAATTATGAAAGCTTATGGCCGTATTGATGTTTTGTTGAACGCTGCTGGAGGTAACATGGCAGGTGCAACTATCGCTCCGGATAAAACTTTTTTCGATTTACAGATTGACGCATTTAAGAAAGTGGTGGATTTGAACCTTTTCGGTACAGTATTGCCTACAATGGTATTTGCTGAAATTATGGTAGAACAGAAGAAAGGTTCTATTGTAAACTTCTGCTCTGAATCAGCTCTTCGTCCATTGACTCGTGTCGTTGGTTATGGTGCAGCTAAAGCCGCTATTGCTAACTTTACTAAATACATGGCTGGCGAACTGGCATTGAAATTCGGTAACGGTCTGCGTGTAAATGCGATCGCTCCGGGATTCTTCCTGACCGATCAGAACCGTGCGTTATTGACTAATCCGGATGGCTCTCTGACTGATCGTTCAAAAACAATTCTCGCTCATACTCCATTCAACCGTTTCGGTGAACCGGAAGATCTTTATGGAACCATCCATTATTTGATTAGCGATGCTTCCAACTTCGTAACAGGTACAGTAGCTGTAATCGATGGTGGATTTGATGCATTCTCAATTTAATAAATGGAGAATTGAGAATTAAAAATTGAGAATTGGCTGCGTAGCATCCGTATGCCGACTCTCAACTTTTAATTTTCAACTTTGATTTCTTAATTCTCAATTTTCAATTCTTAATTTAATAACAATATGTATTTATGTGAACAAACTTGGCGCTGGTATGGTCCTAACGACCCCGTTAGCTTGTGGGATATTAAGCAGGCAGGCGCTACCGGTATAGTAAATGCTCTTCATCACATTCCGAATGGTGAAGTGTGGACAGTAGAAGAGATCATGAAACGTAAACAAATGATTGAAGAAGTAGGTCTGACATGGTCTGTGGTAGAAAGTGTACCTGTACACGAACATATCAAGACACAGACTGGTGACTTCATGAAATACATTGAAAACTATAAGGAAAGTATCCGTAATCTGGCGAAGTGTGGCGTAATGGTAGTTACTTATAACTTTATGCCCGTACTGGACTGGACACGTACTGACCTTGCCTATACAATGCCTGATGGCTCTAAAGCTCTTCGTTTCGAAAAGGCGGCTTTTGTAGCCTTTGATCTTTTCATCCTGAAACGTCCGAACGCAGAAAAAGATTATACTCCTGAAGAAATAGCTAAAGCAAAAGCTCGTTTCGAACAAATGAGTGAAGATGATAAGAAACTGTTGGTTCGCAATATGATTGCCGGACTTCCAGGTTCGGAAGAAAGTTTCACAGTAGAGCAATTCCAGCAGGCATTAGACCGTTATAACGATATTGACGCTGAAAAGCTCCGTTCCAACTTGATTTTCTTCTTAAAAGAAATTGCGCCTGTTGCCGATGAAGTAGGCGTGAAGCTGGTGATTCACCCGGATGATCCTCCTTACACTATTTTAGGTTTGCCACGTATTTTGAGTACGGAAGAAGATTTCAAAAAACTGATTGAAGCCGTGCCTAACGAATCCAATGGCCTTTGCTTATGTACAGGTTCTTTCGGAGTGCGTGCCGACAATGACCTTGCAGGCATGATGGAACGTTTCGGTGATCGTGTAAACTTTGTTCACCTGCGCAGCACACAACGTGACGAAGAAGGAAACTTCTATGAAGCGAATCATCTGGAAGGGAATGTAGATATGTACAATGTGATGAAGAGCCTGATTCTTCTGCAACAACGTCGTAAATGCTCTATCGCTATGCGTCCCGACCACGGACATCAAATGATTGATGACTTGAAAAAGAAAACGAATCCGGGATATTCCTGCTTAGGCCGTCTTCGCGGATTGGCAGAACTTCGCGGCTTGGAAATGGGTATCGCTAAGTCTATCCTTTAGTTGAAGTTTTAATTAGCACTTTATTATAAAAACACTATGACTATTATTGATCGTGATAATAGTTGTAGTGTTTTTTATTTATTCTTTTTCACTTGTTGAGGGATAAGTGAGGCGAATAAGTCTCCAACATGCGTATCTTTATCGGCTTTTTTTGCTTTCTTCGGTTTGGGAGGATCGGGGATAATAAGCAAAGCTATTTGTGCACAAGCTTCTGCGTCAGCAAGTGCGTGGTGGTGATTCTCTAAATTATATCCGCACCGTTCTGCTACCGTATGCAATTGATGATTGGGCAGATCTTTTCCGAAAACTTTTCTGGAAGTACGGCAGGTACAATAAAATTTGTAATTAGGATAAGTCATGTCATACAATTCGTGAACTGCCCGAAGACAACCTTCATCAAAAGGACTATTGTGTGCAACAAGTGGCAATCCATCTATCAATGGTTTGATTTCAGCCCATACATCAGGAAAATCTTCGGCTTCCATCGTATCGTCGTAAGTTAATCCGTGGATAGCCGTTGTCCATTGCGTATAATAATTAGGAGCAGGACGAATGAGACGATAGATTTTATTCACGATCTTACCGTCTTTTACAATGACAACACCTACACTACAAACACTTGTACGTTTACCATTGGCTGTTTCAAAGTCGATGGCTGCAAAGTTCCTCATTTATTTCCTTGTTTTAGAGAAACAAAGATAATACAAAAAAGGGTCATGCAAAATATAGAAATAGGATTGATAACCGGGAAATTTATTGATTTTAATAAAAATGGATGTTTTCAGTGAAATACCTTTCTTGTTTGGGGTTACAGATAATGTACCGCTTCCGGATATCACAACGAAAGAAAAAGCACAGCAATATATTGGTTTGGATATGGCTGTTGAAAAGGCGGACAAAGATAAATTTCTCAAAGAAATTGTCCCTGAATGGCTTCAAAAGGCAAAGGCAAACGGGCGTATTGTGAATTAGAATTTATTTTCACTATATTTGTCCGCAAAACAAATCAATGTACACAGAATATCAGCCCTCCCATTTGCTTGCTCCCTATGTTGATAATTACTGGGAATTGAAAGGTACTCCGGAATATGGTATGCGTATCCATATCCTGCCGGATGGGTGTACTGATTTTATTTTTACGCTGGGAGAAGTAGCTGAAGCAGTGGAGAAGGAGAGCCTGATTATGCAGCCGTATCGTTCTTACTTTGTAGGGCCGATGACAAAATTCTCCGAATTGGTCACTTACGCCGAATCCATTCATATGTTTGGTATCCGCTTTCTGCCTTGCGGGTTGTCCTGCTTCACAAAGTTGCCTTTGCATGAATTTGTGAACAGCAGAATCAGTACAAGGGAGATGAGGGCTGTTTTTGATGATACTTTTGTTGAAAGACTATGCGAACAGGAGCATATAGAAGGAAGGATACAACTGGTGGAAGGATACCTGCTGGCGTATTTGGCCCGTCATTATCAATCTGCCGATTCCCATGTCGCTATGGCGGTAAATATGATTAACCAGTCCGGTGGCAAACGTTCTGTCCGCAGCCTGATGGACGAAGTTTGTTTGTGCCAGCGCCATTTCGAACGGAAGTTCAAGCATTACACCGGATACACTCCTAAAGAGTACAGTCGCATTATCAAATTCAAGAATGCTGTAGAATTGTTAAGGAATACCGCACCTTCCAATCTGTTGACTACGGCGATTAATGCGGGATATTACGATTTAGCGCATTTCTCGAAAGAAGTGAAATCATTGTCGGGCAGTACTCCTACGTCATTTCTTTCACTTACTGTGCCGGAAGATACGACACTGACCTATATCGAACCTGGAAAGTAGGCTGGTAAAAGTCGATTTTTTACAATAGAAAAGAACTTCATGCCGTTATCTTTGCAATTGTAATATAAATCCAATAAGATTATGTCAACAAAAACAATGAAAGAGAAAGCAACCGAGTTGTTGCAGAGGTGTGAAGTGGTAGTGCTTGCTTCTGTAAATAAAGAGGGATATCCCCGTCCTGTGCCGATGAGTAAGATTGCAACAGACGGAATTTCTACTATTTGGATGTCTACCGGAGCGGACTCATTAAAGACTATCGACTTTCGTAAGAACCCGAAAGCCGGATTATGCTTTCAGGATAAGGGAGACAGCGTAGCCTTGACGGGAACGGTGGAAGTGGTAACCGACGAGAAGATGAAACAAGAACTTTGGCAGGACTGGTTTATCGAACATTTTCCTGGAGGTCCTACCGATCCGGGCTATGTGCTGCTGAAATTTGAATCGAATCACGCAACTTATTGGATTGAAGGGACATTTATTCATAAGAAGCTGGACTAATCACTTTATACAGTCCTATTCCCGTGCGATCTGGAAATAATAAGAGAGAAACATTCTTTCCTTTCGAAGAAGAATGTCTCTCTCTTTTTGATGATAGTTGGATAGATAGTATATCTATTTTTCGTGTTTCATTTAGAATTCGAACTTCTCCAGTTTCATTTCAGCTAATTCCTGAATGATACCTACGTACTTGCTGAAATGAGAAGATTTCTCGTGAGCTGCCAATACTTCAGCATTCTGCCATGTTTCACAAATCATGAAAACGTCGTGACGGGTACTGCTTTCGAAAGTATCATAAGCAATGCATCCTTCTTCCTTCAAAGAACAAGCAGTCAGTTCTTTAGCTGCCTCAATCGCTTTTTCGCGGTTTGTCTCGCTTACGCGGACGAAAACATTTAATCTAATCATAGTCTTTATTATTAAATGATTAAAAATAGCTTTATCACATCTTTGTGAATAAATCGCAGGCAAAGATACTATTTTTGTGCTTTTTCGGATACCTTGTTCTTTAAATTTCACCAAAACGTCATATAATCATAAAAAACGATTATATTTGCCTTTGAAATCAAAAAGTAACTATTTTGGGCGCAACTCTTAAATTTGTTCTGGCTTAATATTAGCCTCACGAACCACAGGCTAATTTCTTTCGTTTGAGTAATTCCACTCGAACCGGTTTTTCATTTTGTTATTTTTATTATTTACTGCATGGTTTCTCGAAACGTATGCGATATGAAAACGAATGGAAAATTTCGTAAGAAATAGTAAGCAGAATATAGAAAAAGAGATTGAAAGAATTGAGCGACAGCCGATTGCCCCACTAGATAAGATTAAGCAGATTATTGATGTCATACAGATGTCTCTTATTCTGTTGAAATCCGCCGTTGCCGAATACCAATTCCCGAATCCGAAAGAAGAAATTCTTTTCTTTAAGACCTGGAAACCACAGATTTCCGGGCTGTTGATGTTTTATGTCCGCTTGTATCAGATTGAAAAGAAGCGTATCGGCGAATCTCCGTCTTCCCAATGCAAATATCTGAAGTCGGAACTGGAGAACTTGAAAAAATACTTCCTGAATAATTCTTTCTATGATTATTACCGTACCGGCAGGACGGAACTCGACGAACAATATTTTGTCAGAGGAAACTATGATATTCTGGCAGACACCCGTTTCGGGTTGCTGGACAGGGATTCTTCTTTCACTACCCTGCATGATTCAAGTGTGGCTGAAATCATAGCCAACAATCGTTTAGCGGAATACCTGTCTGCTCAAATAGAGATATTATCAGAGGAACTTCATTTGAAATTCACTTCAATGGTAGAAAACCGGCTATTGCAGTGGACGGACAGCAAGGTCGCTTTGGTTGAGTTTATCTATGCCCTGTATGCGGGCAAATGCTTTAACAATGGAAATACCAGTTTAAAAGACATAGCCTTCTGCTGCGAGACTCTTTTCAATATTGAGATTGGAGACTTTTATCGCATATTCCTGGAAATCAGAAACCGGAAGAAGAGTCGGACGCAGTTTCTTGATAAGTTGAAAGATAAAATTATAAAGATGATGGATGAGCTGGACAAATAAATTTCATGTCGTCTTGTGACATCTTGTGAATTATACAAATGGCTAATATCCAACTTTGCGGTGAAAAAGATTTGATTCACAAAGAAAGATAATAGCTTTTGTATAATTATGGAAACAACATTTAC
The DNA here is from genome assembly GCF_003603455.1 of Bacteroides sp. AM37-9. NCBI lineage: Bacteria > Pseudomonadati > Bacteroidota > Bacteroidia > Bacteroidales > Bacteroidaceae > Bacteroides > Bacteroides sp. AM37-9. The sequence goes on along the minus strand of NZ_QTNF01000020.1, from coordinate 8,672 downwards.
ATGGGAGATAAAGGTGAAGAATACTCCTTTATTGATTAAGAAATGCAGCCACTGTGAGAGTGACCGCTTTTATTGCAGTGATAAGTTCAGGATGAATGCACAGAAAAAGAACATTGATGTCTGGCTGATTTACAGGTGCGTGAAGTGCGATAACACTTGTAATATAACTTTGCTGTCACGCACCAAACCGGACTTGATTGATAAAAAACTGTTTCATAGCTTTTCTATGAATGATAGAGAAGTGGCCTGGCAGTATGCTTTTTCAGCCGGAATGGCAAGTAAGAACAAGCTTCAAATAGACTACGATAGCGTTGAATATGAGGTGATAAGTAATATCTCCTTCGAAGATATTATGAATATGAACAACGCGATAATAAGTATTCGGATCGAATGTGATTTTGAATTGAACCTGAAATTATTATCATTGATAAAAAGGTGTTTTTCTCTTTCCACTACCCGGTTGAAGCATTTGTTTGAAGAAGGAAATATTTCTTTGCTTTCTGGTAAGACGTCTCCAAAGTGTAAGGTAAAGAATGGAGATATAATTTTGATAGATCGAAAAAGCTTGATTGATATTTGGGGATAAGATCGATTTTACAGTTTTTTTTAATAGCTTTGTGATATAATCATTCGGATGCTGTAAATGAGGTTGTACTATAAAATCAAAGATATGAAAAAGGTATTTTTATTAGCTTTTGTTTTGTTTGCATGGAGTATGGTTGTCAATGCTCAAGAAAGTGATGGGAAATATATTGAAGTGACAGGTTCTTCGGAGATTGAAGTCGTTCCGGATGAAATACATTTTCTGATTCAGATTAAGGAGTATTGGCAGGAAGAGTACACAGGTAAATCTAATAAAGAAGAAGATTTTCGGACGAAAGTGCCATTGGCTATGATTGAAAAGGATTTGCGTCGGAGTTTGCGCAAAATCGGAATAGCGGATGATGCTATCCGTACACAGGAAATAGGGGATTATTGGCGCCAGAGAGGAAAGGAATTTCTGATAGGTAAGCAATTGGATATCCAGTTGACCGATTTTGAGCAGATTAATTCCATTATCCGTTCTGTTAACACATGGGGAATTGAGTCCATGCGCATCGGAGAATTGAAGCATAAGGATTTGCCAATGTATCGGAAGCAAGGTAAGATTGAAGCATTGAAAGCTGCCCGTGAAAAAGCATCTTACTTGGTGGAAGCGATGGGACAGGAATTGGGTGAAGTGATCCGTATTGTAGAACCTGTTGATAATAATATAAGCCGTTATCTTCCTTTTCAGGCACAGAGCAATGTCAGCATGGGGACGGCTGCTACCGAACAGTACCGTGTCATCAAGTTGAGATATGAAATGACTGCCCGTTTTGCCATCAAATAAAAAATGCCTATCTTTGTGGCATGACTAAAAATAATAAATCGGATTTGGTTTGATAAACAATCTGTGTTTCTGACACAGGTTGTCCTTTCGTTTGCTCTCGGATGATTCCATTCGAGGGTGTTTTCTATGTTTTTATAAATTCAATTTTTAACTTGTGTACAATGGTGTGAAAAGCATTGTTATGCTTTTCAACGTGTGCGCTCTATATATTAAGATCATGAATAACGAAAATCAAACAATTCACAAATCCGACGATAACCTAACTATTTATGGTTGGAATGAGAAACTCAATCAGCTAAAACAAGAATCAATATATAGTACCCTTGCTCATGGGCGTGTCTCTATTGTACATCGTACTTGCTACGAGGTAATTTCCGGAAACGGATTGTTTCAGTGTGAACTCACGGGAAATATGATGTATGGAAAATCGGATGATGAATTACCTTGTACAGGTGATTGGGTCATTTTTCAACCGTTCGATGAACATAAAGGGATTATAGTTGATAGGTTGCCTCGTGAGCGGACATTGTATCGCAAGAAAAGTGGCACGGTTGCTGATAAGCAGGCCATTGCTTCTTATGTCGATAAGGCATTTATTGTGCAGAGCCTTGATGATAATTTCAATGTTCGCAGGGTAGAACGCTTTATGGTTCAGATAATGGAGGAAAATATCAGCTCTGTATTGGTTCTTAATAAAGCCGATTTAGATTTTGACAGACAGAGTGTTGAGGAACAAATAAAACATATCTCCAGTCAGATACCCGTATTTTTCACGAGTATTCATCAGCTCGAAACAATTGTCCGGTTACGGAAGTCCATATCGGAAGGCGAAACGGTTGTGTTTGTCGGTTCTTCGGGTGTCGGGAAAAGCTCTTTGGTGAATGCTCTTTGTGAAAAGCCGGTATTGCTCACATCTGATATAAGCCTGTCCACAGGAAAAGGCCGTCATACTTCGACCCGTCGTGAAATGGTATTGATGGACAGTTCGGGTGTTTTAATCGACACTCCGGGCGTCCGTGAATTTGGCTTGGCCATTGACAATCCCGATTCTCTTGCCGAAGTGTTGGAAATCTCTGACTATGCTGAATTGTGTCGCTTTAAAGATTGCAAACATATCAACGAACCGGGCTGTGCTGTTTTAGAAGCAGTCAACAGTGGTGTATTAGATTATAAAGTTTATGCGAGCTATCTGAAACTTCGCCGGGAAGCGTGGCACTTTTCTGCTTCCGAACATGAGAAACGCAAAAAAGAAAAATCATTTACCAAACTCGTGGAAGAAGTGAAGAACCGCAAGGCAAATCGTTGATCTCTATTGAGACGATGCAGGTATCTCCGGATGCCTGCATCGTGTTATACTAACTTAAGCTTATATCTATTGGGGATTTACATTTATGAAGAGTTTTTTTATTACTTATTGTCGTATCTGCCTGTAAAAAGCAGTTTCCCTTTCTGTGTATATTGTTTTACGAAATCACCTTTGTGGGAAGTGTACATATTTCTGTCATGTTCATATTGTTTCCATAAATCAAGTTTAAGCCGTTCATATTCTTTCGCAATAGCTGTATTTGCTTGAAGATAATCTCTGAAATACAATTCATCATTATCTCCCTCATAACATAAGTGTAGATGAAATACCCGTTCAGCAAATCCTTGTAATGTATAACCTTTATTGAAATCAATGCGACTGTCGTTCTCTGCCATGCAGATATAGCCGCATCTTTCAATTGTACCTTTCAAATTGACGACTTTTTCTTCTCTTGGGATTTCCACAAGTATATCTATGGTAGGCTTTGCCCAAATTTCTTTAATTGCTGTGCTACCTATATGGCTAATACGTTCAATACAGGGAAGTCTCTCTTTCAGCAACTCCGCTTCTTCCTTATACCAATCTGTCCAATAGTCTTGGTGTGCAGTCAGGGTTATGGGGAATAATTGCCAAAGCTCGTCTAATGATAATTCAGTTAATTTCTTTTGTTCCATATCATGTGGCAATTGTTATTAATAATAGGTGACATAGCTATATAGATAAATTACAGCCAAAAATCAATTAATTCTTTTATTTCCTATTTCATTATCAACATTCTTTTTTGTATTAATGTTTTATGCTGATAATGGTTTGCAGCTTGCCGCCGTTAGGCAGGACAGGTGTATGTTGTAAGCTAAATTTCGTATTCAATCTTGTAATCTTCATATACATTGAATACCGTTTCACAATCTGATAAAATACTTTCAAGCAAAGGTTTGACCTCACTATTCCAATCTAACTTACCCAGCCCTGCACCTATTTTCGGTAGCGACACGGTTTTGATACCTCTGCTTTCGCACACTTTTTTCAAGCGTTTCAAACCTTTATTCAGATATGTGAGTTCCGCATGATACATATCGGGTTGTGTAGCGATGTAGATTATACCCGGAGAGAAACCTTTGATTTCTCCTATAAACACATTGCCAGCCTGGAACTTAGTGTTTCGTGTGTACTTCTTAAAGAGTTTTTGGATTTCAGGGAATTGACTTGACAGCTTAAAGGCAAGCCCAGTTCCTAATCCTTCTTGTGAGCCAACAGCTACACCTTGTGCTATGTACTCATCTTTACTCTGTAATATATCTCCCGAAATGTATTTTATCATATTGTTTCCGTTTTTCTATTGCTTATAATGGTTAGAAAGGAGCATCGTCAGATGCTATCTTTCGTTGTTAGCAACCTATTTGAAATAATTAATCAATTTATCGTTATTAGGAATATTCCCAGTATGCCACAAATGGATTTGTGACTTTATTACCTTCAATTTTTCCATAAACATATATACAGCCAGCCATGAAAACAGAAATATCTTTTATGCAAATTTCGTTGATTTGAAAAATGAAGCTATTTCCATCTTTAACCACTTTACCATCATTATCTAATCCCCATTGAATAGGCATTACATTACCCCCAAATTTGATTGCACAATTTTTTTCAGGCATATCTTTTTCTGTACTCATTTCGTATATTGAATAAATTTCATCTATTTCGGGGTGTTTATATCTATCACTTTTGCTTTGACTACTTAATTCATGTTCAACCAACAACAATTTACAATCGGGATATGTGTTATATTCCAATGCAACATCAAATTCCGGAGTGAAAATAGATATTTGCTTGTTGGGATTTAAAGGGTTTTGAAATGTTAGATAAAAATAGAGATTATCTTTGTCCGATAAATACTTATCATCAAAACAAGCTGGAGCATTTCCACCAACCCAACCAAAGCAGTCTTTTTGGTATTCACCAATGCCGTAGTATATTGCATTTTCTCTTGTTTTAAGTATTCTTTCTATATCCATAATAACGATAATGATTTGATTGTTGCTAATGCGTTAATAACCACACCTCATAGTGTAGTTCCTAATCTCTATTATTCTCATATATTTACTACCTATTAGTTTCATATTATCAGTCCTTATCAATAGGAAATGAAAGTAAGTCATCAATCATTCTGCTTTGAATCTCGGTCACCCCATTTCCCCAAAGTAAAGCTAATCTTTTGATAGCTTTAACTCCCTGTTCTTGTAATTTGGGTGAGAGACGCCCAGTGATTTTTATTTGTCCAAAGGCAGTAGCGTAAGTCACCATGTCGCTTTGTGTCATATCCATTTCTTTCTTTGAAGCTAGTTTTTTAACCACTTCGGGGTCAAGACTTTCAACAGGAATATATTCCATGCCCCAGTCGTGTTCTATCAGATACTTGGGAAAATCAAGAAAGTTGAGTTTGGGATTTTTTCTGATCGTTTCTTCAAGAGAATCTAACGTATCACTTCCCTCATCGCTACCAAAAGGTGCTTCTTCGTCTACGCAATCATAATAGAGTTCTTCCGTGAAGTGTTCGGTAAATCGGGGATGAGAAGTTTTGGGGTGCAAACCATATTCTTCGGAATCAATATAAAATCTGTGCATGAAGTCGAAGTTGGCGTCTTCTACATATCCTTTTTTCTTTTTCGAGTGAATAAGTTTCTCTGCTTGTTTCAGGCATTCTTCTTCTGTATCGAAGTCTTTGATTTCAAATTTACCGATACTGTCGAACTTATCATAATTTACAGCAAAATCACAGCCACTATAATCAATCCACCAAAATTTATGAGATTTCTCATCTTTATAAATAAATGCTCTTTTCATAATATTGTGTGTTTATTGTTGGGAGAGAGTAATGTCTCTACTATACACAAAAGTAGGAAAACTGTTGAGTTATCACCTATATGTCTTCGTATTTCTTCTGTATTTTTACAAAATAAGTCTTGTTTATTCATTTTTTACTGTTTTTTCGAGAAAACAGCAAAAAAGTTTGAGTTACGCAAAAAGGTTGCGCACCACTACGCCTATCTTTGTCGAAGAAATAAGAAAACAGGTCAAGTACGGGTTACTTCAACACACTCTTTAAGGTAGAACATTACCAGTACGATTATCTGTTTTCCTGTTTCGTAAAGAGGCAGTAGCTCAGTGGGTAGAGACGGTCGTCGGTTCGACTCCGGCCTGCTCCCCAAAAAACAAATATAGAGGTAGGACAGTAGCTTCGGGATTATCTGAAATGAGGTCAACCGGGGCTTACTTCTTAACGGTGGATATTGCTGGTTCGAATCCGGCCTGTTCTACCTCTTTTTATCAACTTAAGGTCAAGGAAGACTTACTTCAACACTGCAGGAATGCTCCATTGATTCACAGTCTTCCGATTACCTTACTTAAAACACAATGTATGAAAAAAGATTAGTTGAAAGTACCTATCAGTCTAATTGTTGATCTCTATTGAAACGATACAGGTATCTCCGGATGCTTGCTTTGTAGATTGAAGTGCTGTTTGTTATTGTTATCAATATCGTATATCCGCGTGTTTATTATCTTTTCTTGATTTAAATTTGCCTTTTTCCTGTCATATCCGTAACTTTGTAAACTAAAGAATCCTATATGAATCAGGAGTTATTAGTAACAAAGCCGATACAATTCTATTCTTCGTAGATGCGCTTTCGGTGGTAAGAATTAGGATAGCCGGGAAACGAATTGTCAGGCTATTGAGAAAGAATGTACGATTAAGAATACAAACTAAAAATAGTGGCATAAATGATAACTTCCTGTATAGCAATAATATTCGGTTTTCGCTTTTTCGGCAGAGGATTGCATGAAATCTCCGGGGAAGAAATGGTAATTATTGCATTTTTCATGTTGTTTCTGTTTGTTCCGTGCCTGTGGCTTGTCAGGTATTTAAAAGATGACGAAATAGATTCAAACAGACAGGATAAGCTGGTGGAGATACATATTGCCCTGACCATCGTTCTGACTGTTGCGGGTGGTGTCTTTTCCCGGATGTCCGTACTTGTCAATAAGTGGATAGACGAACAACCGTTCATTGTTGCAGCTTACATAGCGTTGGCACTTAGTGTTTTTGGTGTCGTTATCGGCAAAGCTATTGATTTATGGGTATATTATTTGAAGAAAAGAATATTCTAAAACAGTATGATAGAGTACATGAATATTCCGGTTTTGGTTTGTGTCTCCCTGTTAGGGGTGGGGGCTTTTGTTATGATAGTAGGCTCGCTATTGAAAAAGCAGTGGGCTACGGATGGGAAAAAGACTTCGTTATCCATTTACCTTTTATATCTTTTCGCAATGTCAGGTTCCGGCTGGACATGGTACAATAGCATACATAAAGCCCGTGCGTTGGCAGAAGGCAATCGATACACTTTAGCCACTTATGAAAAAGTGTCGGGTGTCATTAAAGGGGGACATAAGGTACGCCAGTTCGGTTTTTATGTGGATGGGGTGAAATATAATACTACAACGACATATCCCAAATTTTTGGGTGTCAGCAATCCTTTGCGCATCATAGTGAGGTATGCCGTCAGCAACCCTGAATACAATAAGGCTTTGGGGGACGAGTTTGTCCCCACATGGGTACTGTCCCCACCGGAAAGAGGTTGGAAACAATACCCGCCTGCTATTCATTGGGAAGGTGCTGTGCTGGATTCTGTTTATATGCAATCATTACAGGGTAATAATTAAACCGATGACGGTAAGTGCCGTATATACGCAGTTGATATAAAATGCAGCCATCAACAGCCAGGGGATATATTCCGACTTTTTGAATAAAGATGCAGGTTGGATGATTAGCAAAGTAAGAAAAAGAACAATGCTAAAACCGACCTGACTCATCAGCAACCATTGCGGATATTCCGTAATGACAGCCGCAGACCATGCTTGGAGCAAGGGAGTTATATTTTGCAGAAATACGTGAGCCGCAAAATATCCTAGAGAAGAAATGGCTTCTTTCCTCTGCCGTAGGAGCACATTGATAGTATAAACGCCTATTCCGGCTTGTCCCAGCAGTATGGATAACTGAAAAAAGTCGAAAATCCAATAGATGGGATTGCTGGTAGTGCCATCGTTGGCAAAATAATCATAGAAACAGAGTGAGGACACGCAACTTGCTGCGACCAATCCTGCACAGATAAATGAAATGATTCTTATATTCATTGTATTCAGCATAATAAATCGGAACTAAAGCCCTGTACTTACTTTCTTTTTACACCTTTCCCGATAATTGAATCCGCAGCTACGCATCCTTGCGAACGGCTGTCAATCGAGCCGCCCCTGTAATCCCCCGCAACGAAGTAGCTGCCCGCCGGGACGACAACCGCAGTCGTGGTAGCCGTTGCCGAATCTATGGGTACAACGCTTTTACAGATGTTCACCTTCATGCCATTGGGCAGACTTTCGCAATACTCTTCACATTCATCTTCTTCATAGAAAAGTTTCCGTATGAATACCCATTCACACTTTTTGCCGTTCACGATACATTGCTGATCCTGAAAGCGGACAGTATCGCCCGGTAGTCCGACAATTCGTTTAAATGCCCTTTCCTGAAAGCCGGGAATGTATGAATGATATGCGATTACGTCCCCATAAGTCAGAGAATCCACCGGAATAAGATTTACTATTTCACCCACTTGATAGTTCGGGTACATTCCGGCACTGGTCAATTCAACTTTTGGGTTACATGCCGCCAATATCAATAGCATGACAAGCAAATACAATAACTTTTTCATAAGATTGATTTCATTCATCCAGAAAATCATCATTACTTAGATAATACTCAATAGCCTTTATACAATCTTTGTATAATGTTTTGGGATTCAATTTATATTGAAAGCTCAATATATCCTTAAATGTTTCAACATCGACCAACGAACTCATGCCCAAATCGTATGCTTGTTTGGGGACTTGTAACCATACTATTTTCCGCCACGCCAATTTTATCGGCTGTCTTTCAGCCGA